>QZJG01000052.1 GCA_003599275.1 Nitrospiraceae bacterium | reverse complement strand
AGGGGGTCCCCCTTGTGTCTGACATATCTGGTTTCGAGGATATTTCCTTCAGCGTTCAGGACCGCAAGCTTTACACTTACAGAGCCTGCGTCCAGTCCTATGAATCTCTTCATCAGGGCGCTTACCTTATTTCTTCACAGACTTGCCTTACTGATTTTACTTTACCCTCGGTCTTGTCAGGCCCTTTTCTGTCATCGATGGATGTCATTGTCAGCGTTTCGAATTATCCTTTCGACAATTTTTCCTTCTCTTTTTCGAAGGCCTCTTTGCCGGCGTCAATGGCCGTAGAGATCAATGACTTTTTCTCTTCAACGTAATGTTTGCCGCTCTCAATGGCATGGCTGAATGTGTCCTTTGCCTGCCCGGCGTATTCGGAAGCCTTTTTTCTTGTTTCGTCGGCAAGCTCTTTCAGCTTCTCCCGTGTCTCTCTTCCCGACTGCGGCGCCGTAAGTAAAGCCACCCCCGCCCCAACGATACCTCCCAGTACAAAAGCAAGAAGAACGCTGCCTGCTGAAAATCCTCTATCGTCGTTCATTTTTATCCTCCTTTTTTTATAAGCCCCTGCGCAAGAACGCCCAGGGCAGTTTTTATGCCGCTGCCGAAGCTCGATGTTGTGACCGAAAAAAACATTCCGGCCTTTCTGAGTAAATCATTCACATCACTAAGTACGGCCCCTGTCTCACCTGCCGCCTTTGTTAATTTCTGAACATTGCCGATTGATTCGTTCAGTTGTGAGGCGATCTGGTTTGTTTTGTCCACTGTTTCATGGAGCTTTACGATGAGAGGGGTTAATGATTCCTGCGTGGTCCTGATTAAATTCTCAGCGGCCTTTGCAGTTTTTGTAATCTGCAAAACGGCAGGAACAAGGAATGCTGTCAATACGATTACCGCACCTGCAATAATACCCCATAAAAAATTTGTCTCTGGCATAAACGCTCCCCGTGTAAAAAAGATATATCACAAATTGTTTCGGTTTGCAAGCATGAGATATGATACATAATCAAAATACAGGTTGCAATAAAAATTGTTGCCTCATCGTAACCGCTCAGTTACTGGGGGGGGTTGCCGTCATTCCGGCTTGTCCGGAATCTTCTTCATAGAGGATTCCCGACGCGCTTCGCTTGCGGGAATGACAACTTCGGCAGTATTGCACCCATAACTGAAGGCTTATGCCTCATCATGCAGCCTCGCCGTTCCGTTTGTCTGTCGCCGGAAGCGTGAAGTAGAATGTCGATCCTCTGCCCGGCTCCGACTCGACCCAGATGCGTCCTCCATGTCGCTCCACGATCTTCTTGCAGGTTGCCAGACCGATGCCGGTGCCCGGATATTTTTCACCATGATAACGATGAAAGATCTCAAAAACTTTTTTGGTCTGTTCCTCAGGAATGCCGATACCGTTGTCACGGACGGAAAAGACCCATTCCTTTCCCTTTCTTTCGGCAGACAGATGAATATGCGGTTTTTCTTCACCCCGGAACTTGAGGGCGTTCCCTATCAGGTTCTGAAATAACTGGACGAGCTGAACAGGGTCGCCGGTTGCTGCGGGCAGGCTGTCGTGAGTAATTTCCGCGCCGCTTCGTTCGACATCGATCTTCAGATTTTCGAGAGAGATACTCAACGCTTCGGAACAATCGACCGGACCGAAGGGGTTTCCATGTGTCCCAACGCGCGAGTACGCGAGTATGTCACTGATAAGCTTTTCCATTCTTATCGTACTTTTTATCGCATCGGCAATAAACCGGTCGGCTTCCTCATTAAGCTTCTCTGCGTACCTTCTGTGAAATAGTTTCAGGTTGCTTCCCACGGTGAGGAGCGGGGTCTTGAGGTCGTGCGAGGCCAGATAGGCGAAGTGCTCAAGCTCTTCATTTGAACGCTTCAATTCTTCCATGACCCCGGTCAGTTTCTTCGCCATCTCGTTGAAGCTGTCGGCCACAAGTTTCATCTCGTCTCTGGTCTTGAGCGAAACCACTGTATTCATCTCCCCGCTTCCCATACGCTTTAACGCATTCATAAGATTTGACAGGGAATCCATTACCGACAAATAACTGCCTGCAAAAAGATAAGCCATGATCAGAAGCATCAACGCGGCAAACGCTCCGATAAGACTTCTTTTGCCCGTCAGGCCGTCAATGCGGTTTTGCAGGACCCCCTCAAGGGCGGCTGATACAGACAGGTGGAGTGTAAAGATTGAGTTGCCGGCTTTGGTAAAAACATCGAAATACTCTTCGGGACCGATATGGGCTTTCGCCGGATTGATGACACGGCTTTCGAGTATCTCAAGTGCGTGGTAGATGGAAGCGTTATTATGCGTAAGATGTGTTTCAATCATCTGTTTAAGTCCCGGATTCGTTCTGAAGACTTTCTCCATGCTTTCGGTTATTTTTACCACTGCGGATTTACACAGGCCTGACAGAACGATCAGATGGGTTTTTTCCCCGGTTGTGATGTCTCCCGGCAGCATAATTACGCTCATTCCCAGACCCCTGAGCTGTCCCGCATATTCGGCAGCCGCCGGAAGTTTATTCACTACCGTATCCATCAGGTAAAAGCTGTCAATTTCAGGGTCAAGCGTCAGATTTGATATGTCGGCAATGCGGACCATCAATGAAAGGGTATCATTGATTAACTCCGTATGCATATCAAAGCTTTCTCTGGCGCTGAGCATACTGAATACCCGTGCTCCGAGGGCGTCCCATTTTTCCTTTATTAAGCTCCATTCCCCTGTGATGCCGATTGCCTTCCCGTATTCATTATTGAGCGCATCGATGGCCCTGATGTCGTTTGCAATGTGAGACTGTCTTTCCAGGATTTTTTCCCTGAATGAGGCGTCACCCTCAATAAAGGCGGCTGCCATTCCGCGGTGCTGCTGAAGGTCCTGAAAAAATTTCATGACCGCATGGTTGAACCTTACCCCGAGACGCTCCTTTTTTGCGAAAGACACATCTCTGTTTATTTCACTTATCAGCAGAAATAAAAAGGCAAGGACCGGCAGTGAGATTACAATTGCCATCAGGGCAAACTTCCGGGGGTACCCCAGACGGTCCATCAATCTGACGGCCGGCTCAAAAATTTTTCTCATAGTATTTCAGACAGCAGTGAAACAGATAAAAGGTTAATAACCTCATTATATCAAACAAAGTCCACTGCCCTTTTGCAGGGGTGAAAGAAATACAGGCAGCAAGGCCTGTCAAGTCGGAAAAATTTACATTATTTATTTTCCCGGCAGTCTAAGAGTCGAAATATATTACATTTCTCAATTTACTCTTTTTTATTGAGTTAGATAACCCTTTGAAATTAAAATGCATTCAACTTAAGAAAAATGGGGCATAAAATTTGCAAGTCTTCTCGCAAAAGGTATTTGTGAGTGTTGCAGAAGTAATTTTTTGATCATAATTATTAAGACCCTGGCAGGTTTTTGGCTTGGTTATGGAAAAAAATTCTAACAAAGCACCTCTGAACGCAAAGGTAGTATCGGGCGGCAGGATATTCGACGGGACCATTGAAAGCGTGTCTGAAGACGGCCTGGAATATTTTATTACCTCTTTTATCAAGGCGTCGGGAGACCTTATACCAAGCAAGCTGGTCAATATTAATTTTCAGGCCCCAACGGGTGAAACATTGAATTTAAATTGTGAGCTGATGTGGTTCCTGGAAACTTCCCCTGAAGACAAGACATTGCTCGTAGGCATGAAGATCATAGACCCGCCGCTGACATACAAGGAAATTTTAAAGCACCTGAACTGACCCGAGGTTGCTTTGACGGCTACCGGTCTATTGCTCCCTGAAAGACTGCTTTTACTTCTTTAAGTATCTCTCCATGAATAGCAGGTGCAGCGGCGACTATGTTGCCTGTCAGGAGAAAGTCATTTCCTCCCCCAAAATCGGTCACTATACCTCCCGCTTCCTTAATAAGCAGGCTGCCTGCTGCTATGTCCCATGGCCCGAGGCCTATTTCAAAAAATCCTTCGCATCTTCCTGATGCGACATAAGCCAGGTCGAGCGCGGCTGATCCGGCCCGCCGGATGTCGCTGACCCGGTTGAATATGTTTTTGAAAAGCTTCAGATAAGGGTCAATTAAATCTCTTTTGCGGAATGGAAAACCGGTCGCCAGCAGGCTGTCGGTCAAATCAGTGAGAGTAGAGATTCTTACGGGCTTTCCGTTCAGAAAGGCCCCCTTGCCGGTTTCTGCCGTAAATATTTCATCACTTAGAGGATCAAAGATGACGCCGAGTATAATTTCTCCGTTAAATTCAAGCGCAATGGACAAAGAGAAAACCGGATATCCGTGGATGTAATTCGTTGTGCCGTCAAGAGGGTCGATTATCCAGCGGTAATTCGCGTCTTCAACTTCCCTGAGAGACTCTTCCGCAAGAAAACGGTGACCGGGGAATTTTTTCCGTATCGTTTCTATTATGATCAGCTCCGATTCCCTGTCAACGGATGTAACGAAATCAGACGCCTGCTTAACGTCTATATTCTCACGGGAGAGTTTGCCGAGTTTGCTTAATATGATATCACCGGCAAGCATAGCGGCCCTGAATGCGGTCCCTAAAAATTCGCTCTTTTCGTTATTCACGGTTTTTTCCCCAGATCAATACATGCCGGTCGCTGACGACCTCTACGTTCAGATATCTGAAACCTGTTATGTCGAGCTGCTGACGGATTTCTTCCACTCTGTAAGCTGCCAGAAGGGAGTTGTAATAATCATTCTGAAGATCAGGTGCGGCATCGGCAGCGTATTGTTGTACAAAGCCCTTCGCCAATTCTACAGTATTTGGACGCAACAAGTCCATAATAAAAATCGGGGCGTCCGGTTTTGCGTATTTGCTGACTGTATGCCACAACACAAGCGGATCGGCAAGATGATGCAGAAGACTGTTGGAGATCACCGCATCAAATCTCATTCCTGATAATTCCGGACAGGGCAGCTTGCATTTTTTCAATTTGATCCGGCGCACAAGACCTTTTCTGTTTACTTCCTGCATTCCGATGTCAAGCATCGCCCTTGCGCCGTCGACGCCCAATATCGTCGCCTGAGGGAAGACACGCGCGAAACGCATGATAACGTCGCACGTGCCGCACCCTAAGTCCAGGACTTCGCCGCTCATGAAATCAGGGTAGCGCAGCTTAAAGTGATTGACAAAGGCCTCATGAGGCTCCGAAAAGTCGGCTTCCGCATAGGCCTTTGCCTGCACAACGTCATCCATTAAATCAGGTTCCGGAATGCGTTTCATCGGAGATTCATTTATTTCCACTGGCACTGGATATCATACGTTCCGTGGCGTTTGAATTTTTTCTTCACCTGATTTAAATCGTCGCCGACAAGACCTTCGAGAGAATATTCTCCTCTGCGCTCTTCATTCTGCAAATAGTACAGATAACCGATTTCCTGAGGCTCGAATCCTATTGCACGCGCTGCAACGCCGTCAGCCTTTACAGGATCGGCGGAGGCGACCGCTATTTTCATGTCAACAGGGGTCCCATCCACAGGGCCGTTGTTTTCCATGCACACAAAACCGTCAAGGATTACCAGGTCGGGCCATGTCCTTGTTGCTAATTCCGCAATATTCCTGTGTATCATCTTAACGCTTTTGCGGTAGGCGGGATATTGCCTGAAGAGAAAATTTATAAGCCACGGAGGGAGTTTCCTTCTTGCCTTTGACACCGTTCCGGGAGGCAGCCTGTCAAGGAGTGTCTTCGGGGCGTCAACTTCGACCCCGCCCTTCATTCCGTGTATCATTGCCATGTCCTGTCTTAATACCAGTCCCGCCATGTTTTTTATACCGAAGGTTGCGATCGCGAAATTGTGTGTTTTGGGTATCGCAAGTGAAATTTTGTAGTCGAACTCCTGCGCGCGTTTCGTAATTCTCAGATGCGTGTCGCCGACAACTGAGAGAATAGGGCTGTGCAGGACTTCTTTGTCGTCGTCGAAATCGGTCAAGGAGACATTGCAGTATTTTTTCACAAGCCGGTAATAGTCATAATCTTCAAACACCTTTGTCGTGGGCAGTCCCCTGTAAAAGGCTGAGGCGGAGCTTTCGCCGACAGTAATCGGGGTATCGGGCGCGAGCATTCTGATAAACTCAATGACCGCCTCAATCGCTTCGACGTGTGTATTGGCAAAGTCCGGCTTGAGAGCAACGAGATTGGGCTTGACCAGAATATTCTTTGCCTTCTTTACAGGAGCAAGGTCTTCCCTGACCAGTTCGAGGCACCTTCTGATATTTTCTTTCCTGTTGTCCCCCCTGATTAATGCCACCTTTTTATTTTGATTCATGTTACCCCCTAAAAACTGCATTTGTCCCTCACGTAATCAAACGATCCGTCAGTGACCCATCTGTCAAGCAGAGCAGGCGCCTTTAATTGCTGCCCTCTGAATCTCGAAACCGATATATAACCTGCTCTCAGGTCCTTCAGCCCTGTCATGTCGCCCCACAGTTTTTCAAACTGGACGACGGGATATGTATCTTCCTGTCCGCTTCCCCATACATATTTTACTTCCTTTAGTGTGACATACGCAGGCATCGTTTTCTCGATTTTATATATTGCGTCGTATATAACATTTTGTTTGCCATGGTCGTCCGCAGCCTCTATAATTAAACCCCTTCCGAGTCCGAAGTAATCAAGCAGGGAATCAACGGATATCCAGCAGGTATTGGTATTGTAATGGCTTAGATTGTATTCGTCTTCTTCACGGGGGAGGGCCATCCCCTCGACAAGCCTGACATACCCGTCAACCCTGGCAAGCCCGCCGCCTTTGTCTTCTATACGCCTCGGCGTTACTTCAAATGTCATGCGCGCCTGTGTATTGATATGAAGACCGAGAATTGCCGGCTCAATATATGCACCCATTGTATCGATATTGTGGCAGAGCAGATACTTTAAATGCGGGTTGTCTTTCAGCATCCGCGCAAGTATGCCGGATTTTATAAGATTGGGTATTTCATGCCAGTGTCCGGGGGGGTTGAATCTTAAAATGGGTTTGTTCTCACAATAATCTTCGCCCTCTCCTTTTGCTTTGGCCCATTCAATCAATGCCCTGTGCGCATCATCCTGCACCTTCTGAACATTCTCGTCCATTTTTTGCCGCAACTGCTCCTCCCAGTAAAAACGTAAATCCCTCTCCATAGGGTAAACTCTGTGTGCTATGGATTTTCCCAGGGAAAGATAGGTCCTGCCTTTATAGTTGAAACGAGCATATTTTTCAAGATATCCGGCGATTACGTCATGTGTCAGATAACTTGTTGTGAAGGCATGCTGCACATGATGCCCAAATAAAAGTCCCGTCTTTCTGCTTTTTGCGAGATGCATTTCGATGAAGGTCCTGTACTTTCCGTTCATCCTGACAAAGGGATTGACCGGCTTCACGACGGCAGCGCCGCTCGACCATCTGCTGCCCATGCCTCCCGCAAAAGTGACGACGGCGATTTCGTTGTTGCTGAGGGCGCCGGCGCCTGTTTCATACAGTGCATAACGTGCTGCCTGAGTTGAAGGAGCGGTAAGATAATCTTCTTCCTCAAAATGAGGAATTTCATCATATTCAACATCCTCTATTCTCGTTGTCAAAGGAAGGCGGTTTTTAGCAAGACCTATATCATTGTTTTTCAGGAGGGCTTTCATGTGTTCATGCGATCTCGTGTCAAAACCGTATCGGGTCTTGATTTTGTTTTCATCTGATAACGCATTTTTGTCATTGCGGGCACCGGAAGGGTGCGCGGCAATCTCTTTGTTCAGTGATTGCTTCGTCGCTGATGCTTCTATCAATGACATTGATGGAATCTCATCTATAGACGGCATTTTTGCCTCTTTCCCCTTAAACAACTTTGCGACAATACCTTCATGGTTGATCTCGAAATCATACACAACCGGATCAATGATGAAGGGCAGGGAATGGCCGTATTTTTGTTTCAGCTCATTCATAATCATTGCAATCCTGCTTTTGAAATTGTCCCTGATCTCCGGATCCACAATGAACGCCATGCCGCCGCCCGACATGCCGCCTAACATTAAAAACCCCCAGTAGCCGGACCCGTACTCGTCTCTTGCCATTTTGATCAGATCTTCTGTAAAGGCGTTATTGACCCAGGGAATAACTTTTTGGATCGCCTCTTCCCAGTCCTCCGTCGTCAATCTGCCTAACTCTTTCATGTCGCCGGTTTTCAATGCTTCAACGATTTTGTCGAACAACTGAATTCCCTTCAGCCGTGCCTTCCATTCTTTTTCGTATTTGAGGAGATATTTTTCCGTCACCATTTCAAGGACAGGCCCGACGTCCTGTGAAATACCGCCGTGCACCAGGACCATAGAATCGAGTATTTTCTGTTCCCCCCCTTCGGACAAGTCACTCTCTGAAAATACACTATGCTCAGGCAGCAGGCATCCTCTGCTTACGCCGAATTCAGGATCGCCGGCACAGGCAGTTTTCCCGGTAATTACTTTTATACCGGGCCACAGTCCTCCCGAGTCCTGCCAGCCTCCTCCTGAACCGCCGAGCCATTCACCCAATATTGCGCGTGATGCCACAGTCCTTTTTTCTTCATCGGTCAATGTGCCGGTCTGGTCCTTTATCTGACCGCTGAACCGCATCAGTCGCGTTATGATCGTCGACAAAAGCGTTGTGCTTACGGCCAGGCGCGACCCTTTGGGGATCCCGTTGACCTTTGTCACTATCTCTATTCCGCCGGGTTTGCCTAACAGTTTGTGCAAAATATCTTTCAATGCTATGTCCCTGTTCTCAAAGCACGGTGGAACAATCCCCGATGCTGCGACCCCGGCTTTCAGAAGCGACAGGTAATCGTTTCCGAAATTAAAGAGTTCACGAAGGGTGTAAATCTTTTTTGATGATTTGAGGTCAATTGATTTCAGATAAATAACAGGTTCTTCTATAAAACGGGTATAGCATTCGCATGGGGGGAGTATCGGTCCATCGTTTCCGCGAATTCTCAGATTTACAGAAAGATTCACGACACGTGCGCCTTCGGGAAAATCCATTCCGAGAAAAAATATGTCGGACCAGCCGCTGTGCGAAGGATCGAGTCTTACCGGAGATGTATCCATTCCTATGGGATATATGCCCGTATCCGCATCAGGAGTTGTTAATTCTCCCGAAACAGAATATGGATAATCATCAAGCCCGTTGATATTGAAAAGGAGATGGTTTCCCCTGCAATGACTGATGGACAATTTGACCTGATCGAGGAGGTGTCTGAATGACAGGCTGTAGTATGCTTCTGATAACGCGCTGAATAACGCGCTGTTACAGCCGCCGCTGTTTTTGATTTCTGAAAGATAATTGCTTACGGCCCCCTCGAAATCCCTTCCAAATGCCGCTTTTACGCCTTCAAAAGGAATTTTACCGAACTGAAGTGTTTCTTTACCTGATTGGAGATAATGCCCGTAAATTACAAAGAGAAATAATGATGCCCTGACCTTATGATAGAGGTTGTTCGAGGATTTCCTGAAGGTCTCAAGTCCTTCGGCAAGCTTCATGAGTTCATCATTGCCTTTGCCCTGCAGCAGAGAGTTGATTGAGCGGTTGCGGAGGGCTTCATCGTCACTGATTATCGTTTGGATCAGCTCGTTAGGCATAGTTGAGATTTGTTATTTTAACATATAGAATTGGTTGATGACCCTGTTTTAAATATTTAAGGAACCGAAGTCAAAAGACGATAAGTATTTTTGAAACAGGTTTAATGGTTATATAAAAAGGAAACGTCATACTGCAAATATGATTGATTCGTTAAAATCTTACGTAGAGCAAATCGAAGAGCTTCCCACTATACCTGTCATTGCCCAGGAAATTCTGCGTCTTCTCGGCAACGACCTGCTTACAGTGGAAAACCTCGAAAAGATAGTGGAGAATGATCCGTCCATTTCTGCAAAAGTCCTCAGCGTGGCCAATTCAGCCTTTTTCGGCTTTAAAGTACACTCGGACGCCCTGGGCATGGCGATTATGAGAATAGGTTTTAATAACGTGAAGAATATTGCCCTCGGGATATCGCTGATTACCATCCTTAACGACGGGAAAAGCGGGAAGGCCTCTGATTACCAGCGCATATTCAACCATTCCGTAGCCGTAGGGTTTACCGCAAGGCTCTTATCAAGGAACCTCAAGCTTGATATCGCTGAAGAAGTCCTGGTCAACGGCACCTTGCATGATATAGGATACCTGGTCCTGAACAAATATTTTTCCGAGAAGTACCAGGAGGTCTTAATCGCATTGGAAGCGGAAAATTCCCTGCTTGACGCGGAGAGAAAGGTTTTGGGGTTTACTCATTCCGATATCGGTTCATGGCTTGCGGAGAAATGGAATTTGCCCGATACTGTGAGAGATACGATTTTATACCATCACATGCCCTCCCAGGCAAAAAAGAACTTAAAGCATGTAGCGATGATACATGTTGCCGATTATATTACGGCCAGAAACATTATGGGTCCCATCGAACAGGATTCCAACTATCCGCTCGACCCGTCGTCGCTTGATATCCTCGGCATATCCGAAAACGACCTGAAGGACATGGAAGAGTCCATAGGCGGCGTGCCTTTCGCCGATGAAATATTCTCGTAGAAGCATCGTGAGGTCAAATGGATTTTGAAAATATAGAACAGATCACGCAAAAAATCAGCTTTGCTTATGAGGACCTCTTTTTTGAGACAGATAAGCGAAATCTGTTTCTTGGTATCTTCAGAAGATACCTTTTGCCGGTTGATCCGTTCGTACAAATGGAGCCTTACGACGCGATTATTTTGTTAGGGCGGGAGGCGCCTGCCGAGTTTGAGCAGATGGTCAAAGAGTTGAAAGATTTGTCCCTGATTTAAAGAAGATAAAATACCGGCCCCAACTCCTTGAATAAATTTCACAACTTAAAGCATAATACAGACTCATGGAAATTACTCATGTCATTTCCTGAGGGTTGGATACTGGTGTTTCCCATGATTTTTTCTTGCGATAAAAACTGAATAGTGTCCTGAAACAGAGGGATGACAAACATCATTACGGAGGCTTATAAATGGGTTTTGTGCATGGACTGAAATGCAGGGAATGCGGAAGGGAATATCCCGTTGACGCTATATATGTCTGCGAATTCTGCTTTGGTCCTCTTGAAGTCGCTTACGACTATGAAGGAATAAAGAGGATTTTAACAAGAGACCGGATCACTTCAAGGCCGCAGAATTTGTGGCGGTACAAGGAGCTTCTGCCGATAGACGGCGAGCCGACAAGCGGTCTTAATTCCGGGTTCACGCCTCTTGTCAGGGCGGACAAGCTTGCACGGGTCATAGGGGTAAAGGAGCTCTACATTAAAGACGATACGGTCACCCATCCGACGCTTTCTTTCAAGGACAGGGTGGTTGCGGTTGCGCTTTCAAAGGCGAGGGAGTTCGGATTTGATACAGTAGCCTGCGCATCCACCGGCAACCTGGCTCATTCGGTTTCGGCCCACGGTGCGGCAGGAGGTTTCAAGAGATTCATTTTTATCCCTGCAAGCCTTGAACGCAGCAAAATAGTCGCTTCACTCGTGTACGGACCGAATCTCATCGCTGTTGACGGAAATTACGATGATGTCAACAGGCTGTGCAGCGAGATCGCAAACAAGTATCGCTGGGCTTTTGTGAATATCAATATCAGACCGTTTTATGCGGAAGGCTCAAAGACCCAGGGATATGAAATCCTGGAACAACTCGGATGGAAGGCCCCGGATGCCGTTGTTGTTCCTTCTGCAAGCGGTTCTTTGCTTACGAAGATATGGAAAAGTTTTAAGGAATTCAAGCAGCTCGGATTGATCGATGAATTAAATACAAAGGTGTTTTCCGCCCAGGCGACGGGCTGCTCGCCTATCATTACCGCCATCAAGTCCGGCGTGGATGTTATAAAACCGGTAAAGCCCGATACTATTGCAAAATCACTCGCGATAGGAAATCCGGCCGACGGTTATTATGCGACTAATGTCGTCAGGGAAAGCGGCGGCTTTGGAGAGGACGTGTCCGACCCGGAGATTGTCGATGCAATAAGACTTCTCGCCGGGACCGAAGGAATATTTGCCGAGACTGCAGGCGGTGTAACGCTTGCCTCTGCAATCAAATTGATAAAAGAAGGTTATATAAAAGAAGACGATCTGACTGTTCTCTGCATCACAGGCAATGGTCTCAAGACAAAGGAAGCTATCATGGGACATACAGGTGAACCTTATCACATTTCACCCAACATGAAGGCCTTTGAAGAAACGCTGAAGAAGATAAATGAAAAATGAATGTATTTATTTCGGTCGTTGCGAGGAACATAGTGTCGAAGCGATCTCAATGGAGAACGGTTGTTTCGCTTTGCTTACGATGACATAACGAATCAATTTATTAAGGAGGAATTTTTAATGGCTGTAAAAGTAAAAATACCTGTTCCCCTTCAGAGACTGACACAGGGGAAAGACGAAGTCGAAGGGGATTCGGGGACCATAATTTCGCTCATCAACAATCTTGAGCAGAAATATCCCGGACTTGGAGAACGGATATCGGAAGGCGGCAAGTTGAGAAGGTTTGTCAATGTTTATGTTAATGAGGAAGACGTGAGATTTCTCAAGAATGAAGAGACCGTGGTCAAAGACGGCGATGAGGTTTCCATAGTCCCTGCGATCGCAGGAGGGAACTAATGGTGACGAGTAATCAATGACGCGTAACAGGAAGTAATAATCCAAGCGGATTGCTTCTTCTGCCCGTCACCTGTAACTTGTTACGATAAAAGGGGAGTCATTCATAATGAAGACGAGAGTAAAACTGACATTTCCACAGCAGCTCATCAGGGAACCGGTGATATTTGCAATGGCAAAGAAATACGACATTATGCCGAATATCAGGAGGGCCCGTGTGACCGAAACCGTCGGTGAAATGATCCTCGAGCTCGAAGGTCCGCAGGAAAACATCGATAAGGGGATAGAATATCTGAGGCAGCAGGGCGTTGACGCAGAACTTGTGGAAGGCGATATAGTCGAATAATGATGCAGCCATGGAACGGACTGATTAAGCAATACGGAAATTTTCTCCCTGTAACGGAAAATACTCCAGTCATTACCCTTAACGAGGGTAACACCCCTTTGATAAAGGCTTCCCATATTCATGAAGTAATCAGGCAGGAGATCACCCTCTATTTTAAATTTGAAGGGACCAATCCCACGGGTTCGTTCAAGGACCGCGGAATGACGTTAGCCATTTCCAAGGCTGCGGAAGAGAAGGCCAGGGCGGTGATCTGCGCGTCCACGGGAAATACATCTGCGTCCGCATCCGCTTACTCCGCAAAGGCCGATATATCGTGCATCGTCCTGATACCCGAGGGTAAAATTGCCATGGGCAAGCTCGCCCAGGCGATGATACACGGAGCGATGGTCCTGCAGGTCGAGGGCAATTTCGACGACGCGTTGAGAATGGTAAAAGACGTTGTAGCCAGGCATCCCATTGCCCTTGTGAATTCCCTTAATCCTTTCCGGATCGAGGGGCAGAAGACCGCGGCTTTCGAGGTCTGCGACCAGCTTGGTAAGGCGCCTGTCTACCATGCCCTTCCCGTCGGTAACGCCGGCAACATAACTGCTTACTGGAAAGGGTATAAGGAATACCATGCAACGGGCAGGACCACCTCACTGCCCGGGATGCTCGGATTTCAGGCGGCGGGCGCGGCGCCTATTGTTTTGGGACATCCGGTTGCTGAACCGGAAACATTGGCCACGGCCATCAGGATAGGCAACCCCGCAAGCTGGAACTCCGCGGTGGCTGCAAGAGACGAGTCCGGAGGGGTAATAGATTCCGTCACGGACGAGGAAATCCTGAAGGCGTATAAATTCATCGCATCCCGCGAAGGGATTTTTTGCGAGCCCGCATCGGCCGCTTCTCTGGCAGGGGTTATAAAGCTTTCGAAGCGGAATTATTTCTCAAAAGGCGACACGGTTGTCTGCACCCTCACCGGCCACGGTTTGAAAGACCCTGACAACGCCTTAAAGATTTCCCTGAATCCTACAAGGATAAAGGCCGACCTCTCTGCATTGGAGAATGTCCTTAGGGGTTGTTGCATATAGACCCGTATATCTTTCCGCATTTGCTTTTGCCGCATTGTAACCCGTCTGCTTCTTTGATAGAATTTTTGCGAGGTGGTTTGTTATGCCGCATTTCGGATTAATGGATGAGAACGCACTCGGACTGGTCCAGGGACCGTTGATGAGGGCCAAACTCCATATCAGGGGAGGCAGGAGAAGACTGCGTCAGGGGAAAATATCATTGGGTATCATAACGCTTTATGACGCATTGATCTCAGCTATGCAGTGGTATACCGCAAATCCGGAACACACCATGAATTTTCAGGCCGGGGAAGGCGAGGACCTGAGGGACGACAGGAAGGTTTTTGAAATATTGACACGCTCCGGGGTGCTTGACGGGAGCTTTGATTATGATGCGTTTAATGAAGTCGTCGAGAAGTCGTTATATGAGGACATGTCTTCTTATGACTATGCCGATATGCTCAAAGGCTGCGAATCGGTCATGACACAGCTCGGGGTTATGCCCTTTGATGAGACAGAGCTCCCTCCTGAAGACCCCAGGACGGTGTAAAAATATTAGCTTCACTTTCCCTTAAACCCCGGACATCCTTCAAAGCCCTTGCAGGATTTTTGTCTTCTCAACTTGCAATCTTTGTTAAAGCAGATAAAGGGGGCCTGTTTTGCCGGCGGAATTTTATTGTCCTTGTGTTTTCCGGGATTTTTTTTCATGGCGGTTTTTCATATGATAAAATGATTTCATGGATTATAACAATCTGTCGGACCCGCCTCTTACATCGGAAAACCCCGAACATGCAATAAACGAAGAGCCTGTAAGACATGATTTTTTCTTTCAGTGGCATATTACCGAAAGGTGCAATCTCCGATGCATACACTGCTATCAGGAAGAAACGGACAATAAAGAATTATCTTTCATCGAGATTAAAGATGTTATCGGGGAAATAAGGGAAACATTGCGGGCCTGGGAGGAGAATTACAAAATCGGCTTTTCTCCAGGTTTCAATATAACGGGCGGCGAACCCTTTTTGCGCCGGGACTTTTTTCAGATACTTGAGGAGATAAGGAAAGACGGGGCCGATATATATATACTTTCAAACGGCACGATGATTGATAAGGAAAGGGCGGAAGCGCTTTCACGACTTGGAGTAAAGGGGGTCCAGATAAGTGTGGAAGGACCTCTGGAAATCCATGACCGTATAAGAGGGGAGGGGAGTTTTACGAAGGCAATGAGGGGTACGGGAAATCTTCTTGACGCGGGCATGACCGTTACTTTGAATGCGACGCTTTCCGATCTTAACGGACCGTATATCCATGAGCTCGTTTCCCTCGCTGCCGGGGCAGGGGTGCAGAATCTCGGTTTTTCGAGGCTGGTCCCCTGCGGAAGAGGCGGGACGCTTTTGAATGAAATGATGGACGCGCAAAAAGTAAAAAAATTGTACCTGTCATTATCATCTGTTCAAGTTAAGGGGCTTAATATTGTTACAGGCGACCCCATCGCGTCACAGATGAACTTAAAGGGCGCATCCGACACGGGCTGTACCGCATATGGAGGCTGCGCAGCAGGTGTGTCCGGCCTGACGATCAGACCGGACGGTACGATTAATCCATGCAGAAGGCTTGACATCCCAATCGGTAATATCATGGAGGATTCGCTCAGGGAAGTCTGGGCGACATCGGAGGTATTGAATCTCCTGAGAGACAAGAGTAAATACAAAGGTAAATGCGGAGCCTGCTGCCGATGGGCAAACTGCAGGGGGTGCAGGGCCATAGCATATGCCTGTTCCATGGCGAAAGGGGAAGCTGATTTCCTGTCCGAAGACCCTCAGTGTTTTCTTTGAATAATTCATTAAATCTATTTATAACCTTATCAAGCCCTTCCCATATTTAATTTAATAGATATAATTAAATCAACAAATCAATTTCGGCGCTGCAGAAGATCCGGCCGTATAAATTTATGGCTACTAAAAACATCCTGGAATTTGCCAGAAGATTTGTCGATTCACATAACCATTTTATTGCTACGTCAAAAAAACTTCCCTGCGCTGATAATACACACGCCGATATAAATCCTTATTCCAGTGCGGTCCATCTCTTCTTTATCTGGGTGGCCATTATATTTTTTATCACATCCGCTTTGTTTATCATTTTAACCCTGTCATCTGCCATAATGACTGCAAAATTTCTTGCCGGCGCGGCATTGTTGACAGTTATTGTCCTTGCGCTTGTCTGCATTTATATGTTCCGGCATTTACGGCCTGAAGTAAATAAACCGGCAGTGAAAGCCGACCGGCATATCACGGGCCGGGCGGGTGATATCGGGTGCGCTGTCGATGGGTTTCAGGCACATGAATTATTGCTCATCTCAAGGCTGGACTGGGAAAATACATTCGATACCATCCCTGACATAATTACCGTGCATGACAGGGATTTCAATATAATCAGGGCCAACATGTCAGCCAGGAAGGCGCTAAAGCTGCCGGCTTCCGGATTGAGCGGTGCAATCAAGTGCTATAAGTATTACCACTCAAAAAACTCCCCTCCCGATAATTGCCAAAGCTGCGACTGCCTGAGGACCAGGCAGCCGGTAGAGTTTGAGATTTATGAGCCTTACCTCGACAGCTTTCTTGAAATCAGGGCTGTTCCGCGATACGACAACGAGAATAATTTCCTGGGTATTATACACGTTGCAAGGGACATAACCGACCACAGGCGCGCCAGGGAAAAAAGCAGCCTTCAGTTTAAACGTCTGAACGTGCTCCATTCAATAGAGAAGTCCATTAATTCGGCTATGAACCTCAGCTCCATGCTCGATCACCTTGTCGATCAGGTCACCACCCAGTTAGGGATAGACGCAGCGTCCCTGCTTTTGCTGGATAAACAAACCCGGCTTTTGGACTATGTTGTCAGTAAGGGTTTCCGTTCAGACGCGCTGAAGCATACTCATCTCAAATTGGGAGAGGGCAACGCGGGACGGGCCGCCTGTGAACAGAATATCATATACTTAAAAAATCTCGGTAATGGAGATATGGGTAACTTTATACGTTCCGGGCTTTTTGCAGAGGAAGAATTTGTCTCATATTTTGCCGTCCCGCTTTTGGCCAAAGGTGAAATAAAAGGGGTACTGGAACTCTTTCATCGCTCTCCTCTTGAACCGGACCCGGACTGGCTGGACTTCCTTGATACCATTGCGGACCAGGCGGCCACAGCTATAGACAAGGCGGCCCTTTTTGACGAGCTGCAGCGGTCATATGCTGAAATCAGTCTCGCTTATGACAGCACCATCGAGGGCTGGTCGCATTTTCTGGACATGAGAGACAGGGAAACGGAAGGCCATTCGCAGAGGGTCGCCGAAATGACACTTCGTGTTGCCCATGAGATCGGAGTAGAAGAGGGGGACATGGTCCATATCAGAAGAGGTGCCCTCCTGCACGATATCGGCAAGATGGGTATTCCCGACAGTATTTTGCTGAAACCCGGCAAGTTAACACATTATGAGAGACAGATAATGGAGTGCCATCCCGGCTTTGCGCTTGATATGCTTCGGAAAATTGATTATTTGAAGCCTGCTACCGATATTCCTTATTGTCATCATGAAAGGTGGGATGGTAAAGGATATCCGCGCGGTTTAAAGGGGGAGGACATCCCGCTGGCAGCACGGATCTTTGCAGTTGTTGACGTATGTGATGCTCTATGTTCCGACAGGCCATATCGTGAGGCATGGCCAAGGGACAAGGCAATGAAACATATCGAGTCGCTTTCAGGAATTAACTTTGATCCCCGCATTGTCAAAGCTTTTTGGGAATTGGAGCATAAGAGGAGTCTGTTGGCGTACTGACGCCTCCCCAAATTGGATAAATCCCCGGAGCTTTATTGAAGTGTGCCGAACTTCCTGTTCAGCAGTGAGAGACGCCTCAACCGCCGCCGCCAAAGCCGGAGACAGGCATCGCGGAGGAAGCGCCGCCGCCCGGACCTGATGAGCAGCTAAAAGAAGAGACGACTTTTTTTACTTCTTTTGAGGAACAACCGGGGCATACTGTATTCTTCTCGGAATTCAGCCCCTGCAGAAGGGCGAACTTGTGATTGCATTTAAGACATATGTATTCGTAAATCGGCATGGTTGCCTCCCGTAAGTTTTCAATTATTTTAGCCGCTGAATATCCGGCAAGTCAATTATTCTTTTTTTGCATATACATGTAATATTTCATATTGCATTCCTTTGAAATTTGTAGTATTAGATAGTTAGTAACAACAGGATGGTCGATGCAAATGAAGAAATATATTTTCATGATGTACCTTTCAGTCTTTTTTATGTCCTGCGCTCCTGTCCTCAATGAAGACCTCATGAAGAGAGGTATCTATAATTTCAGGCTGTCGGAGATTAAACAAAATCCGGAGTCCAATACGGGGAGGCTTTTTATCCTTGGTGGCATCATAGTCAAAACAACCGTGACAAAGGAAGGCTCCCTTATAGAGGCCATTTATGCGCCTGTGGATTCTCTCGGTTATCTGAGGGGATATGAAACTTCAGCCGGAAGATATTTGGCGATTTACAGAGGGAAAGAACTTCTGGACCCCCTCATTTACAGCGAAAAGAGGGAGATTACCATCGCAGGTGAATTTATCGGAACACGGAAGGGACATATAGAAGAAATGGAATATGTCTACCCGCTGTTTGAGATTAAAGACATTTATCTGTGGCAGGAGTATATGGGGGCGGATTATTATCCTTCCTATTCCCCTTATCCGTATTATCCCCCGCCCTATTATACGCCGTATTATTACCGTCATAATCCCTATTATCCTGATCAGCCACATTATCCGGGGCGGCGATGGTGGTATTGACCGGATTTTCCGGTCTGTACGTTAAACAGTTGTTTCCGTAAAAAACAAATTAAGAGGAGGACGGCATGAATACATTTAAGAAATCCGTGACACTTGCGGTCATCCTGCTTTTGACGGGCCTTTATTCCTGTGCTCCGGGAAAATACACGGCAACCGGGCAGGCAGCGCCTGAAGAAATCGCGGGGACTTTCACCCTCATACTTCATGGCGGCAGATATAGTGAAGATGTGGAGAACGTAGCTGTCCTCGATAAAGAAGGAGACAGGTATTTCTTTGAGATACTTGCTTCGGAATATGATTACACGGTAATGAAAAATATCTCTGCAGGAGAAGCACTGGAGAGGGCGGAAAAATTTGTCGGCTCCCATCGTGCTTTTCGGCAGTCCGTATTGAGACGGATTTCCGATAAAGAAGGGATTACTATCGGGTATGAATTGAGACCGTTATATCACCTCACGGAATTCGGAAACTCCGATATCCTCGTTACAAGTTACAGAATAACCGACAACAAGGTGATTGCCGTGATAAGGCTGAAGCAGGAACTGGAACACAGGGAACCGTTTCTGTTCAGGGGGAGATAGTTGGTTATTGCAAAGACAAAGTGTTATCGAAAGAAATTCCTTGAGCCCCTATTTAGGGGCAAGGACCATTGTCATGCGGTTGCCTTCCATTCTGGCCGGTTGCTCTATATTCGCTGCCGATAAGAATTCTGCAATTATGCGCTCAAAAACCTTTTTTCCGATTGAAGCATGAACAATCTCTCTGCCTCTGAACATCATCGTGATTTTAGCTTTGTCTCCATGTTCAAGAAATTTTTTTATGCTTTTCAGTTTGAAAAGCAGATCATGTTCATTTATCTGGGGTCTCAGTTTTATTTCTTTAAGGGATATGGTCCTTTGTTTTGTAGAATGTTTCTTGCTCTGCTGGTAACGGTATTTGCCGTAATCCATTATCCTGCACACGGGAGGCGCTGCCCCGGGTGCAACTTCAACAAGATCAAATTCCTGCTCTTGTG
Source organism: Nitrospiraceae bacterium (assembly GCA_003599275.1). Classification (GTDB taxonomy): domain Bacteria; phylum Nitrospirota; class Thermodesulfovibrionia; order UBA6902; family UBA6902; genus SURF-23. The sequence goes on along the minus strand of QZJG01000052.1, from coordinate 22,189 downwards.
CGCGCTTGATGGCGCTTCTGATATCCATAACGCCCAACTGGCCGCCGTCATGGTCTATTACCCTTACTTCTTTTGCCCGGATCCACCTGTTTATTCGTAACTCTTTTTCTATGATTCCCTCCTGATGGATATTTCTTCCCTGAGGAACGCCGTCAGTTTTTCCAGCGACATTTCCCCTATGTTTTCTCCATTTCTTTTTCTGATGTTTACCGTATTATTTTCCATTTCCTTGTCGCCTATTATACACATATACGGCGTTTTTAATACAGCGGCTTTCCTTATTTTATAACCTATTTTCTCATTTTCTTCGTCCATGTCAACCCTGAATCCTTCATTGATCAGAGATTTCCGTATCCCGCTGCAATATTCTACATGTCTTTCGGAAATAGTCAATAGAGATATTTGCACTGGAGACAGCCATAACGGGAATGCGCCACCATAGTGCTCTATAAGTACGCCGAAAAAGCGCTCGAGGGACCCCATCAGCGCACGGTGTATCATTATCGGCCTGTACTCTTTGCTGTCGGCGCCTCTGTAGTTGATATCCAGTCGTTCCGGCACATTGAAATCAACCTGTATTGTGCTGCACTGCCACTGACGTCCGAGGGAATCCCTTACCTTGATATCAATTTTCGGACCGTAGAATACACCCTCACCAGGGTCAACTTCATAATTCAGTCCCTTATGCGCAAGGGCGTTCTCAAGCGCCCCGGTCGCTTTTTTCCATGCTTCATCTGTTCCCACATATTTCTCAGGTCTTGTTGAAAGGTAGATATCGTAATCGGAAAACCCGAATGTCTTAAGAATAAACAACGTAAATTCCAGCACCCTTAATACTTCATCTTCGATCTGGTCTTCCCTGCAGAATATATGAGCGTCATCCTGTGTAAAACCTCTTACTCTGAGGAGGCCGTGAAGCACCCCGGAGCGCTCGTATCTGTAAACGGTGCCGAGTTCGGCAAACCGGACCGGCAGGTCTCTGTAGCTTCTCAGATGACTTTTAAAAATAGACACGTGGAACGGACAGTTCATGGGTTTGATTTCATATTCAAGCCCCTCGATCTCCATCGGCGAGTACATGTTCTCTCTGTAAAAATCAAGATGACCTGTCTTTTTCCATAAATCGAGTTTCGCCATGTGCGGGGTGTAAAGTATCTGGTAATCCGCCCTGTGGTGCTCATCGAGCCAGAAATTCTCTATTACCCTTCTGATCGCCGCACCTCTCGGATGCCACAGGACGAGTCCTGGCCCGATTTCATCATTCATGCTGAAAAGATCAAGTTCTTTACCGAGTCGCCTGTGGTCTCTTTTCTTGACCTCTTCGAGGAAGTCGAGGTGCTTTTTTAACTCATCTTTAGTAGTGAACGAAACTCCGTAAATACGCTGAAGCATCTTGTTCTTTTCGTTACCCCTCCAGTACGCGCCCGCTACTGAAAGAAGTTTGAAGGCTTTTATCTTCCCGGTTGATCCAAGGTGCGGCCCGCGGCAGAGGTCGATGAAATTATCTTCTTCGTAAAGGGACACTGTTTCGTCTGTAATTTCACTTATCAGCTCAACCTTATACGTTTCACCGCTTTCCTGAAAAAACTTTATGGCCTCTTCCTTCGAGAGCTCTTTTCGTGTGAAAGGTTTATTGGCTTTTATGATTTCCTTCATCTTTTCTTCAATGCGCGGCAGGTCTTCCTGTGTAAAGGAATGATCGCAATCGAAATCATAATAGAAGCCGTCAGGGATAGCGGGACCGATGGCAAGTTTTGTGTTCGGGAAAAGCTCTTTGACCGCGTGCGCCATAATATGTGAAGTGCTGTGGCGGTAGGTGTTGAGAAATTCCTTATCGTTTTGCGGTTCTTCTAAAATGTAAGCCTCCTAAAAGAATTAGTAATTACGAATTGAAAATTGAGGAGGAAAATCCATTCCTAATTCTTAATTCCTAATTTATCATTCTAAAAAATGGTAGGCACGAGGGGTATCGAACCCCTGACCTCTTCCGTGTCAAGGAAGCGCTCTCCCACTGAGCTACGCGCCTTCAAGTGCATATAAAGTAACATTTTCATGGCCTTCATTGTCAACCTTGCCTTGTCAAATTGCGCAGTAATTGTTCAGTTGACTTTTGTTATTCATTAACTTTCCAATAGTCCGAAACCAATTACGTAATACTGAATACAGGTCATTTTGCTGCAAGGATCGTCTCTACAGTCTGGACAGCGATCTCAAGCTCTTCATTGGCAGGAATGACAAGCACTTTTACAGGAGAAGCGCTCCGGTTTATTTCACGGGCCTCACCTGAGGGGGAGTTGTTTTTCTCAGTATCAATACTTACGCCCAGACCATCTAAACCTTCGCAGCACTTCTTTCTTACAAGCGCTGCGTTTTCTCCAATGCCTCCTGTAAATATGACGGCATCGGTTCCGCCCAGGACGGCATAGTATGCGCCGATATATTTTTTTATGCGGTAGCAGAACATATCGAGAGACAGCGCCGCCAGGACATCATTTTCCTCTGCACGGCTGATAATTTCCCTCATGTCGTTTGCGCCGCAGATGCCTTTAAGTCCGCTCTCTTTATTAAGCATTTTGTCGATATCGTTCATGGACATACCGCTTCTCTGTGCAATATAAAAAGGCAGGGACGGATCAATATCTCCGCACCGTGTCCCCATAATCAGGCCTTCAAGGGGGGTCAGTCCCATCGAAGTATCTATACTTCTGCCTCCCTTGACAGCCGCTGCACTGGCGCCATTGCCGAGGTGCAGGGTGATCAGGTCCAGCTCTTTCAGCGGCCTTCCAAGATAAGCAGCCGCCTGTCTGGAAACAAACTGGTGCGAGGTGCCGTGAAACCCGTAACGCCGGACATTGTATTTGTTATAGAGTTCATAAGGGACTGCATAATGGAACGCATGCGGGGGCATGGTTTGATGAAATGCCGTATCAAAGACAGCGACCTGCGGAACATCCGGGTATGCTTTCAGGGCAGCTTCAATGGCGACAAGGTTGGCAGGATTATGAAGCGGAGCAAGTGGGACCATTTCACGTATCGCTGCAATCACTTTTTCATTTATTACAGTAGGCTCGTGAAAAATTTCGCCTCCATGCACAACGCGGTGGCCTATGCCGAAGAGCTCCTTCAATTGCTTCGTTAAACCGGTATCTTCCGATACATCGGTAATCCATTGAAAACCCTCTTTATGATCAGCAACATACTGTGTCAGAGATATTTCTGCATATTCCCCATCAGCCTTCAGCCATCTGTGCTTCAGGCTGCTTTGGGGTTCTCCGATGCGCTCAATGACGCCTGAAGCAGGCACGCTGTTGTCGGACATATTGAATATCTGATATTTGATGGAGGAGCTGCCTGAATTGATTACAAGGACATTCATATTGAACTCTGTTCCAATGGTTGCAGACATGGAGGCCTGTGAAGAATTTCTATACGACACCATTGAAAAGGGATCAGGGGACAGGGAGTAGGGATTAGATAAAAAGAAATAAAAAAAACAGCTCGAAGCAATAATGTAATATGCCTTTCCTGTCGATTATAGAGATTCTGAAACAGGCTTTCATGTCTGCGCAAAGAACTTAAATAAATTTTAAGATGTTTGAAGATTACTAACATGGTTATACCGCAGCCGCCTGCGCCTGGATTGCGGTAATTGCGACGGTGTTTACAATATCAGTAACTGTGCATCCCCTGCTGAGGTCGTTCACAGGTTTTCTGAGTCCCTGCAATACAGGCCCTATTGCCACGGCATTGGCGGACCGCTGGACTGCCTTATATGTATTGTTGCCTGTGTTGAGGTCGGGGAAAATAAAGACTGTGGCATGGCCCGCCACTTCACTGTCAGGCATCTTTGTTTTGGCAACGCTCGCGTCAACGGCTGCATCATACTGGATCGGCCCCTCAACTTTCAGATCAGGTCTCAGCCTGCGGACTATCTCTGTTGCCTCCCTGACGCGCTCCACATCCTCGCCTTTTCCCGATTCACCTGTAGAGTAGGAGAGCATGGCAATATACGGTTCGATAGAGAACATGCGGGCCGTGTCCGCAGAGCTGACGGCTATGTCGGCAAGCTGCTGAGCTGTAGGATTTGGATTTACCGCGCAATCGCCGTAGACAGATACATGGTCCGCAAGACACATAAGAAAGACACTGGAGACAATGGAGCAGCCCGGTTTCGTCTTGATGATCTCAAAGGCCGGGCGAATGGTTTGCTGTGTCGTATGCACCGCACCTGAGACCATGCCGTCAGCATGACCGAGATGCACCATCATTGTCCCGAAATAGCTCACATCCGATATGGCATCGTAAGCTGTCTGGTATGAGACGCCTTTATGTTTTCTTAGTTCATAATACGTCTCCGCGTAGGTCTGCCGGAGTTCCGAGGTTGCCGGATCAATTATGCGTATCCGGTCCAGCGAAAGACCGAGGTCCGTGATCTTCCGGCCTACTTCGTCGGGATTTCCTAACAGCGTGATATCGGCCACATTGCGGAGAAGAAGGATTTCACAGGCCCTGAGTATCCGTTCATCCGTGCCTTCGGGAAGGACTATGCGCTTGCGCTCTTTCTGTGCCCGTTGAATCAGCTCATATTCAAACATGAGCGGCGTAACACGGCTGGAGCGGGCCACGGCAATTCGCTGCTCAATTTCGCCGAAATTTATATTTGCCTCTACTATGCCGAGGGCCGCGGCGGTCTTCCTCCTGTTTTCCGGGGCCATGGTGCCCTCAATGGCATTTACATTCATTGCAGTTGTAAAAGTATCGGTAGGGATGGACAGGATGGGCACAGGCGACCTCCTGAGTCCTGAAAGCAGACGGACTATCTGGCTTGCAGGTTTAAGGTTGCCTGTGAGAATTATCCCGGCTATCTGAGGGTAGGACCGGGAGGCATCGGCGAGGATGGAGCCCAGGATTATATCGGAACGGTCGCCGGGGGTTATGATGAGGCTCCCGTCTTCGACATGCTCAAGGAAATGGGGCAATTCCATTGCGGCCACCTTGTAGTTTCTGATCTCCCTGTCAAGCCCCTCGATGTCGCCGCTGATCAATTCCGCCTTCAGGAGCCTCGCTATTTCGCCGACAGAAGGTTTGTTCAAAAGGCTGTGATCGGGAAGCACATAGACAGGAAACGAGCTGATAAACTCCTGTCTCAACCGCGCTTCGATATTATCGCGCTCATCAGCGGCAACGCGGTTGACGATAACGGCAAGGAGCTCACCCTTTTTATTTTTGACGGACTTTTCCAATACCCGCACGGACTCCACTATGTCCCTTGAGTCTCTCCCGTCTCCTTTTACTACGGGGAGCAGCGGGATGCCGAGATGGTTGGCCATCTCGATATTGAATTCAAACTCAAAACCGATTGCCATGGCAGTGAAGTCGGTCCCCGCACAGACAATAAAGTCGCAGCGGGCCTCAAGTCTTTTATATTTCTCAAGGACATGACTGTAGAGATCATTTATACGTCCCTCCGCAATGAACTCCCGCACTTCCTCAGAGGTGCAGCCGAACATTTCATCTGCAGCGCATTCAAGGGCATATCGTGTTGATATCAGTCTGAGGAGGCTGTCACCGTCTTCTCCGGGATAAATCACAGGTCTGAAAAAACCGGGTTTTCGTCCATGACCGGAAAGCATTTCCATTATTCCAAGCACAACTACGGACTTTCCGCTTCTGGGCACTGTTCCTGTTATGTATAACCCTTTCGGCATTCAGCTCCTCTTAACTTTTTTTAGGTTGAAGGTCCAGGATTTCTATTCTGTGATTGGCGTCCGGATGTTTGGCAGACGGTCCCATTGTAAGGACAACAAGGTTGCCTTCAACACCATTATGTTGCAGCCAGCTTTTGACATAGTCATTCCAGTTATCCGGATTTTCAGCCTCGAACACAGGAAAAACTCCATAGGAGAACTGGAGCGCCCTGCACATAGTCTCCTGTGAGCTTACGGCTACGATCCATACCGGGAGGCGAAAGCGGGAGATATTTCTTGCCGTATCGCCGCTGCGTGAGGGAACAAATACTACTGCAGGCGAGACATATTCGAGACTGGCCTCAACACCAACTGCAATAAGATGCGCCGGCCCCATCATACCTTCGGCTGCAATCCCCTGAAACATCTCTTTAACAGTCACAGGGCGGCGGTGAGGTTCAACAGCAGCCGCAATCTTTGCAAGCATCTGCACTGATTCAACCGGATAGGCGCCCATAGCTGACTCACCGGAAAGCATTACGCAGTCCGTGCCGTCAAGTATTGCGTTTGATACATCCGTGGCCTCTGCGCGGGTAGGCCTCGGGCTGTTGGTCATCGATTCAAGCATTTGTGTTGCGGTTATCACAGGTTTGGCATACATATTTGCCAGATGCATAAGGCGTTTTTGCACTATGGCCATCTGCTCTATGGGCAGCTCTACGCCAAGGTCTCCTCTGGCAATCATAATGCCGTCTGAGGCATTAATTATCTCATGTATATAATCAATCGCCCGGGAGCGCTCGATCTTTGCGATAATGAATGGATGATAACCGAGCCCGGCAGCGGCCTTTCTGACAGCGTCAATATCTGATGCCTTTTCTACGAAGGACTGGCTTACGGCATCCACCCCATGCTCAAGTGCGAATTTCAGGCATTGGTAATCATACTCAGTAAAGGCGCTGATGCCGAGGACAATCCCCGGGATGTTGATCCCCTTCTTTGAGCGGAGTTCACCACCTACAGTTACCTTGCAATGCACATTATCTGCCTCTACTTCAACAACCTTCATCTGGATAAGCCCGTCATTAAGAAAGATGGTATCTCCCACTTTGACTGCCTCTGTGAGATGGGGGAAGGTCACTGAAACCCTGTTGTCGCTGCTTATACCTTCCAGGGTTGTAAGGGTAAAAGAATCGCCCGGCCTTAATTCAACAGGCTCTTTCAGGAGACGCCCTATCCGCATCTTCGGCCCTGGAAGGTCTGCCATAACGGCGATTCGTTTTCCGGCCGTCAGCGAAGCCTTCCTGAGATCTTCCATTACCTTTGCGTGACGGTCAAAGTCACCGTGAGAAAAGTTCAGGCGAGCCACATCCATCCCTGCCTGTATCATCTGCAGCATAATTTCCGGCGATTCGGATGAGGGTCCTATGGTACAAACAATTTTTGTCTTATTTAAAGGCAGGGCCATGTGTTGTCCTTTCTTATTCTAAAAACGGCAATTGCCACAGAGTACACAGAGAAATTAAATTTATGATTGAAGATTTAAGATTGTAAATTAAAAATTTGAAATTTACAATTTGCTATTTTCAATTCTTAAATCCTCTGTGCTCTCTGTGGCTCAACCGGCTTTTCAGGTTAATAATTATTTACCTGTTGTACTCACAGTTTCGGCTTCTTTACGAAAGAAATTAAGTTTTCTATCACGTATGACGATATGATCTTAGTGCTTTTTATTGAAATTTTACCATAAGGACACAACAATGGAAGACACTAAGAGAATCGAAAAGCTGGAATCAACGGTCAAGAACTACATAGAGCACCATCTCGGCAAGGACTGCGAGAGGTCTCATATCTTTGATTTTTATGTCGGGCTTGCTTATGCCATCCGGGACAGGCTCATAGAGGAATGGCTTGCCACGCAGAGGTCTTACTATAAGACAAAGGCCAAGCGTGTCTATTATCTTTCCCTTGAATTCCTTGTGGGCAGGACGCTTGGCAACAGCATGGTGAATCTCGGCATTGAAAATGAATGCACTCAGGCAATGGAGACGCTGGGCTGCAAGATGGAGGACATAAGGGAGCAGGAATGGGATGCAGGGCTTGGCAATGGTGGGTTGGGCCGTCTCGCAGCCTGCTTTCTTGATTCCTTTGCAACACTTGGAATACCTGCTTACGGATATGGAATAAGGTATGAGTACGGACTCTTCTACCAGAAGATCAAGGACGGGTATCAGGTTGAGACCCCTGACAACTGGCTGAGGTACGGCAATCCGTGGGAAATAGCGCGGCACGGACATTTTTTCTCAGTCCGTTTCCATGGCAGGGTAGACCAGCATACTGACTCAAACGGAATATTGAGAAATGAATGGGTTGATACCGAAGAAGTCATGGCAATGGCCTGTGACACACCTATCCCGGGATACAGAAACGACAATGTAATCAATATGAGGCTTTGGACCGCTAAGTCTTCAAGGGATTTTGATCTGCATTTTTTCAACGGCGGAAATTATATCAACGCGGTTGAAAACAAGGCAAAGTCGGAAAGCATCTCAAAGGTGCTTTATCCCGCGGACCACATTATGGAGGGCAGGCTTCTACGGCTGAAGCAGCAGTATTTCTTTGTCTCCGCGACCTTTCAGGACATCATCAGGAGATATAAAAAGGATGAACTTTGCTTTGATAATTTCACAAAGAGAGTGGCTGTGCAGCTCAATGACACCCACCCGTCCATTGCGATCCCTGAACTTATGAGAATACTGGTTGATATCGAAGGGCTTTCCTGGGAAGATGCGTGGGACATTACAGTCGGGACCTTCGGCTATACAAATCACACGGTCATGCCTGAGGCCCTTGAGAAATGGCCTGTCTCAATGTTTGAAAATCTGCTGCCGAGACACCTGCTGATAATCTATGAGATCAACAGAAGGTTTCTTGAAGAGATAAACTGGCATTTCCCCGGAGATGCTGAAAAAAGGAACAGGATGTCGCTTATAGAAGAGGCTGATGAAAAGATGATACGCATGGCACATCTCGCTATTGTGGGAAGCCACTCCGTCAACGGCGTTTCAAAGCTTCACACTGAGATACTCAGGGACCAGCTCTTCAAAGACTTCTACGACATGTACCCTGAGAGGTTCAACAACAAGACAAACGGCATTACCCCGCGCAGGTGGCTCAGAAAGGCAAATCCGCTCTTGTCTGAACTTATCACAGAGCATATCGGCGATAGATGGATCTCAGATCTTGACGACCTGAAGAAACTGGTCCCGCTGTCTGAAGACCGGGAATTCAGGGAAAGATGGATGGACGTCAAGACAGAGAACAAGAAACGGCTCGCAGAGTACATCTTTAAAAAGGACCGGATAAAGGTTGACGCCGGGTCCATGTTTGACGTGCAGGTCAAGAGAATCCACGAATACAAGAGGCAGCTCCTGAATGTCCTTCATGCTGTGACCCTGTATAACAGGATAAGACGCGGCAAGGATGAGAATGCTGCTCCACGCACGGTGATATTTTCCGGCAAGGCAGCGCCTTCGTACTGGATGGCAAAGCTTGTAATCAAGCTGGTCCATTCAGTGGCAAATGTTGTCAATCACAGCAAAGAGGTGGGAGGTAAATTGAAGGTGGTTTTCCTCAGCAACTACAATGTCTCTCTGGCGGAAAGGATAATACCTGCCGCTGATTTGTCCGAGCAAATTTCCACTGCCGGGACAGAGGCGTCAGGCACAGGCAACATGAAGCTGTCCTTAAACGGCGCATTGACAATAGGCACCCTTGACGGCGCAAACATTGAGATAATGGAAGAGGTGGGACGAGACAACATATTCATCTTCGGGATGACCCCTGAGGAGGTCACGGGACTGAAAAACTCAGGTTATGATCCTTACAGCTATTATGAGAAGAACAGCGAATTGAAAGAGGTCCTGGACATGATAGGGAATGGATATTTTTCTCCTGAGAATACCGGACTTTTCAAACCGGTAGTTGATTCAATCCTCTATCAGGGTGATACATACATGGTGCTTGCTGATTACGAATCTTATGTTGAATGTCAGGAGAGGGTAGGCAGGCTCTATAACGACAAATACGAATGGGCCAGAAAGTCCATTCTGAATGTTGCGAACATGGGAAGGTTCTCAAGCGACCGCACCATAAAGGAATACGCAAAAGAGATATGGGGGATAGACACGGAAATAAAAAAGTCCCTCTGAAAAATTTATTCCAGAGGGACTTTTGCAGTAATTGAATTTAACCGATTTTAACTACGTTAACAGCCTTGGGGCCTTTGGGGCCCTGTTCAACATCGAAACTGACAGCCTGCCCTTCGGCAAGGGTTTTAAATCCGTTGCCCTGGATGGAAGAATAGTGGACAAAGATATCGCCGCTCTCTTCACTCGTTATAAAGCCGTAACCTTTAGCTTCATTGAACCATTTCACTTTTCCGTCAGCCAACTTCGTTTACCTCCTTATTCACTATAAAAATACTAAAGTCTTATAATGACCTTATTCACTCATTCTGTCATTCCGGTCAGAGATTCGTACCGAACTTGTCCGGAATCTTGCTGCAGGGGGCCTGGATATTTCAAGCCGCCAGGCCGCTGTAAATGTTAAAAAAGAATAAAATATAATGGCATTTCGAAAAATAGAATGTCAATAAAAAACTGCATGATTTACATAGGATGATTTCTCCAAATCCCGATATGGGATTTTGTCATTGCGAGGTCGATACGACCGAAGCAATCCTGCTTTATTAGGAGGAGATTGCCGCGGACCCTTCGGGTTCTCGCAATGACAAGCAAATAAAGGCATAATAATTTCCATATCGGGATTCGGGTTTCTGGTGATTATTGCCAAGTTCGGGGCCGTCAAGTATAATTGATTTATGAGTGAATCTTTAAAACACCGCGTCCAGCAGATTAAAAATCTTCCGACCGTTCCGGTCATTGCCCAGCAGGTATTGGGCCTCATCAAGGACGATTTGATTTCGGTAAGCAAACTCGAAAAGATCGTCGAGAATGACCCTGCCATATCCGCGAAAATCCTGAGTGTCGCCAACTCGGCTTATTTCAAATCCAAGACGCCCACAAGGACTTTGAGCAACGCAATCCTCAGGATAGGCTTCAATAACGTCAGGAACATAGCTCTGGGTATATCTCTGATGACTGTGTTTGACGACGGAAAACGGGGCACTGAATTCGACTACCACAGGATTTTCAATCATTCCGTGTCGGTCGGATTTACCGCGGGGATGCTTTCTCAATATATCAGGCAGGACACTATGGGTGAAATATTGATAAACGGCCTGCTGCATGACATAGGTTATCTGATCATGAACAGATATTTTATTGAGGATTACCGGAAGGTCATCGAGATGTTTGAGAAGGAAGGCTCCCTTCTCGACGCAGAAAAAAAGGTCCTTGAATTTACTCATGCCGAGATCGGCGGGTGGCTTGCCGACAAATGGAACCTGCCCGGTACGGTATCGGACACAATTGCATATCATCACGTCCCGTCACTCGCGAAGAAGAATTTGAAATATGTGGCTGTGATACATATTGCCGACTACATAACGACCAGGGACATCTTCAGCCCCACTAAAAGGGACCCGAATTATCCCTTTGACCCCGCTTCCCTCGAAGTGCTTGGGATATCTGAAAACGATTTGAAGGAGATAGAGGCGAAAATCGCGGGCGAAAATCTTTCAAAAGAGATATTTGATTAGCGTTCACCAATGAAGGAATTGACTATATATCAGAGTGATAACGGTGAATGGACGGTAATAAGCGACAAAATGCCGGGCTTTGCTGCGAAGGGGAGGACACAGGAGGAAGCCATCGAGAAGATGAAGAAGGCCTTTTCCGTATACTTCCCCTGCGGCGGTGATAATTGCCGGGAGACCGGGTGACGGCTTTCTTAAGTCCGGCCGGTCAATCTTGCGAATTTATCTTCGAGTTTGTTCCTGAGTTTCAGCAGATCAGCTTTTACAGGCGTCCATAACTTTTTCACAAAAACCAGCGGTGAATGCGAAGAAGCAGGGGACGACAGATACAGCATGATCCTGCCGTTCAGCCCGCCGACAAGGATATCATCGAGACCATCGTTGTTCCAGTCAGTTACGAAGATACGCGAACGTGCGTCAATAGCCGGATCGGGGTATCTCAGGAAATCTCCGTTTCCGAGAAAAAGCCGGATGGATTTTTTAAACAGGGGCGATTTGTTTGAGCCTACGTTTTTAAGGTAATAAACATATCCTTCAAGATCTCCCGTCAGGATATCCTTTAAGCCGTCCCTGTTCCAGTCATATATTTTCGGAGCAGCTCTGGAGAGGGCAACAAAGTCTTTGCCGTTTACCTGAAGGTTATAGGGAGAAGCCAAAACAGGGGAAGCGTCGGTACCCGTGTTCAGATAAATTTTTATGTTGCCGTCTTTATTCCCGACGACGAGATCTTTTCTTCCGTCGCCGTTCCAGTCATCCGCATCTGGAGCTGCATTTTGACCGGTGTCGAGGATTGTTCCGCCTGCCTGGATATATTTGCCTTCCGACAATGAGGGCACTGAATTGCTGTTCGTGTTCAGATATAACTGCACGTTGCCGTTTGCGTCCCCGACCAGTAAATCGTGTCTCCCGTCATTGTTCCAGTCCACGACTGTAGGGTATGAACCCTGTCAGCCAAAGGCAGTGGCGTTTATATTGGAGCATTCCCTGCTGCAGAACTGTACAGGAGTGAAGCCGTTGAATTCCGGTCCGGCATCGGGGCCGATATTTTTATAAAAAGCGACATATCCCTGATCGATTCTGTTTCCGTTGGCAGAAGTGACATGATTGCCACCGACCAGGAGATCTTTTCTGCCGTCGGCGTCCCAGTCGTATACGAGCGGGACAGACCATTTGAGAGATGCGAGGTCAGACTGCCCGTCCTGGATGTAAACACCGGGCAGGAGCGTGGTCTGATAGTCCGCATAGTAATTGATATGCAGGAGCAGCAGGACAATGAAAAGGACCAGGGGCAGCAGTATTTTTTTTGTCACTTAACTCATACCCGGTATTCTTCGACCAGCTCCAGTACATGGTCGAGTTTTTCATAAGGAGTATAAAAATGCGGCGACAGACGGATGCCCCCGCTGCGCAGGGCGCATACAACATTGTTCTGCATCAGATGCCTGTAAAGCAGGGCAGGGTCTGCATCACGCCGGCGGAAAGTGACGATGCCCGCATAGCGGTCCGGTCCGGTTGAAGTGATTAATTCCAGTTCGGGCCTTGCACTGATCTTTTCAAAAAGATACTCGCTCCTTTTCAAAACCTCCCTTTCAATGTTGTCCATACCTTGCTCAAGGAGGAGTGAAAGGCTCGCGTTGAGCGCGTGGATACCCAGCATGTTCGGACTGCCGCATTCAAAACGCCGCGCGGTCCGGGCAATGCTCCATTCCCTGCGGTCGAAATTCCCGGCGTCTTCGACCATATGCCAGCCGTACTGGTTCAGCCTAACGTGGTTTCTCGATTCGGGGTTTGAATAAAATACGGCAAGACCTTCGGGGCCCAGCATCCATTTATGGCCGTCGGCCATGACAAAATCGGCGTCGATATTCCGTACATCGAGCTGTACCGCGCCCAGGCTCTGGATCGCATCGACACAAAACAGGATTCCGCGTCTCCTGCAAAATGAACCTATGGCTTCGAGGTCCATGCGCAGTCCTGTTGAAAACTGCACTGAGCTGACAGAGATGAGCCGTGTGTCCCCGTCAGACATGGAAATGACCGCATTTTCAGGAGTCGATGGACCCGACAGGTCAGCTTCGCGAAGTTCCACTCCTTTGTGAGCGAGGGATTCCCATACAATACGGTTAGAAGGGAACTCCTGATTACTGATGACAATGTTGTCCCCGTCTTTCCAGTCAAGTCCGTATGCAATGACCGAAAGCGCCTCCGAGGTATTTTTAAGCAATGCTATGTCGTCTTCCGAGGGCGCATTCAATAACTGCATCGCGCGCCTCCTCAATTCAGTCTCGACCCCCAGCCATGCAGGATAATGAAGGGAGCCTTCCCGCATGTTTTCCTCCGCGAACTCCCTGACGGCCTTTGCGGTCCTCATCGGCCAGGGAGACACCCCTGCGTGATTGAGATATATCACATCATTGCGAAGCTGAAATTCATCATTAGCGTCAATAGGTACCATAGCAGACTCCATTTTAAACTAAGCAGATAACTAAGCCGCATCTGCTTTTTCCGGACATTAAATGCCGGACGCTTCCCTGATTATTTTCTCTATTTCATCTCTCTCAAGCACTTCTTCTTTCAAAAGCGCCCCGGCCAGTTTATCGAGGACATTCCGTTTGTTCGTCAATATCTCTTCGGCCCTTGATTCCGCCTCTTTTAGTATCTTCTGTATCTCCTGGTCCATAAGCCACGCCAGGTCTTCGCTGTAACGTTTCGGCAGTGCCAGCTCCCTTCCCAGAAAGGGATGCTCTTCACCCCTGCCGAGGCTCAGAGGGCCGACTTTGTCACTCATGCCCCACTGGGCCACCATTTTTTCCGCAAGGGAAGACGCCTGCTTCAGATCATCCTGCGCCCCTGTGCTCACGTCGTTAAAAATTATCCTTTCGGCCACCCTCCCTGCAAGGGCCACGGTTATTTTGTCGGTGAGATATTTTTTGGGATAATAGTGCCTGTCTTCCTCAGGGAGCTGTTGCGTGACGCCCATCGCCATTCCACGCGGTATTATGCTGACCTTGTGTATCGGGTCCGTGCCGGGGATCTCCCGCGCGACAAGGGTGTGGCCGGCCTCATGATATGCCGTTATCCTTTTCTCCATATCGTTCAGTGTCTCCTCCCGAACGGCGCCCATGAGGATTTTGTCTCTTGCTTCCTCAAAATCATCCATCCCGATCTTGTCCTTGTTCTTTCTTATCGCGACGAGCGTCGCCTCGTTGACGAGATTTTCCAGGTCCGCGCCGGACATGCCGGGCGTGCCTCTCGATATCTTTTCAGGATCGACGCTTTCATCAAATGTCTTGTTCCTCATATGCACTTCGAGGATCGCCTTGCGGTCTTTAAGGGTAGGCCTGTCGATTACAATGTGCCTGTCGAAGCGCCCAGGCCTGAGAAGGGCGGGGTCCAGTACATCAGGTCTGTTTGTGGCCGCCATGACAATGACCTCCTGGTGCGGCTCAAATCCGTCCAGCTCGCTCAAAAGCTGGTTGAGGGTCTGCTCTCTCTCGTCATGCCCGCCTCCCAGTCCTGCGCCGCGGGTACGTCCTACAGCGTCGATTTCATCTATGAAAATTATGCTCGGGTGAGAGGCCTTGGCTTTCTGAAACATGTCTCTTACCCGGGCTGCCCCGACCCCGACAAACATTTCAATAAACTCCGATGCGCTGATACTGTAAAAAGGCACGCCTGCTTCGCCCGCCACCGCGCGTGCGAGCAGGGTCTTTCCGGTGCCGGGGGGGCCGATCAGGAGCACGCCCTTTGGGACCTTGGCGCCGAGCTTTCGGAATTTTGTCGGGTCCTTGAGAAACTCTATCGTCTCTTTAAGGTCTTTTTTTACATTCTCCATCCCGGCCACATCATCGAATGTTACTTTGGACTTTTCAGCGTCGTGCAGTTTGGCCCTGCTTGTGCCGAAAGAGAAGAGTCCGCCCGGTCCGCCCTGTATCCTCTGGGCGCTGCGCATGACAAGCACCCATATGCCGATGATCAGCACCCACGGCAGCAACCCTACTATAAATTGCCAGAAAGGGGAGAGCCGCTCCGATGGCTCGACATTAATTATCGCCCCTTTTTCCCTGAGGTCTTTGAGAAGGTCTTCACCCTGAAAAGACGGCAGAAAGGTCTGAAAGTTTTTTGCCGGTTGTTCTTCGGTCACATCGGGGACCTTGATGTTGATCTTTTCCCTGAACTCTCCCTTGACCTCCAGGTTTTTGATGGTAACGGAATGGATGTTGCCTGCGTTAAGCTGCTCGATGAACCGGCTGTAGCTTATGACATATTCTTTCCGGTTGTCTACATTGGCAAACTGGCTCCAGAGAAATAAAATAATGAAACCTGACAGCATTACGATTCCCAGTCTCCACTGCGGGGACTTCATCTTGTCCGGTTTTTTGATATCGCCGTTCATGGACCAATAGTATATATGAATTAACTGAACTCTGTAAAAATTATATCAGACATTTTTGTCCCCGGGAGGATTTCCCCGTTGTCTGATAATATGTTGAAGATATTGTTGTTTTTGATAGAATGATAATCAGAGTATTTGATCGATGTCTGTGGAATGGAGTCCACATTGAATAGAACAGGGAGGATGCGGTGAAACGAAAAATGATAATGGTCGACGGCTGCACGTCATGCGCTCATGTGGTGCATGCGGTAAACGAGATAATAACGATTTATCCCATTACACCTTCAACCCCCATCGCGGAGATCTGCGATGAAAAATCGGCAAAGGGGCAGGTCAACATCTGGGGAAGTGTTCCAAGGGTAAGCCAGATGCAGTCCGAGGCCGGGGTTGCCGGGGCCGTGCATGGTTCGCTTACAACGGGCGCGCTGGCGGCGACTGTTTCCGCGTCCCAGGGGCTCCTCCTGATAATACCGAACATGTATAAAATCGCAGGGGAGCTCACTTCAACCGTTTTTCACATAACCGCGCGTTCACTCGCCTGCCAGGGGCTTTCCATCTTCGGAGACCACTCGGATGTCATGGCCGCACGGTCTACGGGGTTTGCCATGCTCTGTTCAAAGGACGTGCAGGAGGCAATGGATTTTGCGCTTATTGCGCAGGCCGCCACCCTCGAATCAAGGGTCCCCTTCCTGCACTTTTTCGACGGGTTCAGGACTTCACATGAAATCCGGAAAATAGAGGAGCTGACATTCGACGACATGCGCGCGATGATTGACAATGACCTTGTTATCGCGCACCGCATGAGAGGGCTGTCGCCCGATCGTCCTAACATCCGGGGGACCGCGCAGAATCCCGACGTATATTTCCAGGGCCGGGAAACGGTCAATAAATATTACGACGCGGTCCCTGATATTGTTCAGAAGGCGATGGACAAATTTGCAGGCATTACGGACAGGCGCTACAAACTCTTTGACTACTCCGGCGACCCTGATGCGGAACGCATAATCATAATCATGGGCTCGGCGGGAGATACAGTACAAAGCACTGTCAAGGCATTGAACTCAGCCGGTGACAAGCTGGGAGTTTTACAGGTGAGGCTTTACCGTCCTTTTTCGACAGAGGCGTTTGTGAAGGAAATCCCGCCAACCGTCAGGTCGATCGCCGTCCTCGACCGCACCAAAGAACCGGGCGCAATAGGGGAGCCTTTATACCTTGACGTGCGGACCGCAATCGGTGAGGCAATGGAAAAGGGAATGACGGGATTCAGGGGGTATCCGACAATCGTGGGCGGCCGCTACGGCCTCGGTTCAAAAGACTTTACTCCCGCAATGGTAAAAGGCGTAATTGATAACCTTGCAAACCCGAAGCCCCGGAACCATTTCACGATAGGCATCAATGACGATGTCGCAAATACAAGCCTGAAATATGATGAGACATTTACGCTGGACGAGACCGGGACCTACCGCGCGATGTTTTACGGTCTTGGAGCTGACGGCACGGTGGGCGCGAATAAAAATACCATCAAGATCATCGGGTCCGGGACCGACAACTACGCGCAGGGGTATTTCGTGTATGATTCCAAAAAGTCAGGCGCTATAACCATATCGCACCTGCGTTTCGGGAAGGAGGAGATCCACCATCCGTATCTCCTGCCGAAGGCCGGATTCATAGCCTGCCACAACCCCTCATTTTTAGAGAAATACGACATGCTGTCCAATGCGGAGGAGGGCGCTACATTTCTGCTTACTACCTCGCACAATAGCGACGGGGTCTGGGACACGCTGCCGGTCGAGGTCCAGGAGCGGCTCATTTCAAAGAAGATGAAATTTTACATAATAGACGCCATAGCGCTTGCCGAAGAGCTTGGGCTGGGTTCGAGGATAAACATGATCATGCAGACCGCGTTCTTCGTCATCTCCGGGATACTCCCGAAAGAAGACGCTGTCAGGTCGATAAAACAGCAGATCGAAAAGACGTATATGAAAAAAGGGACGCAGATTGTCGAGATGAATTATGCAGCCGTGGACAGGGCGATACAGAACATCGTGGAGGTCACCGTTCCCGGACGCGCAACAGGCAGGATACGCATGCGGCCCCCTGTCCCGGAGCACGCGCCTGAATTCGTTCAGAAGGTGACCGCTAAGATAATAGCGGGCAATGGCGATTCACTTCCCGTGTCCGCCATACCCTCCGACGGCACGTGGCCCACAGGCACAACGCAATATGAAAAAAGGAACATCGGCGTGCATGTCCCTATATGGGAGCCGGACATATGCATTCAATGCGGGCAGTGCTCCTTTGTCTGCCCTCACGCAACCATAAGGATAAAGGCTTACGAGGCGTCTTTTCTGAAGAGCGCGCCTGTTTCATTTAAGTCCATTAATGCAAAGGGCAAAGACCTTGCGGGACTCAAATTTACGGTACAGGTAGCTCCCGAGGACTGCACCGGATGCGGCTCTTGTGTTTATATGTGTCCTGCGTACAAAAAGGATGAGAGGGGCGAAAAGATACCCGACTTCAAGGCGATCAACATGCGCCCGCAGGAGCCGGTGCGCCGCGTGGAAGCGGAGAATTACAGTTTCTTCCTGGGTCTCCCTGAGACAGACCCCTCAAGGTCCAACATCTCTACTGTAAAAGGCTCACAGCTTTCAAGGCCGCTTTTTGAATATCACAGTGCATGCGCAGGCTGCGGGGAGACGCCTTACATCAAACTCGTCACCCAGTTATTCGGCGACAGGCTGCTTATCGCAAATGCAACAGGATGTTCATCAATCTATGGTGGAAACCTGCCCACCACCCCGTATACAAAAAGAGAAGACGGCAGGGGGCCTGCATGGTCGAATTCACTCTTTGAAGACAATGCGGAATTCGGATTAGGCATGAGGCAGACAGTGGACAAGTTCAACTTGCAGGCACTGGAGCTGATGGAAAGACTCGGCGCAAGTCCCGCTTATTCCGGCGCGGCAGAGCTTTTTGATTCAATCCGGAATGCAGACCAGTCAACGCAGACCGGCATTGAACTGCAAAGAGTGCATGTTGAAGCGCTGAAGCAAAGGCTCGCAGGAGACAATTCGCCTGATGCGAAAAGTCTTTTCTCCCTTGCCGATTACCTCGTAAAAAAATCCGTCTGGGCAATCGGAGGCGACGGATGGGCCTATGACATTGGATACGGCGGCCTCGACCATGTCCTTGCCTCAGGCGAGAATATCAACATCATGATACTGGACACCGAGGTATATTCAAACACCGGCGGGCAGATGTCAAAGTCAACGCCCCTTGCAGCGATGGCAAAATTTGCAGCGGGAGGGAAGAGGACGCCCAAGAAAAATATCGGCATGATTATGGCGACCTATGGAAGCGTTTATGTGGCGCAGATCGCCTTCGGCGCTAATCCGGCACATACTGTCAAGGCTATGATGGAGGCCGAGGCGTACACCGGCCCTTCATTAATCGTCGCATATTCCACCTGCATTGCCCAGGGAATTGATATGAGCAGGGGGATAGAGGAGCAGAAAAGGGCCGTGCAAAGCGGACACTGGCCGCTCTACCGGTATAATCCTGAACTTGAGAGGCAGGGAAAACCTCCCTTAACGATAGACAGCAGCGGGCCCTCCATCACTTTTGAAGAATATGCCTACAGGGAAAACCGCTACAGGGAGCTTCGTACAGCCAATCCGGAGCTCGCGGCTGAGCTTATGAAAGAGGCCGAGGCTGATGTAAAGAGGAGATGGAGATTTCTCAACCATCTTGCAAAGTGGGGCGCTGAATGATATTTGTCCACAGATTACACAGATTATCACAGAGTTATTATCAGGTTTTTACAGACGGTCGTCTTTGGAAAGATGACAGACAGTTTATGTATGGGGAGGTTGTGGAATGCCGGTAATTGAATATTCAGATATAAAGATCAATGTGGATGATTATGGATATCTTGTAAACTTTGAAGACTGGAATGATAAAGTTGCCTGCGCATTGGCTGAGCAGTCAGGTATTGAGGAGTTGACCAAAGACAGGATGGACATCCTCAAATTCATGCGCTCATACTACAGTGAGCACAAGTTCTTTCCCATCCTGCGCTACGTCTGCAAGAACGTTGACCAGCCGAGGAGCTGCGTGACCGACAAGTTTATAGAGCCTATCGTTGCGTGGAAGATCGCAGGGCTTCCTTATCCCGGTGATGAGGTGGAGCTGATGAAGAAGTGGGAACCCCTGGGGTTCTGAGAAACATAATATCCGGGAGCGACCAGTGCAACTGCCATGTGTAAAATTCTGAGAGATTGTCAAAAACAACTTTAAACCGACGGGAGGATTTCAGACTCTGCCCATTTAACTACAGCCTCTGCAATCTTCAGGGCGTCTTTAAACTCAATTTCAGTGACCGGTTCAAATGGTCCCGGATATCGGGATTCTACAGAGTAATCCGTTAACTCAGCGGCTGTACGAAGCTCATCGGGGAAAGAGATTCTATTCTGATCGAGGAGCGTCAAGAGCTCAGCAAGATCATGGACAAAGCGAAACTTTATGCCCTTTGACATAAGAACGGCTTTCAAGGCTTTTTCTGCAGCCTGCTGAAGCTCAAAGCAATAATCTTCCCAAAAAATATCTTTTGTTTTAGGCAGCCTGGCAATCGCAAGATTACTTTTGGCCCTTTTTAACCATTCTTCAGGAGTTCCGAGTCCGTTCTTGTTTTCATGCGGCATATAATATTTTCCCTTCTTCAAGAGCCGGACGAATTACCATGCCGAGGTTATCCTTAAACTCCATTATGTCGTCTTCAGTAACCACGATTATATCAACTGCAAAACCTAATCCGATCATGTTCCGATAAATCTTCTGAGCAGTTTTACGTCGATGCATACCCGATTGGACCACAACAAGAATATCAATGTCACTGTCTTTATGCATCTCTCCGCGAGACGCTGAACCGAAGAGCAGCACTTTTTTAGGTTGTACAACAGACAGGATGCGTTGAATCGTTTCTTTTAAAATATCGTCAAGAGATTGTTGGGTCATATATTAGCCTTATGGCGTATATTCTAACAGGTTGCTGGAAAAGAGTGAAGGTGTATTTGTTTGTGAGGAAGTTAAAAAAAGGAGTTTCGTCTGTTTCCCGTTATTTCTTTTTATTCCTGGGTAGTCCATGAACGCCTGACAATAATGATTTCTATCTGCTGCATAAAGTGATTCGTTGTGATACGAAGGGGGGAAAGAATAAGTTGGCATCTCTCTTTTGCTGACAAAGAGAGCGTGAAAAGATGCCTGACAGGTCAGCTTAATTCAGGCAGATGTCAACAAACCGGATTTTATATTCTTTATAATGTCCAATATAACACCATAATCATTTGAAGCTATGCGATATACGTTGCCGTATTCCGGGATTTGAAGTCGACCGGTGTCGCCAAATAACAAACACGGCACTCTAATATCTCCATTGTTGCAGAATTCGACATACATGTTCCATACAGCTTCATCTATAATACTTCCGTCAACAATAGCAATAAAATAATGTTCTAAAATCAACTCAATACTATTGGGCCAATCAAAAAGTATTTCACAATTGATTTCTTCAGCGAAGGTCTTTAATGCAGCTTCCAGCTCCGGATTATCCACAACGCAGTAAATTGCCCGATTCTGTTTGTGACTTGCGTTTCCAGGCATGCTCATCAATGTACCTGCTGAAGATCGGCAATGCTCCAAACAACACTTCCATAAAGAAGTTTCTTAATTAATTCTCGTCTCTCAATCATCTGTCACCTCTGACCAAGTCCTGTTGCATGTTTTCGGCCTAATTACTGATAGCATTCAATAAGAGTTAGTGGGTATCCCTTATTCGTGAACAACTTCCTGTATATTTATATTCCAATATATAATGCGGGCTCTCATCTTCTTTAAACTCGGATTCTTTGCCAAGAAGTATCTGCTGGCAAGATTGCTCTTTCAGGAATGCTCTAACCCCTTGTCTCATCTCTGAGTCGAGCATTCCGTATGGCGAGTCAAACACAGCCGGAAGGTCAAGGTCCAGCACCTTCCTGATCGCAAACGCAAAGGTATAGAAAAGGCAGACCCGCTCACTGATGGGGTACATTATCGAGTAGTTCATATCCTTATAATCTTTTCTCCAGAGTTTTCGATTCAGCATACTTTGAAAGATTGCCCGCGCTTCACCCCGGACTGCTTCCCGGTTTTGACGATCAAGGATATCTGCAAATATAGTTTCCGGGTCGCGCATGATAATTTCTAAAGACTTAGAACCAATAAAAATAACATTGCCGTACTTCTTAATAAGGTCCCGATTGCCACCAATACCGATACATTCTTTACCTCTCCGCCCCAGCTCCGCTTTAGCGCGATCCCATCCAAATACACATAGGGATGCTCGCCCTCAAT
>QZJG01000002.1 GCA_003599275.1 Nitrospiraceae bacterium | reverse complement strand
AATATAGAAGCGGATTGCTTCACGGAGTTTACCCAGAGCGTAAAGACGAGATTCTTCGCTTCGCTCAGAATGACCCGCGAAGGGTTCGCAATGACAGCCAAAATACTTTTTCAGCAGACTGTTAGCAGGCAATGGGTCCGACCTGACTAAAAACCGGCATTGCCAAATTATAAATGTTCAATTAAGATGTATCTGCTCCATGGACATTTTTGAAATCATTAAAACACGCCGCAGCATCAGAAGGTTCACTGAAGGGCCGGTAGCTGACGAAGTTATCAACAAGATAATCGAAGCGGGCACATGGGCGCCTTCGGGGATGAACAACCAGCCGTGGAAGTTCGCTGTCATAAAAGGCAAGGACCTGAAAACTGAAATCTCCGGTCTGACCCATTATTCTGAAATTGTCTTAAGCGCGAATGTATTGATCGCTGTGTTCCTCGATAATTCCCTGAGCTACGACAGGACAAAAGACTGCCAGGCAATCGGGGCATGCATCCAGAATATGCTTTTGACAATTCACTCGTTGGGGCTCGGCGCAGTCTGGCTTGGCGAGATATTGAAGAGTAAAGATAAAATACTGGAATTGACCGGCGGTCCTCAGCACCTTGAGCTCATGGCTGTAATTGCCCTCGGTTATCCTGCACAAAAGGGCGGGAGGGGCAGCCGGAAGGGACTGGAGCAGGTTGTTTTTGCCAGGAAATAATTTACCGGTGAATTACAAACCCGATATCTTATAACCCCGACGGGATTTCCCCAAGCGGGCGCGTAAACGTAAACCTGTAAGTGTCCCCGACAAGGACGTCGGCAGTCTGTTTTGTGCTCTTTGAGATCGCGGCAGTCGGCAAGGCAACAATGAAGACGGCGGTCCCTAAAACAAAAGAACAGAAGCCCAGGGGCCTCATGATAAATAAGTCCCCCATGATATTCACTGCTTCGGGTCGTTCCTTTGCAAATGCCCCCGTCGATGTAAAAACAATAACTAAAGCCAGCATCACGATAATAATTTTTTTCATGGTCTTCTCCTTTTGATCCGGAATAATATCTACACTATATTAATAACGGCCAAAGAAGTCAATAAAGCCTTCTGACAATTCTCCGAAGCGAGTTTCAAGCCCCATCTTCTCTTGTCCCGCACGCCGGCAATATTACTTATTCCCCGTATTTCAAGCATGGGTATTTTATAAATGATGCAGACCTGGGCGATGGCCGCGCCTTCCATATTTTCACAGATTGCCTTCTTAAAGCGTTTCCCAAGTTCGGCTGCCCTTGGGGAAGTGCCCGAAGTCGAAGAGACTGTGACAAAGGGGCCGGACTTAGTTACGAGTGACCTGTGACCGGTGAGTGCGTTTATGACCTTTGTTGAAAAAGCCCTGTCCACCGGAAACTCATTGAAATACTTCCTGTTCCCAACCTTCACTACTGGAATTCCTATCTCTCTCATATCTTTCCAGCCTCTTGAGAGTGTCACCCCCTCGTCTCCGTATATTTCTTTTGAGGCCACCGCAATGTCTCCAACTTTAAGCCCTGAGCCGGGACAAGCGCCTCCGACGCCGATATTGATAATGCCTCTCACCGGGAAACGTTCAGCAATGCATGTTGCTGAATGGGCCGCGTTTACCTTGCCGATGCCCGTATTGGATACGAGTAAATCAAGATCGCCGAGCCTCCCTTTATAATATTTTTTTCCTCCAATTTCAGAGGTACGGACGTTTTTCATACGGGAAAAGACCATTTCCGATTCAAAAGGCATCGATGACAACAACACGAGAAATTTCATAATGTGTGATGTATTATAAAATAAAATATCAGTTTGAGGAATTAAACCATGTCTGACGATCAGGAAAAATTAATCAAGACCACGGTCTACCTCGAAGAAGAAGTCCTCGAAGCGCTGAAAGAAGTTGCGGAAGAATACTCGGGAGAGACCGGGCAGAATTGGTCCCGGGGCGGCGTCATAAGGGTCGCCCTGAGCGAGTTTTTCAGCAGGCGGGGAAAAATATTGTAGCGAAAAAGGGCACGCCGTTTATTTGGGGGGTATAATTAATTCTTCAACTCCCAGGTCCGGCGCCATGCTCAGGAGGATGTGCACGGAGTCGGTCAGCAGGATTACCCCGAAGGCGATCAGCAAAAGTCCGCTCAGGATCATTATGACCCTCATATACTTCTGGATCGCACGGAAGTGGCTGAGGAATGTATTTATAAGAAGCGATGTAGTCACAAACGGGATCGCAAGCCCTGCGGAATACACAAGAAGGAGTTTAAAGCCCTGCATGGCAGAGCCTGTGGTGCCTGCAATAAGCAGAATTGAACCCAGTATCGGTCCGATACACGGCGTCCATCCCGCGCCAAACGTCAGCCCTACAACAAGAGAGCCCAAATAACCCCGCGGTTTTGATTTCAGATGGATCCTTTTGTCCGATGCAAGAAAACTTAATTTCAGAATACCCATTACATAGAGACCGAACAATATGATAATTGTCCCGCCGATTATTCTTATCCGGTCATAATAGAACGAGAATAAAGAACCTATGTAAGATGAGGACACGCCAAGCAGAATGAATACGATGGAAAAGCCAAGGACAAATGCGGAGGAATTTATAAGGGTAAGTTTTCGTATAAAAGCCTTATCGCCGGTCTTGAAGTCTTCAAAAGAAATTCCGGTGATATAGGAGACATACGATGGGATAAGCGGCAATACACATGGGGAAAGGAAAGAAAGTATCCCGCCTAAAAAAGCGCCTATGTAACCTACGTTCGACATGTTATCAAAATAAGAGATGCTTCACTTCGTTCAGCATGACAGACCGTAACCTGTCGTGGGCCTTCGCGTGTCATTCCGGGCAAAGCGAAGAATGTCTTCCTGTGTGGGCGCAGTCTTCCGTACTGCCTTTTATCTTCTCAACGGCATGGGGAAGACATGCAAGGATTACGGAGAGATTTTCCTTCACGGCTGCCGGACTCCCCGGAAGGTTGATAATCAGGGTCTTGCCTCTTGTCCCGGCAACCGCCCGCGAAAGCATCGCAAACGGCGTCTTTTTTGACCCTTTGTAACGCATGGCTTCTGCTATTCCCGGTATCTCCTGCTCGATAACTTCCCGCGTTGCATCAGGCGTCACGTCTCTCGGAGACAAACCTGTGCCGCCCGTTGTTAATATCAAGTCAACCTTTTTGCATAATGAAAGGAGCCTTTTTTTGATCAATGCCTTTTCATCAGGGATGATCTCATAGCTTGAGACCTCGGCCCCGATCTTCTTTACCATTCTCTCAATCGTCGGCCCGCTCGTGTCCTTCCTCTCGCCCTTCGAGCCTTTATCGCTTAATGTCAGGATTGCAACCTTGATCATAACAGTAGTTAGTAGTTAGTAGCCAGTAGTTAGTAGCAGGAAAAATAGGGTTGAAGTTTTTTCCCCTTAACTACTAACTTCTATCTACTGAATTACCCTTATCCCGTCTCCTTTTTTAATCGTGCCGCCCTTCAGCACCTTTACAAAGATGCCTTCCCTCGGCATCACGCAGTCACCTGCCTGCTCATAAATCGCGCAGCGGTTATGGCACAGCTTGCCGATCTGGGTCACCTCAACTTCAATGTCTTCCCCGATAATCATTTTTGTACCGATAGGAAGGGTCATGAGTACAATGCCTTTGGTTGTAATGTTTTCGGCAAAATCTCCCGGACCTACCTTAAGCCCCTTTGCACGCATCTTGTCAACGCTCTCAATGGCCAACAGGCTCACCTGTCTGTGCCATGTGTCAGATGCGTGGGCATCGTTTTCAATGCCATAATTATCTCTTAACACTGCGCTTTCAACGGCCTTCTTCCTCATGCCCTTTTTGTCACTTACGTTGATGGAAATTATCTCAGCGCTCATACTATGTCCTCTTTTCTTTATGGAATATTTTACTGAACTCTCTTTAATTGATTTTCTGCATTCCGGCGACTACTTGATCACCGCTCCTTCCTTCACATCCTTTTCAGGCGCTAAAATGGATAATACACCATTACTGTCGGTAGCCGCAAGCAGCATACCCTGCGACTCAACGCCCATCAGCCTGGCGGGTTTTAAATTTGTTACGACAACAATGCTTTTGCCGGTGAGCTCTTCAGGCGTATATGCCTTGCCGATTCCGGCGACCACTTGTCTTTTCTCCCCGGTATCAACCTGAAGTTTTATAAGTTTATTGGACTTCTCCACCCGCTCGGCATGAAGCACTTTTCCTATCTTCAGTTGCACTTTTGCAAAGTCTTCAATGGAAATTAAATTTTCTTCTGTTTTCTGTTCGGTAGAAGCTTGTCCTGATTCAGTCATCGTCCCTTTGCCTTCCTTTTCTTTTGTAATTTCTTTCTTGACCTCTATCCTCGGGAATAATTGTTCCCCTTTAGAAACTTTTATTTCATAACCAGGCATCCAGTCCCATGTAAATATTCCAGGATAATTTCCCGGCCCTTCAACCGGGATCTTTGGCAAGCTTTGTTTAGTCTCTTCAATCAATGACCTCAGCCCTAATTGCTTCCACATCTTTTCAGCAGTATCGGGCATGAACGGACAAAGCGAGACAGCAGTCAGTCTCAATGCATTCCATAAATTGAATAACACTTCCATAAGATAACCGGGATTGCTTTTCGCCAATTTCCAGGGTTCTGTCTGTGCAATGTAATTATTTGCAGCCCGTATCCGTTCCCAGATATGGTCGAGTATCACATTGAAGCGAAGCGAAGCCCAGTTCCTCTCATAGTTGTGCGCTTCGAAGCCTGCAGCCATACATTGTCTTGTAAAATCATCAATCCGATCAAATGATTCGGGCTTTTTAATCTCTCCGTTAAGATATTTCTCCGCCATCGTTGAAAACCTGCTCAAAAGATTTCCGAGGTCATTTGCAAGGTCGGTATTGGTCCGGTTTATCAACGCCTCTTCTGAAAAATTACCATCGAGCCCGAACGGCACCTCCCTGAAGAGGAAACACCTGAATGCATCCGCTCCGTATTTTTCAATCATCTCATTCGGGTCAACAACATTCCCGATGGACTTGGACATCTTCTTTCCGTCAACCGTCCACCAGCCGTGGGCAAAGATGTTTTTGGGCAGAGGGAAATCAAGCGCCATGAGCATGGTAGACCAGTAAACGGCATGGGTGGTCAGGATGTCCTTTCCGACAAGGTGGTGGTCCGCCGGCCACCAATTTTCAGGGGCAAGGGGCAAGTCGTTACGACTCGATTCCGAGGAGCAAGGGGCAAGGTATTTTGTCGCCGAATAATAGTTCACCAGCGCGTCAAACCATACATAGGTCACAAAATTTTCATCGAAGGGGAAAGGTATTCCCCATGACAGTCTTGACTTCGGCCTCGATATGCAGAGGTCGCCGAGGGTGTTGTTTTTTAAAAATCCGAGCACCTCGTTCCTGCGAGTGTCAGGGAGAATGTAAGATGGATTGTCTTCGATATATTTAATGAGCCGTTTCTGATACTTTGACATCAGGAAGAAATAGTTTTCCTCCTGTATCTGTTCAACGGGCCGCCCGCAATCAGGACAGTTCCCTTCAACAAGGTCTTTCTCCGTCCAGAACCGCTCATCAGGGGTGCAATACCATCCCGCATACTGCCTCTTCTCTATTTCTCCTTTGTCCCGGAGGACCTGGATTAGTCCCTGTACGGTTTTAATATGCTCCGCATCCGTAGTACGAATGAAGGCGTCATTTGATATATTGAGTTTCTCCCACAGGGATTTGAAGTTCCCGACCATGATGTCGGCATGTTCCTGCGGCGTGAGTCCTTTATCTTTTGCAGCCTTTTCAACCTTCTGTCCGTGTTCATCCGTTCCGGTCAGGAAGAAAACCTTTTTCCCCGTAAGCCTGTTGTACCGCGCAAGGACATCAGCGGCAACGGTTGTGTAAGCATGTCCTATGTGAGGGACGTCGTTGACATAGTAAATGGGAGTGGTGACGTAAAATTTTTCCGGTGAATGTTTTTGTTCCATATCAATGGATTCATTTCTGGTCATTTTTCTTCTTTTTCCAGAATCTTCTCCGCTTGTTGAAAGGTTTCCCCTTTGCGCCGCCCTCAGGCTGCTTCTGCCCCTGCCCGCCTTCCCCAGGAGGTTTTCCCTGTGGGGCGCTGTCATGCGGAGGCTTGTCATTTAATGCCTTCTCCGGTGAGTGCTGCCTTCCGGCCCCGCGATGGCCCCTTCTTGAATGTCTCCTTTTACCGGAAGACCTCTCCTGCACTGCACCGCCGGTGGCAGTTTTGTCTGCGCCGCGCCTGTCGTCAGCCGGCCGGCTTTCGGAAACGGTACCCGCCTCAGCTTGCGAAGGGGAAAGACCCTCCGCGATCGTCACCATATCCTCATGTGTCTCATCTTCATCCCTGACCGCCGGGACTTCCACGGCTTCCGGGCCGTCTTTGCATTCGTAGCCGAGACAGCACATCAATCTGCCGCAGATGCCGGAAAGCTTGCTCTGGTTTATCGACAGGTCCTGCTGTTTCGCCATCTTTATTGTTACGGGCTCGAAGCTCGTAAGAAAGAGGCTGCAGCATGTCTGCCTTCCGCAAACGCCGATGCCGCCAAGCAGCTTCACCTCGTCCCTTACACCGATCTGCCTCATCTCGATGCGGGTCTTGAATTTCGAGGCAAGGTCCCTCACCAGCTCCCTGAAATCTATCCTGCCTTCAGCCGAGAAATAGAATATGAACCTCTTTTTGTCCAGTGTTGTCTCGGCGGCCACGATTTTCATGGGAAGCTTCAATTCTTTGGTCCTGCCGATGCAATAGGTCTTTGCCTCATTTTCAAGGGAACGGTTATCCTTGATTGACTCGAAATCCTTCTCGTCGGCCAGCCTGATGACCTTTTTCAACGGCTCATCTGTTTTTTCTACGGTATGTTTCGGTCTCACAACACGACCGATGCTCAGTCCCATTTCCGATTCGACTACTACCTGAGAGCCGGCAGGCGCATCTATATCGCCGATCTCAAATGTATATATCCTGCCGCACGCCCTGAACCGGATGCCGACTACGTCGTGTTTTACGGCCTCCTCAGGTTCCGTGCGGATTTCCGTGCTATTATTTTCCTGCATCTGTCTTCCCCAGTCCCTTTCTCATTAAAAGGCTCGTGTAGTTCATGGTGATTTTTTCGTTAAGATTAAAATTAAAACGTCCTCTTATATTATAAAGGTCACGGGCCAATTTAAGTATATCCCTTAAAGCCGCGTCTGCGGTAAAAGCCCTGATCTCATCTACTTTGTCTTTATTGACAAGAAACTCCCCCTGTCCAGTCGCCTTGAACACCGCCATATCTCTGAGCCATACCTCTCCCCAGTCAAACAATTCCTCCATAGACATTTTGTCGTCCCTGAATTCTTCTTTGAGACCGCCCGTCATCTGCCTTAAAATATCCAGAGACCGGTCCCTCTTTCCTATAAGGTTTTCATTCAGCGCATACCCGGGCCTCCCGCCGGAAAGCCTGCCAAGCAGCAATGCCTGCTCACGGTCAAGCTTCTTAAGCCTCGCCTCAAGGAGGCTGCTCATCGTATCGGGGGACAGCGGCGAAAAGTTTATCCTGTGGCATCTGGAGCGTATAGTGGGAAGAAGCATATCGGGCCTTGAGGAAATCAGGACCAGTACACTCTGGTCCGGCGGTGATTCTAAAGTGTCCAGGAACGCATTGGCCGTTGATTGATTCATCTTTTCCGCATTGTCTATTATGGCTATTTTATAGCTTCCTTCAAACGGCTTGTACGCCAGGGCTTCTTCAAGCTGCCTTATTGCATCAACCCTTATCTGGTCTCCGTCGCCTTCAGGCTCTATAATGAAGACATCCGGGTGACCGGCTTTGTCGATCTTTACGCAGGACGGGCACTGATCGCATGAGTCGATAAGAGGGTCAGGGGTCAGGGGTTGGGGACCGGCATTGACCGCCTCGGTCTCCGGTGGAAAGAACCCGAAATCCAGGCCGGTTTCCTCCACGCCCTTTGCTCTATGTTCTTTGCCCTGACAGTTAAGCGTCTTTGCGAAATTCATTGCGGCGAGCCTCTTGCCTATGCCCTCATCGCCGGCAAATAAAAGGGCATGGGGGACACGGTCTTTTGCAATGCGTCCGCAAAGGATGTTGATCGCTTTCTCCTGGCCGATGACGTCTTTTAGTGCCATACTTCCTCTACTATCTTTATTATCTCCGCGCTCACTTCTTCTGCGCTGCGTGAGGCATCGACAACTCTTACCCTTTCCGGCTCTTCTTTTGCGATTTGGAGAAAACCGGTCCTGACGCGCTTGTGAAATTCGAGAGCTTCAAGCTCAAACCTGTCCTCTTTCCGGGCTTGCCGGTTCCTCCTCAACCCCTCCTCAGCGTCGAGGTCGAGCAGAAAGGTGAGGGAAGGCTTCATGTCCGGCACTACGATTTCATCCAAGGCGCGTATAAGCGACAAATCCACTCCCCTCGCGTACCCCTGATATGCAACCGTAGAGTCGGTGAAACGGTCCGTAATGACGATCGTCTTTTTGAGTATTGCAGGATATATCACCTCTCTCACATGCTGCGCGCGCGATGCATAATACAAGAGGAGCTCGGTAAGAGGGTCCATGTGGTTCCGGGGATCGAGCAGCAGCGCTCTTATCTTCAGTCCTATGTTTGTACCGCCGGGCTCAACCGTCTCGATGGCATTATGGCCTTTTGCCCGAAGATGTCCGGCAAGAAGTTTTACCTGCGTGCTTTTGCCTGAGCCTTCGATACCTTCAAGGGAGATAAACCCTTTAATCCCGGGCATACCTGTTCCTTAAGTCCTTCAGTAAAGAAAAAACCTTCAGGGCGTCCCGTATTTCCAGTGAGCCGGTGCCGCAGGAAGGGGTCAAAAGCGACTGTTGCAAAAGCCTGTCGCGGGGGATACCGATCTTTTCCAGCGAGGTCAGTCCCCTTTCAAGCTGCTCTGCCAGGCCTTGCAGGGTCACGCCTCTTACATTGTCCGTTGTCGGGACTATTCCCCACGCGATATAACCGTTGCCTGCAATAAACTTCCTTATCTCTTCCGGATAGATGCCGAGGGTGTCCCAATAAAAATATGCGTCAAAATTGAAGACGTCAATGCCCGACGAAAGAATCAGGGGCCAGTCAGCCTTGCCGCAGCAATGGATCCCGGCAATGCCACCGGAAGCCTTGATATGTCCGACAATCTCCCGGAGCATCCTTGACGCCTCGTCATTGCTTACGCCTAAATAAGCGGATGTGCCTAACGCCGAGAGGATCGGCTCATCGACAAAGATAAGCACCTTGCCGGCAAATTGCTTCAGTGCGTTAATCTGCCAGGTCACCTTGCCCTTAAGAAGCTCAAGCGCAAGCTCCCTGAGCTCCTCATCAAAATAAACAGGCCTCTTTTGGCCGTCGGTCAGAGATAATGTAAAGGTAAGCGGTCCCGTAATATGCCCTTTTAACGTGTCGGGTTTCCTGCCGCGTTTTCCGAGGATATCGATAAAGGCATGCAGCCCGGCTGCGCGTTCCCTGGAAATAGGGAAGCCGTTTTTACCGGCGACCGTCTCATAAAAAATCGAGACCGCCTTCTCCTCACCTTCTATTACGCTGACGTCCTCCCCCTCGATCTTTACAAAGGGAAAGCCCTCGGAGTATTGAGGGACCATAAGTTCGAGGAAGCTCCTGTGCGGAAGCTGCGGCCAGAAGGGGATATCAACCGAATTCAGAATTATGTCACACGCCTCCACGGGGTCCGTGTGCGGCAAACTGCCTATTCCTGTTGTGCTGAAGCTCTGAAACATAACGTATTAATGTTACTTTATGAAGTAGGGAAGATGCAATCAGGACAGCCCTTACCCTATTGGGCGCTTGGGCTTATTAAAGTAAGTATTCCTGGTGAAAATAAGGGGTTGAAAAAATGAAGAGACCTCTGGCAGTAAGATTATATTCTACAAAGACTTGGTCCTGCTTCGCCTGGTCCTGCTCCGGTTAACTCTCCGGGGTTTTACTTTATAGCTTTTCTGGTCCGTTATGATGATGGTACCTTTCTCAAAGTCCTTTGCAAGAAGTTTTTCGGCATCTGTCCAGAGCGTATTTCTTGACGAGTCTCCGAGGAGTGCGATAATGATGACGCCTTCCTCTTTGCTGGAAGCGCCGACAAAACAATGGCGCGCCGCCCTTGTATATCCTGTCTTGCCGCCTAAATGGTCGTCGTCATCCCATAGAAGATTATTTGTATTTGTAAGGAGAATGGTTTTACCGTCGACGTCCAGCGCCTTGACCTTTGTGTCGATAATTTCTGCAATAAGCGGGTATGAAAGGGCCTTTTTCATGATCCTGGCAAGGTCGCGGGCCGTGGTGTGCTGCCCTTTTCCGGGAAGCCCGGAGGCATTTATAAATCTGGTATTCAACGCGCCGACCGAAAGGGCCTTTTCATTCATGAGGGGAACAAAAGAGTTTTCAGAACCTGCCGCGGACTCGGCAAGGGCAATGGCAGCGCCGTTAATGGACCTTATTAATGCAAAGTTAAGGAGGTCTCGCACGCTGATATTGTCACCCGCCCGGAGATGCGGTTGAACGGAAGGCGTGTCAGCCGCCTTTCTGCTGACAGTTACCATGCTGTCCGGATTTAATTTATCGAGAGCTACCATGGCGGTGATGAGCTTTGTCGTGCTGGCTGGAGGCAGCTTGAGGTCAGGGTTCTTTGCGTAAAGGATTTCTTCTTTGTCGTCAATAACGACCGCCGCTCTTGCATAGACATCGGCAGCGCAAGAGGTTTCTGCCGATAACATCACGAAGAGCGCCGATATAAAAAAAATGAAATGAAAAAGACCGGCGCGATGCCTGCGTCCGTCTTGCCTGTTACCAGCTTCTTCCTCTGGTCTCAAATGTTTCCCTTTGTTTATTGGGTTAATGTAACTATAAAATCTTTCTGAAATTATAATGATCGGCCAGGTAAAAGGCAATGATTTTGGTGCCTTTTTATGCGCCTTCATAAAAATATTTTACCGGCGTCCGTTAAAAAAAATTGTAATTCCCCTCACAAAGCACCTATTCACTGATAAGCTTTTTAATCGTATTCTTCAATTCGCTGAGGTCGGATGATTTCACTATATATGCTTCAGAGGCCCATACCGCAAAATCATCCCTGTAGTCATACGCCGTCGACATTATTATCGGTATATTGGGGCGCTTCTCCTTCATTTTCCTCAGGAGACTTATCCCGTCGATATCGGGCATGAGTATGTCGAGAGTCACGATATCGGGGTTTTCCTTTTCGAATATCTCAAGCGCTTCCTTGCCGGTAGTCGCGATAATGACATTGTACCCCTCTTCCTCGAGCTCTTCCTTGTACAGGCGCTGTATGTTTAAATCGTCGTCAACAACGAGAAGCTTCATGGCTTCCTCCCTTCTTTCTCTGATATGAAGTTAATAATATAAATAAATCATTGTTCCTGTTTTTCATCCAACGGCAGATATATCTTGAAGGCCGTTCCCCCGCCCCACGCGCTTTCGACTTTTATCTTGCCGTCATGCTCCTGTATGATCTTGTGGGTCACTGCAAGACCGAGGCCCGTCCCCTGCGGCTTCGTCGTAAAGAAGGGATTAAAGATGCTCTTGAGGTCCTCCGGCCTGATGCCGCAACCCGTGTCCGACAGTTCGATTACGGCCTCGTTGTCTTCCATCCTTGTCTTTATGGTAATGGTCCCGGTGTCTGTTGCCTGTGAAGCATTTGTAATAATGTTAAGAAGCGCCTCTTTGATCCTGTCGGGGTCAACCGCCGTCATGATAGGGACCTCGGACAGGTCTCTGATTATTGTGTTATGCCTTTCGGTCATCGCGGGCGTAATAAAGTCTATAATGTTATTTACAACTTCATTGATGTTCAGGCTCATCTTGTTGACCCTGGAGCTTTTCACAAAACCAAGTATCTCCTTGAGGATATTTTCGAGCCTCGTGACTTCGTTGACGATGATCCGCGCATACTCCTGTGTGTCGTCCGTGAGTTTCCTCTCGAGCCTCCGGGCAAACCCCCCTATGGAAATAAGCGGGTTTCTTATCTCGTGTGCTACCCTCGCGGCCAATTCCCCTAACGCGGCCATTCTCTCTGAATGTATGACCCTCTCTCTTAATGTGCGCAGCTCCGTAATGTCGCGCGATATATGGACGGTCCCGACAAAATTTCCGGTTGAATCAAATATCGGTGAGTTCGAAACAACAAAGGTGGAGCCGAGATAGGGGTCTTCCAGCTCTCCTACAAAAGGTTGTCTCTGGTTGACCGACCTGGAATGTGGACATGCCTCCCACGGCCCTTCTTTTCCATGAAATATTTCGTAGCACTTTTTTCCTATGATCTCTTCTTCGGATTTTCCGGTCCTCTTTACGACAGCCTGGTTGATACGCTTTATGGTAAAGTCGCTGTCGGTAAAATAGACCATGTCCGAGATCGACTCGAATATATTCTTGAGCTCCGCCCTTGCGAGAGAAACGTTTTCAAAGAGCCTCGCGTTTTCTATGGCAGATGCGATCTGGCTCGAAAACCCCATTAAAAACAGGAGGTCTTCATCTTTTATGGGTTTGCCGGTAAAAAGGTTGTCAACCCATATCAACCCTATCACGCTGTCTCTTGCTATCAGCGGCGCTATGCCGAAGGCCTCGGCGCCTATCATCTGGATGAGATAGGGAGTCACCAGGGTTTCGGTCCTGGCATTCTGGATATTGAAAGGCCTTTTCTCCTTTATACACCTGCTGAGGATACAGTCCGTTTCAAGGTCCACACTCAGGTTCTGGCTGAGCTTGTCCAGATAAGAATCGAGTTTTACGGGCCCACGCTCTATTTCCTCAATAATGGCCCCCAGGCTCTTTCCTTCCATGGAAAGCCATATCTCTTTTGCCTCGTCGGGGCCTGCAGGGCCTACGCCCATAATCCCCTTCAATGCATTGTGCGTTTCATCGACAAGAAACAGTATCGCCCTGTTAAACCCGAGTCCGTCGCCCATTGTAACTACGGTAAGCACCATTTTGAGAAGCTTGTCCAGCTCGAGCGTGCTCCTCACGACCGAGTTTATGAAAAACAGCCTCGACAGCTCCTGGTTTTTTCTGATCAATTCCTTTTCGACCATTTTCTTCTCTGATATGTCTCTGGATATCCCGCTTATTCCCGTAACGTTCCCGTATGAATCCAGTATGGGCGAAAGGGTCAGGCTCACCTCAATAAGTCTGCCGTTCCTCGTCTGTCTGATCGTCTCGAGGTTTCTTAATGTCTCTTTCTGGCGTATCTTTCCCATAAAGGCCTTTTCTTCCTCCACCAAAAACGGCGGGATCATGGGGAGAAACCGGCCCGTCACATCTTCTTCTTTAAAGCCGTAGATAATTTCCGCGCCCTTGTTCCAGGATGTGATCAGTCCGTCCAGGTCCGATGTGACGATCGCATCGGCGGAATTGTCTATAAGGCTTGCAAGATAGTCCTTTGTCTGGGTGACCTCTTTTTCCTTTTCTATTTCCGTCCTGTAGAGTCTCGCGTTTTCTATGGCGATGGCGGAGGCGGAGGCAAAGGTCATCAACGTCCTTGGATCATCTTTTGTAAAGGTGGTGACCCCCCATTCGTCTCTTTTGTTGTAAAGTCCGAGAGTGCCTATTATTTTGTCCCCGATAGTGAGCGGGACGCACAGCACGGACGTCGCCTCGATCTCGGGGACGCGCAAATTTTCGGGCATCTTTGAAACGTCATCTATCACCAGCGGCTCGCCCGTAAGGGCCACATGCCCCGCTATCCCCTCGCCGAGGCGAAGGGTCATTTTTTGCCTGATTGTATCGGGCAGTCCGTATGAGGCCTTTATCAGCAGATTTTCGCCTTCAAGGAGTCTCAGGATGCAGCCGGTTACATTAAAGACCTTCGACACCTCCTCGCATATGTAGGGGAGAAGCTCGTCAATATTAAGAATGGAAGTTATCGCCTTGCCTATCTCATGGATGACTTTGAGCTTGTCAAACTGCGCCTTAACGCTTCTGTAAAGCTCGGCATTGCGGATGGCAGCGCTGATGTTGTACGAAATAATGGTAAGGATGTTGATTTCATCTTCGCTGTAGACATAGGGCTCCCTCGTTCTTACCATAAGGACGCCCGCGATGGCGTTGTCTTTCAGAATAGGCACCGCCAGAAGAGAACGCAGGTCGTCTGCTTCGGGATTGAGAAGGGCCTTTACCTGGGGCTCACTCCTTATGTCCTCCACTGCCAGCGGCCGGTTGTCCTTAAACAGTACGTTAATGATATCGTCCTCGTCTTTGATCCCGTACACGACTATGGAATCTTTACCGTTACTTTTTACCGATTCAATGCAAATGAATTTCTTTTCAGGTTTCAGCAGGCAAATAGAGCACAAGTCCTTGTCAAGTGTGTCCGCCACTTCCCTCGAGACGGTATCAAGGATCTCCCTCAACTCAAAGGTCGAACTTGTGATCTGGGAAATTTTTGTCAGGATGTCCCTCTCGAGGGACTTTTCGCTGCGCATTTTATTTTCCGTTATTTCAGCCATCGTGTTTTAAAAGCTCATATCATATATCTGATAACTATGCCGGGTTATTATATCTCCGCCTCCCTCATGAACCGTGCGGCGTCCTCCGGAGGCATGGAGTTGATATAAAACCCGGAGCCCCATTCGAAGCCCGCGATCTTTGTGAGCTTCGGCAGTATCTCAATATGCCAGTGATAATATTCATTGACCTCCACCTTGAAAGGCGATGTGTGTATCATCATGTTATACGGAGGCATATCCAGGACCTTGTCTATCTGCTTCAGGGTCCTCTGGATAATCTGGGCCAGGAGACTTATTTTCCCGTCCGGCATAAAACTGGATTCATGCCTCCTGGGCAATATTATTGTTTCAAAGGGCGCCCTCGGGGCAAAAGGGGCGAGTGAGATAAAGTCATCATTTTCGGAAATGACCCTGGTCTTGCTGCCCCTCTCCTGATGGATTATGTCGCAGAAGATGCACCGCTCCTTATAACTATAGTACTGTTTTGCCTGTTCGATCTCCTCCTCGACGAGATGCGGTACGATCGGCAGGGCAATAAGCTGGGAATGCGTGTGTTCAAGTGAGGCGCCGGCCTCCTCGCCTTCATTTTTAAAGACGAGCACATATTTAAAACGGCTGTCTCTCTTAAGGTCCGTGATCCTTTGATGAAAGGCCCATAATGCGTCCTCGATTGATTTCAGGGGCATCGTCGAAAGGGTAGAATTATGGTTCGGGTTTTCTATGATTACCTCATGTGCCCCGACACCGTTCATTTTGTCGAATATGCCTTCGCCCGCCCTGTTGAGGCTCCCTTCGATAAGGAGCGCAGGGAATTTATTGGGCACTACCCTGAGAGTCCATCCGGGCGTATTGGGCCTGCTGCCGTCCGGCCTGAAAGCCAGTATTTCCGGGGGGGTAGTGCGTTCGTTCCCTTCACAGAAGGCGCAGAAACCTCCCTTTTTTGCAGAGACCCTCATTCCAAAATCAGAGGGGCGTTTGCCCCTTTCCACCGATATAATGACCCATCTGCCGGATACGGGGTCTTTCCTTAGTTCAGGCATTCAATCCTCCCTCTCCAATTTCAGGCAATGATGATATAATTTTTAAAATTTTGCTTGATTATTTATGGCCTGCATTAAAAACGCTTCCAGGTCAATAAACACCGGGACCGAACCATCGGACCCTGCATTTCAATCGGCATTTCATCTGAAATTCTTAATTTTATTGTTCATTATATCACTAATTAAGCTATAATTTTCCATGAAACCCTCTTTTCACGCAAGACTGCTCAATGACCCTTTTGGAGACCCCGGCCTCTATATCAGGGTGCTCAGAGAAGGGCGGGCATTGATGTTCGATCTCGGATTTACTACAGGCCTTTCCGCAAGAGATATCCTCAAAACAGATGATATTTTTATATCCCATACACATGTTGACCACTTCATAGGTTTTGACAATGTCCTGAGAGTCAGCCTGAAAAAGGACACCCCGCTGCGCCTATACGGGCCGTCCGGCTTTACGGATTGCGTAGAGGGGAAACTGAAAAGTTATACGTGGAATCTCATCGGCGATTACCCTGTCGTCCTTCACGTATCGGAGATTGCAGAAGGACTCATAAAAAAAACTGTTTTTAAGGCGGAGAACTCCTTTATGCGCGAAGACTTCGGGACGAGGTCGTTTGACAGTATCATCATGCAAAATGCCTTCTTCAGGGTCTCTACCGTGGTCCTTGACCACCAGATCCCCTGTCTGGCATTCAGTCTTGAGGAGGATTACCATATCAACATCGACAAGGACAAGCTGAACAGAATGGGCCTCCCCGTCGGCCCGTGGCTCGGCAACTTGAAGACGGCAATAAGAGAAAAGGCGATAGACACCACCTTTACAATAAACGAGAAGACGTTCGCGTTTGCTGAGCTTGAGCACATCGCTGAAATAACGAAGGGACAAAAGATATCATATGTCGTTGATGCCCTCGGCAGCGAGGAGAACATAAAAAAAATTATTGAGCTTGTTAAGGGCTCGGACGTGCTTTATATCGAGACTTATTTTCTGGAAAAAGACAGGGGCCGGGCAAAAGACAGATACCATCTTACAGCAAGAGAGGCCGGCAGGACCGCAAGAGAAGCCGGTGCAGGCAGCCTTCAGCCCCTTCACTTTTCACCGAGATATATGGACGGGCCTGAAGCATTGGTGAGAGAGGCCATGGAGGAGTTCAGAAAATAAAGTGTTTTGTTAAGGCAAGCCAAGCAGTCCCAAACGAAAACTTGTAATCCTTCTGTTTTCTGATATACTGGTTTTCAGATAACCAGACAGGAGGTGCGGTATGAAAGCATTGGGTTGCAAAGATGTGGGCGTTGAGTGCAGTTTTGTGGCGAAAGGCAAGACAACTGAGGAGGTCTTAAAAAAAGCTGCGGAGCACGCTACAAAACATCACGGTATAAAAAAAGTAACAAAAGACTATCTGGATAGCTGGCGCAAACATGTCCACGAAGCATAACTCGCGGAAGGGGAAAAAATGTTTCCGGCCCGCAGAGGACAGGGTGGTCTTTTGCAGGCGTATGATATCGGTCATAGTAACCCGCCTGCTTTCAGAATACTATTAATTAAAAAGGAGGGTCAGGGTATGCCATACACGGCAAAGGATTATTCAAAACTTATCGGCATGGAAGGCTTCAGCGAGACCCTGCTGAAAAACCACTTCACGCTCTATCAGGGGTATGTGACAAACACCAATAAGGTCATGGACTCACTCGATCAGATGCTAAAAGACGGCAAGACGGGCACACCCGAATTTGCCGAGCTCAAGAGAAGACTCGGGTGGGAATTTAACGGCATGCGGCTTCATGAATATTACTTCGAGAACCTTGGGGGAAAGGGCGGTATTGATAAAGACGGCAGGCTGTCAAAGAAACTCTCCGACGTTTTCGGAAGTTATGAAGCATGGGAAAAAGATTTCAAGGCAACAGGCACAATGAGGGGCATAGGATGGGTAGCGCTTTATCAGGACACCGCAAACGGAAAGTTGATCAACTTCTGGATCAACGAACATGACGTTTCTCATCCGGCAGGCAGCAATCTCATTCTTATAATGGACGTTTTCGAACATGCGTTTATGCTTGATTACGGCCTTAAGCGGGCAGACTATATCGAGACATTTTTCAAGAACATCGACTGGAAGGCTGCAGAGGCGAGGCTTAAGTAAGTTATGAAAATCGAACTTGAAGGCACACTTCTTAAAATGATCCCGGAGAGCGAGCGGGAAAAGACAGAGCTTAACCAGTTGTGGACGATAGTGATAGGTTGCGTAAACGAAGGCCGTAAGCTGGTCCCCGTGGGGGAATATATCCCCGGCATAAAAGAAGTGGCGGTGTTCAATATAGAGTAAACCCAAAACGGCAATTTGCCACAGAGTACACAGAGATAAAGAAGGGTGAAATGATTTTTTTTCTTAATCTATTGTCTTTTAATCTTTTCTCTGTGTTCTCGCTTAAAGCGCCTGCTGTTGGCTGTGGCTCAACTGTTTTTTCAGGATAAAACCTTCTTTGTCGCAGACCCGCCGGCAACCCCGAATTTTCAAAAATATTGCCAATATGGTACTTTTATGTATCGACTGTTCCAATTAATTCCTGTTCACGGGAATAGCGTTCAGTTTTTGTTTTCAGACTACCGGCTAAAAACTATATGTGCGGCATATTCGGATTTTTTTCAGAAAACGGGAAGATAACGACAAAGGAACTTCACATGTCTTTGAAGGCCCTCCATCACAGGGGGCCTGACAACGCCGGAGTTGTCACCTTTACAAATTCCCCCCTTAATAAGGGACACAGAGGGGGTGCCCAATACTTTTCTGCCGCCTCAATGCCTGATGGTGAATGGTCGTCCGTCCTTGCTCATACCCGCTTAAGCATTATCGACCTTTCTGAGGCAGCAAGCCAGCCGATGTGCAATGAAGACTGTCCTGAGTGCAATCGAAGGAATGGTACAGTCCGGATTTCTTATAACGGAGAGATCTACAACTTCAGGGAAATCAGGCACGAGTTGCTGGCAAAAGGGCACTCCTTCAAATCGAAATCGGACACGGAAGTGATAATTCACGGTTACGAAGAATGGGGGATTGATGTCATAAACAAATTGAGGGGGATGTTCGCCTTTGCCCTGCTGGACAAAAAAAGCAATAAACTCTTCCTGGTGCGGGACCGGCTCGGCGTTAAACCCCTGAAATATTTTTATGACCGTGATACCTTTATCTTTGCGTCTGAGCTCAAGGGGTTCATGCATCTCATCCCCCGCAGGCTCGATCCCGGTTCATTAGACAGGTTCCTGACACTAAAGTATGTCCCGTCTCCGGGTACCATCCTTGACGGAGTGCGCAAACTTTCCCCTGCGGAGTATCTGGAATTTGATATGAGCACCCGGCAGATCAGGAAAGAGATTTACTGGAGGCCCTCGTTTTTCCCTAAAAGCTCTTTCTCATTTCCCGAGGCAAAAGAGGGCCTTAAAAAAATCTTTTCAGAAGCGGTATTCATGCGGACCATATCCGACGTCCCCATCGGCGTTTATCTCAGCGGTGGAATGGACTCAAGCGCCATGGTGGCTTTCCTGAAAGACAACGGCGTGAACAACATCAACACCTTCACGATAAAATTCGACAGACCCGGCTATGACGAATCGGAATATGCAAGGGCAGTGGCAAACCGTTTCCGGACAACACACCACGAGTTTCAGACACCCGAGCTTACATACAATGATTTACAGGAAATCATAAATTCACTGGATGAGCCGTTCGGCGACCCTTCTTATATCCCTACGTATTACCTGTCGAAATATACTTCCGAACATGTCAAGGTGATACTTTCAGGTGACGGAGGCGATGAGCTCCTGGGCGGTTATAAAAGGTATTATATCCATGCACGCGGAAGGATCCTGGGATTCCTGCCGCAAATAAGGACGGACCTTCTGAAAAAACTGCCGCCGCAGATCAACAAAAAAAAGTTCATCGGAAAACTTCAGAGAATTGCAGAAGATCTGGCGGCGGGATTCTGGGGGGCGTATCTGAAAAGGTTTAACGGATTCAGCGACACCTTTAAAAGGTATGTGATGGTCCCGGGATTTTATGACAAGCTCGATAATTTTACACTTGAAGACCTCGTTGACGGGCTTGATGATTTCAATAAAATTTCAGACACCATCGAAAGGCTTATCTGGATCGACATGCACACCTATTTGCCCGATTACATACTCACGAAGACCGACCTCGCTTTAATGGCCCATTCCGTGGAGGGCAGGAACCCTTTTGTCGATTATCGTCTGGTGGAATTCTGCAATGCCCTGCCGCCCGAATATAAATTTAAGGAAAGCGGCAAGTATATCCTGAAAACCATCCTTGAGGAATATGTCCCGAGGGAGATAATCCACCGGAAAAAAATGGGGTTCAGCCCGCCTATAAAATACTGGTTCAAGGGGAACCCGGCGCTCCTGTACGGAATATTTTCAAAGGAAGATTTTGTTTCAGGGGACATATTTGACCTGAAACGCGTCCACAGGATAATCGACGAATTTACCACAACGGATATGAATGTCTCCGAACAGTTATGGCTGATGATAGTGCTGGAATTATGGAGGAGAACATACAGGGTCTGAAATGATAAACTGGAAATCCTCAAATTCGGATGAGAAGAGTCGGCTCCTCAAGGCTTTCGATAAAGGGGAGATCAAAAATATATTATTATTCAGGTGTCAAAAATTAGGTGACATGCTGACCTTTCTCCCGACCATCCTCTGCGTCAGGAAAATGTTCCCTTCGGCCCGGATCACTCTCGCCTGCCGGAAAGACGGTCTTGCAGTTGCTGAACGTGTCCCGGCAATTAATATCATGTTAATTGACGACCTGGGGAAAGATAAGCGCCACTG
This sequence comes from Nitrospiraceae bacterium, assembly GCA_003599275.1. Taxonomy (GTDB): domain Bacteria; phylum Nitrospirota; class Thermodesulfovibrionia; order UBA6902; family UBA6902; genus SURF-23. The sequence goes on along the minus strand of QZJG01000002.1, from coordinate 21,946 downwards.
CCCGCGTTATGATTTGATGATTACCTCTTCTCAGGATGCCGGCTGGATAAGGCTGAAGAAAAAGCTGAATATAAAATATGCCTTGGGTGTTCTTCCCGAATCACTCAAAGGCGTGTGCCTGAAACACCGCTTGCAGTACCGCTATTTTTCTGCTGTTGAAAGATATACGGACAGCGAACACGATGTTGACCGAAATCTGAAGGCCTTAAAACCTCTTGGCAAATTTGATTGCGGTCGGCAGAAGCGGACCCTGTGGATTGCCCCTTCCGAAAAAGAAACGATTTCAGAATTCCTTCCGGATGCCGGCGCCCGTCTGGTGGTAGTTTCTCCGAGCGGGAGCAAACAATCGAAGAACTGGCGCCCGAATTTTTTTGCAGGGCTGTGCGACAGGTTGCTTGGAGAACCGGGGATGAAAATAATTTTCACGGGAAGAGGAACGCTCGCAAGAGAACAATCCGACAGGATACTGGAAGGGATGAAAGGGCCTGCCTTGTCCCTGATTGACAGGACCTCATTTGGAGAGCTGTGTGCACTTATCGAACGTGCCGACCTTGTGATAAGTGTTGATTCAGGCACTGCGCATATTGCCTCGTACCTGGACCGGCCGCTGGTTGTTATATTCGGCCCCGGTGATCTGGAGCAGTGGAAGCCCTGGCATATGGACCAATCTCTCGCAGCGGTTGTACAGGCTCCTTGTGAATGCGGCACTACCAATTACAGGTGCAAGGCAAAGAAGCACTGTCTGGATTCGATCACACCCGATGAGGTCTTTAAAGCGGTTTGCGGTCTTTTGAACATCAACCGCAAAGAGACACCGCAGAAAGGGCAAACAGGATTGGAAGGGAGTTCATAAGTTAAAAGCGGGTATGAAGTTTAAAATTGTGTTTAAACGCAGTTATAATGATTGTCAGCCAATGCGCATCCTTCACGGAAAAGAATAAATGAAAATACTGATTGCCGGACCTGAGCTGGTCACAAAAGATGACCGGTTTATAGATGAGAAAAGCTGGTTGTTTATGAAGGCATTCGAAAGGGCCGGGATAGAGACCGGTTATTTTGCCTACAGACTTGACGGCATGTTCCGGTTCGTAGAGAATGATAAGCACTTAAAAAGGTTATGGCACCACATCATGAACAAAAGGCTGCTCGGTTGTGTAATGCGTACAAGACCCGATATCCTGGCGTTATTCAAGGCGGGCCCCATAGAAGCGGATACGCTCCGGGAAATAAGGAAAAGAACAGACACGATAATCATAAATGTAATGAATGACAATCCCATACTTATGGGTAATTTTAATGCTATTGCCCCGTGCCATTATTACTTTGTTAAAGACACCTATGTTCTGGAATGCCTCAGGAAGACGGGTTTCAGAAATGTCCATTACCTGCCCCAGTGCGCAGACCCTGCCGTTAGAAAGCCTTTAAAACTTGACGCTGCGGATATGGGGATCTTCTCGTCAAATCTGATGATAATGGGCTCGATGTATCCTTACCGGCTGAGACTTGTGGAAGAGCTCCTGGATTTCAAGCCGGCCATTTGGGGGACCGGATGGACCAGGACCGATAATGCGATTCGAAAGCTCTACAAAGGCAGGGGAGTATGGGGCACAAACAAGACAAAGGCAATCTGCGGGGCCGTCATTTCACTGAATCCGCATCATCCTTTAAATGATATCAAAGGGACCCAGGGCCGGACCTTCGACATAGCTGCGTGCGGCGGATTTCAGATTGCAGAATACAAAGAAGATATGGAGGACTTGTTCAGGGTAGGTAAAGAAATCATCTGCTATAAAACCATTGACGGGCTTAAAAGTTTGATAGAGTATTATCTTCACCACCCGGATGAAAGAAGTGAAATCAGCCTTGCAGGGCACAAGAGAGTGTTGAAAGACCACACATATGACAACAGGGTCCGGCAGATTCTGGACATGGCCAATCTGTAACAATTCACAGGAATAAAGATTGTATCCGGCGATACGGGCAAACAACAGAACGAATTGATGGAAAAGAGATATGAAACCCTGGACAGGATTATTGAGTACGGTATTTATCTGTACATATTTCTTACGTTCCTTGCAAAAGGAGAGGGCATAAGGAATATTTTGATATTCGGGAATTTCGCCCTGTGGCTGTTCACTTTGAAACATAGAAAAAATCTTTACCTTTTGAAAAAGCCTGTTTCAAAGTGGTTGTGGATCTGGCTGGGAGTAGCGCCTTTTGCCGTGATATTCTCCATCGACCCATTGTATTCTTTGATGGACCTTAAAAGAGAGCTCCTCAAGGTCGGCTTGCTCTTCCCCGTGATCAGCACGGTGATGGCTGACGGGGAAAGACTTAAAAAAGCGCTTTTTGTTTGCTACGTTACTGCAATCCTTATAGTCGGGGCGGGATTTTACAGTTACGGCACCCAGGAAATGGAGATGCTGAAGCCCGATACATTATTGGTCCATATATGGCACAACAGGTTTGCAAGATATCTGTGCATGCTTCTTCCTTTTTCTTTTGTCCTCTACCATACCTGGAAGGGCGCCGCTTCAAGGACCATTCTGACCGTATCGCTTGTTGTCTTCGTTCTTGCGCTGGTCCTGAGCACATCGAGAGGGGGACTTGCCGGCTTCGCAAGCATAATGTTTATCTGGTCTTTATACCTTTCAAGAAAAAAAGGATATAACCTGAAAAAAATTATGGCATATTTAATAATTGTTCCTCTCGTAATCGGAATACTCGCATATTGGTCAGTCCCTGACGTCAAAACAAGGATAGATAATTTAACAAGAGACCTTCACACCTTCAACGAACGCACGGTGTTATGGAAAGCGGCGGTTTATGCCATAGTGAACAGGCCCGTAACCGGCTGGGGTTACGGCGACGATCTGTTTCACCGGGATGAGCCTTTTAAAGAAACGATTTTAAAGAAAGCCCTCCCGACCGACAAGAACCAGCACAACATGTTTCTTGAGATCTTATTTCACCAGGGGATTATCGGTTTTATTCCATATCTGCTGCTGGTCCTTATCGCGATAAAAGTTTTCTGGACGGAAGCCCTTCGTGCCACCGGACTGAAAAGCTATATGCTGATAGCTTGTGCATCAATAATTTTAGGCAATTATGTTGTGCACTCTATGCTGACATCCGTAGAAATGACACACCTTGCAGTCGTGCTCGGCTTGGGAATGGCAGCCAGTGGAACAAATGAAAGTAGCCATAATTAGAAAGAAATATACCTTCCACGGAGGGGCGGAAAGTTTTTCAGGAAGTTTCATAGAAAAGCTTGCCAATGACGGGCACGAGATGCATGTATTCGCAATAAAATGGCAGGCGGACGGAACACACAAAAATATTTACTTCCATCAAGTGCCTGCCGTCACGTTCAATTCATTTCTAAGGGACCTCTCATTTGCAATATCTTCATATTTCATTCTGAAGAAACAGAGAAATTATTTCGACATAATCCAGACCCATGACAAGACAATGTATCAGGACATTTACCGGGCTGGAGACGGCTGTCACATTGAATGGCTCAGGCAGAGATGGAAGAGGACCGGGCTGTTGGGCAAGCTTTCTATTGTCCTGAACCCGTATCACTGGCTCATCCTTGATCTGGAGCATAAGATTTTCATCAGGCACAGGTATAAAAAAATCATCGCCATATCAGAGATGGTCAAAAGGAATATAATTGACAATTACAGCGTTCCGGCTTCCGATATAGAGGTGATTTATAATGGCGTTGATACGGAAAAATTTCACCCGGGGAACAGAGAAAAGTACAGAGATGAGATAAGGCGGAAGCACGGATTGGCTGAGAATGATTTTGTAGCGCTCTTTATGGGGTCGGGCTTTGAGAGAAAGGGCGTCGGAGCTTTGATCGAAGCGGTCAAAGGGATGGAAGGGCCGGTTAAGGTGTTGGTTGTGGGGAAGGGTAAACACCCCCCTGTCCCCAATATCATTTTCTGCGGGCCGCAGAAGGACAACTACAAGTACTACGCCGCCGCCGACATCTTTGTTTTCCCCACAATCTATGAACCATTCGGTAATGTCCACCTTGAAGCCCTGGCAAGCGGGCTCCCGGTGATAACAACGAAAAACAGCGGCGCTGCGGAGATAATAAAAGACGGGGCGCATGGTTATGTCATACCGGAGCCGGAGGACGTAAGGACTATCGCGGAGAAGATAAGGTTCTTTATGACCAATAGAGACAAACTGGAGTCGATGAGCGCGAATGCAAGACAGTTGGCTGAAGAGTTTACTTTTGAGAAGCATATTGAGAAAATACAGGCGTTGTATGAGAGGATACTTGATGAAAGAGGAAACCCCTCTCCCTGACCCTCTCCCGCAAGGGGAGAGGGGAATTCTGTTGTCCCCCTCCATTGAGGGGTCGGAAACGACTCGTACCGAAAGGGGGCAAGGGGGGTGACATTTTTTATAAGGAGTCGTAATTGTTTCCAGTCTCGGTTGCCATAATAACAAAGAATGAAGAACACAACATCGAAGACGCTCTGGTGAGCGTTGCCGATGCAAAAGAAATTATCGTCGTCGATGCCTTCAGCAGCGACAGGACTGTCGAAATTTGCAGAAAATACACCGATAAAGTTTATCAAATCCGGTGGGAAGGGTTTGCACGGCAGAAACAGAAGGCGGTTGATTACACGAAAGGGGTATGGGTTTTAATACTCGATGCCGACGAGAGGGTAACGCCGGAATTGAAGACGGAAATTGTGGCAGCAATATCAGATACGGAAAGCAGTGGTTTTTATATTCCGAGGGAGAATTATTTTATCGGCAAATGGATAAAGCACGGCGGCTGGTGGCCCGATTATACCTTGCGATTATTCAGAAAGGACAAGGGGCGTTTTGAGATCCGTGAGGTACATGAGAAGATAATCGTTGACGGCAGGACAGGATATCTGAAAAATCCTCTCAGGCATTACACCTACCGCAGTGTCTCCGATTTCGTATCGAGAATGGAAAAGTACTCTGCGCTTGCCGCTCGGGAGATAATAAAAAAATCAGGAAAAGCCGGGTTGTTTTCTCTCACAGTGAGACCGCTTTCAACTTTTCTTAAAATGTATTTCCTGCGGCTCGGATTCCTCGACGGCACACGCGGACTGATGCTTGCAGTCTTTTACGGCTACTATACATTTCTTAAATACGCAAAGACGTGGGAGAAACAACTCTGACGGCGGCGATTGCCAATCACGGCAGCGTTTCTATAAACTTATTGTAATGAAGCTGCTTATCATCAAGCCCAGCTCACTGGGTGACGTTATTCATGCCCTGCCCTTTTTGAAGGCAGTAAAAGACACCTTCCCAAAGGCCCGGATTGACTGGGTGATAGGCAGGAATTTTAAAGACATCCTCGAAGGCAATCCCCTGATTGACAGACTCATTGTCTTTGATAAAGACGCATTAAAGAAAGTCGGCAGGATGTTCCATATAGCAAAGACACTTTGCAATGAATTGAAGGCACAGCGTTATGACGTAGTTGTTGACCTTCAGGGACTTTTAAGAAGCGGGGTGATGACATTATTTGCAAAGTCCGCGATGAAAGTCGGTTTTGCGGATGCACGGGAGGGGAGTACGTTTTTTTATGACAAGAAAATCCGCGTCAGTAAAGACATGCACGCCGTGGACAAATGCCTTGAAATAGCAAAAGCAATCGGGGCCAAAGTAAACAGTGCCGAATTTCCGCTTTATGTCGACAAAGGACCAAAGGCAAAAGTCAAAAAACTTTTAGGCGGCATCGGCGAATATATAGTGATAGTCCCTTCTGCGAGGTGGGAAACCAAGAGATGGCCTGCGGAAAAATTTGCATCACTTATTGGAAAGCTTTCAATCCCCGCCGTTATTGTCGGAAGTAAGGGCGATGGAAAGATAGCGCAGGAGATTGTGGAGTTAAAAAAATACAGAAGTGCAGAAGTTGTTGACCTCTGCGGGAAAACAGATTTAAGAGAGCTCGTTGCCCTGATTGCAGGGGCAAGGGCCGTAGTCAGCAATGACTCAGGCCCAATGCACATAGCGGCCTCTTTTAATAAACCGCTTGTGGCCGTCTTCGGGCCTACCGACCCGGTAAAGACGGGACCATACGGCTGGCAGGAGAACAGGAATTTTAAAGTACTTGCGTCAGGCGTTTCATGCCGTCCCTGCCGGAAGAAGAAATGCAGGGAATTTGTTTGCATGGATAAAATAAGTGTTGGAGAAGTGTTTGAGGCGGTGAAAGAAAATTTATGAAGAAGCGCAGAAGCCGGGAAACATTTGTCGTGTTTTGTTGTCTGTTTACTATTCTCTATTCACTGTCCGCTGTTGTCGAGGCCGGACAGTCAATCAATAAAAGGTTCGTTTACCATATATACTGGTCGGGAATCAAGGCCGGAGAAGCAGTCCTTAACTATGAAGATACTCCCGAAGGCGTCGTTATTAAAACCTTTGCTGCATCCGCACCGGTCATTTCCATTTTTTATAAGGTAGAAGATTTCGCGCAAAGCACTCTGAATCCGGATGGCTACCCGAAAAGTTTTATCCTTAAGGCAAGCGAAGGGCGGCACAAGCGTGATAAAGTGACATATTTTGAATCTATGACGGACAGCGGAAAGCAGAAGATAACTTATCACGACAAAATAAAAGGGCAGAGAGTTGAATTCTACGTCGATCAATCAGCATATGATCCGCTGTCGGCGTTCTATGCAATGACAAAGATGTCCCTGGAAGAAGGGAAGTCGAAATATATCGACATCTTTGACAGCAAAAAACTCTATCATACTGAAATTCAGGTATTGAGGAAGGAAAAGGTGAGTGTGCCTGCCGGCGACTTTGCAACGATACTCGTAAAGCCTCTTTTAAAATCAGAGGGGCTTTTCCGTAAAACGGGAGATATTCTTATCTGGGCCACTGACGATGAAAGAAAGCTGCCCGTCCTGCTTAAGAGCAAGGCCCCTATCGGCACTTTTTCCGTGGAATTGGCTGAAGGGGATTATTGAACCTTCGTCCCTGTTTTAAATTTTCTGAAATTATTCTAAAATTCTTAATCAGTAACTAAACTTAAATTTAAACAATCCGTTGATTAAACTTCATTTCCAAAGGAGAAAAAATGAATATAGCTGTCATTGGTAGCGGATATGTGGGATTGATTACGGGGGCATGTTTTGCAGAGTTCGGGATACATGTGACCTGTGTTGATAACGATGAAAAGAAAATCCAGTCGATGAAAAAAGGCGTTGTCCCGTTCTATGAGCCGGGACTTGAAGAACTTTTACAGAGGAACCTGAAGGCCGGACGGCTGAATTTTACCACCGACATAGCCGATGCCGTAGACAACTCGCTGGTGATTTTTATAGCGGTGGGCACCCCTCCCCGCGGAGACGGCTCCGCGGAGATGAAGTATGTGGAAAATGTCGCCAGGGACATAGCAAGGCATATAAAAAGCTATAAAGTCATTGTCACAAAAAGCACCGTCCCCGTAGGCACTGGTGAAAAAATCCGGAAGATTATTTCCAGGAACCTGAAGGAGAGTGTGGACTTCGACGTCGTTTCCAACCCTGAATTTCTGAGGGAGGGCGCCGGGATCGAGGACTTCATGAGACCTAACAGGGTCGTCATCGGCGCTTCGAGCGCCCAGGCGGTTGCGATAATGAAAGACCTCTACCGCCCACTCTACCTCATAGAGACCCCTATAGTGATAACGGATGTCAAAACGGCAGAGCTTATAAAATATGCCTCAAACGCATTTCTCGCCACCAAAATATCTTATATCAATGAGATTGCAAACCTCTGCGAAAATGTCGGCGCTGATGTCCAGGTCGTCGCCAAGGGAATGGGGCTGGACCGCAGGATTGGGCCGAAATTCCTTCACGCGGGCCCGGGCTACGGCGGCTCATGCTTTCCGAAAGACACCCTCGCCCTATTGCAGATCGGCAAAGAAAACAGCGTTGATATGGGCATTATCGAGGCGGTCATAAAGGCCAATGAAAATCAAAAAGCCAAAGCTGCCGATAAAATAATCGGGGCGCTGGGCAAGGCAAAGGGCAAGACCGTCTGTATCCTCGGTCTTTCGTTTAAGCCCAACACCAATGACCTGAGAGATGCGCCTTCGCTTTATATCATAACCAAGCTCCTAAAGGCGGGGGCAAAGGTACGCGCCTACGATCCGGTCGCGGTCGACGACGCACAGAAGATATTGCCCAAAATTACATATTGTAAAGACGTCTACGAAGCTGCAAAGGGGAGCGACGCCGTCGTCATAGTCACGGAATGGAACCAGTTCAGGAACCTGGACTTACTCAGGATAAAAAAGCTTGTGCATGGGGAATTGTTCTTTGACCTCCGGAACATTTATGAAGCCGACAGGGTGAGGAAGATGGGTTTCCAATATTATTCCATCGGCAGGCCGTAATTCCGGCCCCGGCCCGACGCCGGTGAGAAGGAATTTACACGTCCTCACTGGAATCCGCTGCCCTTGCCGTTTTGACTTTTACGCCGGATTTTCTGTATGTTACAGTGTCATGATTGATTTGCATACTCATACTCTGCTTAGCGACGGGGTACTTGTCCCTTCGGAGTTTATCCGGAGGGCTTATGTTGCGGGTTACAGGGCGCTGGCGATTACCGACCATGTGGACCCATCCAATATTGAAAATGTGGTCCCCGCTATCGTTAAGACTATCGAAGCCTTAAATGAGTATCTGCAGATAAAAGTCCTACCCGGCGCAGAGATAACCCACGTGCCGCCCGGACTGATCGGCAAGATGGTTGAACGCGCGCGGAAACTCGGCGCAAAAATCGTAGTTGTACACGGAGAGACCCTGTCCGAGCCGGTGGCCCCGGGGACCAACAGGGCCGGCATTGAAGCCGGGGCGGATATCCTTTCTCATCCGGGTCTCATCAGTGTCGAAAATGCGTTGATGGCAAAGAAAAGAGGAGTTGCTCTTGAGATCACCTCGCGCAAGGGGCACAGCATTTCAAACGGCCATGTCGCGAAGGTCGCAAAGGAAACGGGAGCCGCGCTTGTGATCAATACCGACTCCCACGCCCCTGAAGATTTGATAACGGTTGAACGTGCAAAGCTGGTTCTGCTTGCCGCGGGCATTGCAGAAGAAAGTATAAAACAAGTTTTTGAAAATTCAGAGAGGCTTATTGAGGAAACCCGGAGGAATTAGATGCCCAAGACTATCAAGAAAAAACCTGCTAAAAAGAAACCCGCCGAGGCGGAGGAGGTAAAACACGTCGCCTTACAGGCGCTGGATTTAATGAAAAAGAGGCAAAGGCAGGTGATCATCATCGTATCGGTAATCGCCGTGGCCGCCCTGCTGCTGACGGCTTTCAGATTTTATTCATCTTCCCAAACCGGAAAGGCCTATGCAGTGGAAAGGGAAGCCGACGATGTTTATTACGCAGCCGGAAAAGACAAGGCCCTTCCGGCTACCGAAAGATGGAAGAAGGCGTTGGACCTCTATAAAAAATCCATTGATATAAAGGCGACCCCGACAGCGCTGTTCAATCTCGGCAATTGTTATTACAATCTCGGCGATTATGACAACGCGATCAAGCAATACAATGTATTTGTTAACAAGTTCGGAAGCAACAGGGAAATATTGCCTCTTGTTTACCAGAAGCTCGCGTCCGCCTATTTTAAAAGCGGCAAAAACGACAAGGCGCTCGAAGCGACCGGGAATCTTGCAAAGGTCGGCGGAGGCGCCTTCAAGGATACGGCCCTCCTGTTGGAGGCAAGATATTATGATAGCGCCGGAAACACCGCGCAGGCGCTCGAAAAATACAGGGCGCTTGTCAGTGAGTTCCCTGCATCGACATGGAGCGCCGAAGCTGGAGAGAAAATCGCCCGGATGACAAAACAGAATAATGCAGGAAGCACGGAACAGAAACCTGCCGGGGGACCGGCGAGCAAATAAAACTGAAAACGGCAGTTATATCCGCAGATTTCACAGATAAAGACAATAATATAAATAAGATAGAGGCTCAATAGGCTTACATTGTTTATTCACCCAAAAGGTGAAAGACAAAAGCTGATTAAGTGTTTAATAAATCCGTGCCAATCTGCGTAATCTGTGGATAAATGCTTTTCTTAGGATAAAACTTTATACGGGGGCATCCATTCCGTCAGTTTACGGCAACATCTCAGGTTTAAAAGGAAGCGAGCTTAAGGCGCTTGAGAGGATATACAGGCGACGCATACCAAAAGACAAAGCGCTGACCGCCGAGCTTGCAAAATACATGGCTGAATGCTCAAACTCGACAGGCCGCCAAACCGGCGTGCTTGCAGACAGGAGCGGGAATATCAGCCATGTAATCGTCGGAGACGCAAAGGGAATATTTATACCCGAGCTTACCAATTATCCCATCGGCAGAAAAGTGCTCCGGGGACTTCGACTGGTCCATACACATCTCAAAAGCGAAGCAATCAACCAGGACGACATTACCGACCTCTCGCTTTTGAGACTTGACGCGCTCATTGTTATAGGGTTGAAAAGCGGCCAGCCTGACAACGTTTCTCTTGCACATCTCTCTTTAACCGACTCAGGAATATCACATGAGATTAAAGGGCCTCTCCCCTTTCAGAGGCTTGAAACCGCATTTGAAGACTTTGATAAAATGGTCTCGTCTGTTGAAGACAGTCTGCAATCCCAAAGGACGGGCTTTGATGTAAAAGACAGGCGGGAGCGGACGATCCTTGTAAGTGTTTCAAAGGGGCCGAGACATGAACAGGAAGAATCGATAGAAGAGCTCCGGGAGCTCGCCGCTTCAAGCGATGTCATAGTCCTCGACACCGTGCTCCAGAGGCCAAAGGAGATTAACCCGAAGTTCCTGATGGGACAGGGAAAAATAAAAGAACTGGTGATTAACGCCCTGAACAGGGGCGCAACCATGCTCATCTTTGATCAGGATTTGAACCCCTCCCAGATAAAAGCCATCAATGATTTGACGGAAATGAAGGTCATTGACCGCTCCCAGCTTATTCTCGATATATTCGCGCGGCGCGCACACAGCCGGGACGGAAAGGTGCAAGTGGAGCTTGCGCAGTTGCGCTACAGACTGCCGAGGCTTACAGGCAAAGGCACTGCCATGTCAAGGCTGATGGGCGGCATCGGCGGCAGGGGACCCGGTGAGATGAAGCTTGAAGTGGACAGAAGAAGGGTAAGAGAAAGGATAACCCTGCTCGAAAAACAGCTTGAATCACTGGGCCGAGCAAGGCAGCAAAGGAAGTCGCGAAGGGTCGAACTGGGGCTCCCGATAATATCGATCATCGGCTATACAAATGCAGGGAAATCAACATTGCTCAACAACCTCACAAAAAGCGCCACGTTTGTGGAAGACAAGATGTTTGCAACGCTGGACACCGCAAGCAGAAGACTGAGATTTCCCAGAGAAAGGGACGTCATCATTACCGACACCGTCGGTTTCATCCGTGACCTCCCGAAAGACCTGCTCGCCGCATTCAGGTCAACGCTTGAAGAGCTTAAGGATGCGGACCTGCTCCTTCATGTTGTAGACATATCGAACCCGAGATTTGAACAGCATATGAAGTCCGTTGAGAAGATACTCAGCGATCTCGGACTTTCCCAAAAACCTCAGCTTCTGGTCTTCAATAAAGAGGACCTTGCAAACAGGGAAGAAGTCGGAAATGTGTGCAAACGGTCCAGCGGTCTCTCTATCTCAGCAAAACATCCGGAGACATTTCATAAGCTGATGACCGCCATAGAGAATAAACTCTGGCCGTCTGATTCCCCATTCAGCGCTTAATAAGTGTCCTTTGCTATTAAAGATTCAATGCAAAATTAATTGCGTTACGAACTTGAAACAGTTTTTCTTTAGATAAAGTAGTAATCAACGATCCAATTTTCTCTTTTGAAACTGTCTGCATATGGTCACAATTAATAGCACAATCATTATGCATACCGTCATCTTTGGATAAGAGTACTTCACTCGGTATGTCTCTTATGGTTGAGGTTATTGGCACAACTGTGACTTCACCTAAATAATCTAAAATAGAATTTCTCGTTAAAATCACCACAGGGCGTTTCTTGTCAGGACTTTTGAATTTGTACCATCTTATCTCTCCCCGCTTCATTCACCCCACTCCTGCTCTGATTCCCAAACGCTAAATTCTGTTTTGCCGATGGGATAACGTTCATATCCTTTTTTATGCTTTTTTTCAAGCATGTTGACATTCACTTGTTTGATAGCATCCTTCAATGCCTTTCGGGTAAATGCTGAACGCGATGTTTTAAGCTTTTTAACAACCCTATCAACGGATGCTACTAAATCATCATCTAAAGTCATTTGAATTGTTCTCATATTTCCCTCCAAATAATGTGGCAATTTATAGCTATAATAACCCACATCACTTATGGAGTCAATTTGATTATGCCGTTATCGTTTATGAGCTAAAAATTAGCAGGGTGAAAGTCCTCTACAAGCCGGCATGACTGATAATAAGTATGCACTTCACGGCAGCTCCGCCGGATGAGTAAATACATAGTCATTTCCCTTCACCGGTGTATGACAGCCGAAACACTCCTGCACAAAACCGGCGTCCTTGCCGTACGGCTTCTGTTCCAATCCGAGCCAGCGCGCAAAACCCCATCCCCCGGTTGCCGCATACTTTTTTGAATCCTTTATCATAAATTCCGCATGAACAAAGTCTCCAGGGATAGTGGCGGTCGGCCATTTCTCATGGGTCCTGTCTTTCCATACGAGTTTTGCAAATGTAGTTCCGTCAGGCCAGGGATTGGTCTTTCCCTTTCTCGCGGCCCGTATCGCAATATCATTCCCGAGGACAGCTCTTATTGTATTATTGTCCGAGCGGTGCGACGGCGCGATCAACCGCCAGTCTTTATAGCCCTCCGGCAAGGTAATGCCGTTAGGCGCGGGCTGCGCTTTTTGATGTTGCGCAACAGCGAGAGCGGTAAGCAACAAGAGAGTAATTATTAATGTTATGAATGATTTCATATAAACACCTCCTACCCCAAATAATAGCACTTCCGATTTCGCGGTCAAGAGAGTGATAAAGATTCCTGAATTTCAGAACAGGTGAGGTATCAGTTACCCGGAGGCTGATGGAGCGCCCTTCTTTTTAATAAGCAAATACTCTTTTATAAAGTCGTCGATCGCGCCGTCCAGCACGGCATTCACATTGCCGGCCTCAAAGCCTGTCCTGTGATCTTTAATGAGCTGATATGGCTGAAGAGTGTAAGAGCGTATCTGGCTGCCCCATGCAATGTCTTTTTTCTCTCCGATAAAGCCTTCAAGCTTTTCATCCTGTTCCCTTTTCTTCATTGCATAAAGACGCGCCTTGAGTATCTTCATGGCCATTGCTTTGTTTTTGTGCTGTGAGCGTTCGTTCTGGCAACTGACGACAATGCCGGTAGGGAGGTGGGTGAGCCTGACCGCAGAAGATGTCTTGTTTACATGCTGTCCGCCCGCGCCTGAGGCCCTGAAGGTGTCAAGCTTCAGATCGTCTTCTCTTACTTCTACATCAATGTCTTCGCTTATCTCCGGATACACAAGTATGGCGGCAAACGAGGTATGACGTCTCTTGTTGGCGTCAAACGGCGAGATCCTCACCAGGCGATGAACGCCGGCCTCTCCCTTTAAATAGCCGTATGCGTACGGGCCGCTTATGGTCAGGGTCGCGCTCTTTATCCCGGCCTCTTCGCCGGGCAGCAGGTCTGCTATCTCCACCTTGAAGCCCACGCGCTCGGCCCATCTGATATACATCCTCATCAGTATCTGCGCCCAGTCCTGACTTTCCGTGCCGCCTGCGCCGGGATGAATGGTCATTATGGCGTTATGACTGTCTTCCTTTTGCGAAAGGATACTTTTTAATTCGATGTCATCAAGCTCCGATAAAAGCCCTTCAATGCTTTCATCAGCGTCTTTCAGAAGGTCTTCTCCTCCTTCTTCAGCCGACAGCTCAAGAAGGAGGGCGAGGTCCTCATATTTTTTTTCTATTTGGATAAGGGGTTGAAGGGTGCTTTCAATGCCGGATTTCTCTTTCAGCAGCTCCTGCGCCTTTGCAGGGTCTTCCCATAAGCCCTCGGCTAAAAGCTCTTTTTGAAGGGTATCGAGCCGATAATTTTTATGCGGTACATCAAAGATACCTCCTGAGGGCGTCGATTCTCATTTGGATCTCGTTTAATTTATCTTTTACATCATACGTAGCCATTAGCTGATACCTCCGGGATCGAAAGAAAAACTTCTCTCTTAATTACTAAAATTCGTCAAAACTTATTATACATGAAAAATCCGTACGCGGCTATAACAGGCCCGGTGTTTTCCGCTTTATTGAATATATGAACGCAAGAATTTCGGCAACCGCCCTGTACAGTTCAGGCGGGATCTCCCGATAAAGGTCAAGCATCGAGAGGAATTCGACAAGCTCCCCGTCTTCATGGATGGGTATACCGTGGGCCTTGGCGGCCTCGATGATTTTTTCGGCAACCTTGCCCCTGCCTTTGGCAATGAGCACGGGCGCAGGGTCTTTGCCATGCGTGTATTTTAGCGCTGCAGACTTTAATGGTTTTTCCTTCATGGCTTATGTCCTTATGCTGACTCCCCGGGGTTGCACACGCCCGAACACTATGTCCTTTTTGTGATGGACCGTTATGCCTTTCAGTGCAAGTCCCTGTGATGCGAACCTGTCCTCGAGTAATTTTTTCTCTGAGTTAATAAAGGCGGCGACTTCCGCCCGCTCGGCAAAAAAAGCGACATAAAACGCCTTCTCCATCACATTCACCGACACGGAGAGTTTCCCTATTTTTTCGAGGTCGAGATTTATATCGCACACATAAGCGTCGCGCTTTTCATGTTTATCTCTTCTGAACAGAAATTCGCTGTCCTTTAATCCGTCCCACAGGAGGGGGAGAAAGGTATAAAACATGTCGTTGATCTTTGAGGTCAACTGGAAAAACTCTATATTCCGGGTGAACCTTTCTATCATTTCCAACATCTCTGAAGCCTTGACCCCGGCCTGTCTGAGGGTTTTGACGACATCCTTCCCTTTCAACAGGCCCTTGAGTCTGAGAAGAATACCCTTCAGATCTCCTTCAGTCTGTAAGGCCATGAGGCCCCGTAGGACTGAGCCCGGGTCGCTCAGCACGGCTATTTTCATCCTCGTTTCAAAGGCCACGCCCGAGGTCTCTATGAAAGCACGGAGAATATTGCCGTCGATCTGTTTGGCGCCAAGGAGCAATTTTTCAAGGCCTTCAAGCTCGGGTATGGCGGCCTTGATATTGCCGGGAAGAGAGCTGAGCATATTCAGTAGCTCTTTGAATTCCGGATTGCCGGGCCTTGATGCGGAAAGCCCGGCCAACATTGCGAGGAACCTCACGGGGACATTCTGCTGAAGGGGAGTCGCCGGTTCTTTAATGTCCCCAATGAAGTGCATCCTGACATTATTCCCGCTGCCCAATACTTCGAGGTAGATGTTCTGTCCTTTTGTCAGCGGGACTTCGGTAAAGGCCTTAATGATTGTCTCTCTGCCACCCGATGACATGATGCGAAGGACCGCACTGCCGTCTTCCGGGACATCCATGACTTCCGCCCTGACAACCGTGCCCGGCCGTATCGGGAGTCCCTTACCTGATACGGCAGCGGGCGGTATATTGCCGGCGTCGCCTGTTCCGATTTTATTAGTCATTAAAAAATTTTACCAGAACAGGTCGCGTCTTGGTAAGACCCAACAATCCCTGAACTAAACCGACGCCAGAGAGACCCTGTCATTTTCAATGCATTTTTTAAGAATATTGCCTGTACAGCATGGGTCGCACTCCTCGCACGCCCCGCACGTCCTTTTGATCTTTTCGGTAAGTTCCTGTAATGTCATGGCACACCTCCTGATAAAAGATTATTAAATACTGCCGTCTTTCTTTAATGTAAGGTAAATGCAACTTGTGTGCCAATAAAACGTATCCGGGTAACCCTTTGGATTTTAATAAATCAATGCGCAACTCTCGGCATTTAAAGGCGGGATGGTGTATGGATTTCCCTGCGCCATGATGGAAATCCTATATAGCCTCTTTGCCCCTCTCTCCGGTCCTTATCCGCAACACATCATCAAGGCTGTAGATAAAGATCTTTCCGTCCCCTATCTCTCCGGTCCTCGCTGTCTCCGAGATGGCCTTTATTATCTCTTCAATTTTTTCATCAGGGACGGCAACCTCTATTTTTATCTTGGGCAGGAAGTTCACCTCATAGGTCGTTCCCCTGTAGAGCTCGACATGGCCCTTCTGGCGGCCAAACCCCTTGACCTCCGTCACCGTCATGCCATGGACCCCTGCGTCCGCAAGCGCCTTTTTCACATCATCGAGCTTAAAAGGTTTGATGACCGCCGCTATCATCTTCATTTGAATGTCCTCCTTCCTTAATTGTTCCCCATCGGGAAAATATATTAGCAAAAATAAATTAATTAATCACATCAGAATGCAGACTGAAGAATAGAGATTGAGATGATTTGCAATAAACTGAAGTAAGGCGGGTCTGGATTTCCGATCAAGTCGGGAATGACGGCTTATTTTTCAGGTCAATAATAAAAGGAAAGCCCTAAATATTCTCCGTCATCTCCCACACGCCGCAGGGGCAGATGCCCGCGCAGAAGCTGCATCCGATGCAGAGGTTTTCGTCAACCACGTATTCATATGAGCCGTCCGGATTTTCCTTTCTGCTGATGGCCCCGTAATAACATGTCGCCTCGCACATACGGCAGTCCCTGCACACGGCGCAGGACATGCATTTGTTAGCTTCCGTCTCAGGTTTGAAGGGCTCGCCTTTGCAGATATCATAGTAGGAGGTCTTAATCTTATCATACGGGACGATTGGCCTTTTGGCGGGCATGTAATAAGACCTTCCTGAAAGCAGGGCGTGAACGGCATCGGCGGCCTTTCTGCCGTGACCGATGGCGTGTGTTACAAGTCCGAGTTTGGTTGCATCGCCGATTGCATAAACTTTTGGATCGGATGTGTGGCCGACTTCGTCCGCTTCTATCCAGCCCTGTTTGTTTGTGTGCACTGAGGGTGGGAGGAATTCCGTCATCGGCATATCGCCAATGGACACAACGACAACATCCGCGTCAAGCGATGAGCCGTCGGTAAAGTAGATCTTCTTTTCCTTCTTTACAAATTTTTCGGTGAACTTCGGCCAGAGGATTTTCGTTCCCAATGACTGGGCGATCTCAAGCTCGTTGCCGAATGCAGCAGGTTTCTGAATATCAACTGCCGTCACCTCTTTAGCGCCGCAGTGGAAGGCCTGGGCTGCAACGTCCATTCCTACATTGCCCGCGCCGATGACGACCACTCTCTTATCTTGCAATTTCGGGGCATCGCCGATATTTATTCCTTTTAAAAAGTCATATGCGGAAACAGTGTCTTCCGTGCCGGGGATGTTCATCATCCTCGGCTTGTGGGCCCCGCATGCGACAACAACGGCGTCATGGTTTTTATATATCTCATCAAATTTATCTTTGGATACCTTTGCGCCCAATTCGACATTAATACCCGTCTCCCGGAATCTGTCGAGCTCCTTTTGAAGGACTTCCTGCGGAAGCCTTTCCCTCGGGATGCAGAGTTCGAGCTTGCCGCCTAACTTTTCCTCGGCCTCATAAAGATCGACGTCATGCCCTTTCAGCGCAAGCTGCCACGCTGCGGACAACCCGCCGGGGCCGCCGCCGACAACGGCAACCTTCCTCCCTGTTTTTCCCTCCGGCTTCGGCGCGGAGACATCTCTGCTTGCCTTCCCCAGCTCCTTGATATTGAGAGGCCTGTCCAGCCGCGATCTCGTGCAGGACTGCATGCAGAGGTTCGGGCATATCTCGCCGCAGACGGTTGCAGGCAGCGGGCTGTACTGAAGGACCAGCTCGAGCGCCTCGTGGAGTTTTCCCGCCCTTAGAAGCTGTGCGCGCTTTTGAGTGGGTATTCCGCTTGGACATGCATATTCGCACGGCGGAGCATACTTGTAATTATTCCATACCGGCTTGTATCTCCGGTCAGCTCCTGTGGTTATATACGGAAGGACGGAGAAAGGATGGTTCAGATACTCTGCAAAAATCCCGCCCTTGCCGACTCCCGCCTCCCATACGCTGCCGCGAAACTCAGCGATGGACATCTTGAAGGCCTTTTTCTTTGCACGCTCCTGTGCAGTGTAGGGAACAAGCTTTTTCCATTCGTCTTTTGAGCGTGTGAGTTCCTCGTGGTATGCAGTTCGTTCGATTGCATCAAGGTAAGGTCTTATGTTTGCAGTAAGCCATTGCCAGTCCTGATCGGTCAGCTCAAGGAGCCTGACGTCGCCTTCGCTGTAGCCTTGTATAGGTCCACGGAAATATACCATCCCGCCCACCATTCCGACACACGGACGGTAACCGAGAACACTTTCGGGATTCCGGGGGTTTACCCCGCAGACAACCGCGATGCCGCCTGCCTTGAATTCCGCAAAGGTATCGCCCACGTCTCTGAAATACCACGACTGCGGCGGATCAAACTTTGGATTGTGCTTCGTCATGGTATCGCAGCGCGCGCCGCCGCTGCCCTGCACATAGAGCACCCCCTGCGCTGCGGCATTGTGGGCGCCGTTTGTGACGTCTCCAAGCACTGTAATCTTTGCCCCGCAGTTGATCCAGCCGGCATCATCAGAGGCGCTTCCCTTTACCACGATCTCGGTGCCGAACATACCCATACTGCCGAGCCTCTGTCCGACAGGCCCCTCAACCGTAATCTTTACAGCCTCGCCCTTCGGCCATATGCGTCCGCCTATGCCGTGCTGCCCGTCGGCAACGACGTGAAGCTCCCGCACACCCTGGCGGACTGCATCCTGGATTTCTTCCTCAAAAATCCTCGAAGGGGTGCGCTTGCCGTTGATGTTTCCTTTTAACGTTATCTTTTTCATATCAGCTTTTCTCGTCGTACCGGGCTTGACCCGGAATCTTCCCCTCTATTAAGAGGGGTTAGGGGTGTGTTTAACTCAACATCCCCCTGCCTCCCCCTTTTCTAAGGGGGAATGAAAAAACTGGATTCCCGACAAGCGGGAATGACACCATTTGATAACTTCCGCGCTTTTGCTCTTCTGCGCTATTGAACTTTTCAACATACATAACTAATCTGCAATCTCTCTGCAATAGCATGGTCGTCCGTGCTGATACCGTCGGACATGCCGATTGGCAGTTCCGTGCTTCTGCCCATCGGGGCGAATATCTTCTTCAACTCTATATCCAGTGATTTGTATACCTCGACAACCCTCTCTGCAACCACATCGGGATCAAGCCTCCTGTAGAGTTTAGGGTCCTGCGTCGTGATGCCCCTCGGGCATTTGCCGAGATTGCAAACATTGCAGCGGTTCATCTCGTCTCCGTGACAGGACGCTGCCGCCTGCATTATATATTTCCCTATCGAAACAGCGGATGCGCCCAACATAAACAGCGCCGCAGCATTTGCAGCAAGGTGGCCTTTCTTGCCGATGCCGCCCGCCGCAATAAGAGGCAGCTCATTTTGCTTGCCGTGCTTTATAAGATCGAGGTAGCATTCCCGGATATTTGAAGCAATGGGATGTCCCATCGTATCCATAGAGACGTTATATGCCGCCCCGGTCCCGCCGTCCTCGCCGTCAATGGACAATGCTGCGGCATACTGGTTTCTCACAAGATTATTCAAAACCGCCTTTGCCGTCCTCGTGCCTGAAATCTTCGGATAAACAGGGACCCTGAAGCCCCACGCCATCGACATCGACTGGATCATCTTGGCAACGGACTCCTCGATTGAATATTGGGTCTGGTGCGTCGGGGGTGACGGGAGGTCTACGCCCATCGGCACCCCTCTTATCTCGGAGATTAATTTCAAAACCTTGTGCGCCATGAGCAGCCCGCCGTCTCCGGGCTTTGCGCCCTGCCCGTATTTGATTTCTATTGCGCAGGGGTCTTCAACCATATGGGGGAGCGTCCTGACGATCTCATCCCAGCCGAAATAACCTGATGCGATCTGAGGGATAAAATATTTTATAAACCTCGATTTTAAAAGCCGCTGCGGCATGCCGCCTTCACCGGAGCACATCACAACCGGCATTCCTTCTACTTCATTGAGATAGGTGATGCCCATTGCAAGCCCTTCCCACATGGTGGGGGAAAGCGCGCCGATGGACATGCTGCCGATCATTACCGGGTATATCTCCCGGACCGGCGGGATGAACCTGCCGGTTGCCTGGTCCGCTTCAAGCTTGCCGTTCACCATCTTTACAGGAAGCTCTTCAGCGGGAAGGATTCTGCCCAGGTAAGTCCTGATCCTGAATTCGTGTCTTCCCGCGTCAAGCGCAGGGTCGGTGAGCATGGAGATTCTTGTGAACCTGAGCCGGTCCAGCGTGGAAGGCATCGGATCGTTTCTCCTGCCGCCCCTCCTGTATGGATGACCGCCCCTGTTTTTATGAAAATTGAATTTGTGCTGTGGATTATATTCGGGCTCTATCGCTTCATTCGGACAAACGAGGGTGCAAGTCCCGCAGCCTATGCAATAACGCTCGATATTGGTTGTCTGTTTGACCATTGTAGTGACATGGCGCACTGCCTTCGGCTCCGGGGTCAACCCCTCCGACTGCACTACACGTTTCACAACTACAGCCGGTTCTATTGAAAGCATGGGACAAACGGCAGTGCATCTGCCGCAACGCTTGCACCTGTCGTCACGCCATCTGACTATGTATGGTAAATCCTTTACTGAAAGCTCGTGATTATGGTCTAACCGTGAAGCTGGTTCCATACCGTAACCTCCTGTGCGTCCGGCCTGACAATAACCATGTCGTATCTCATGGGGAATACATCCTGAGATTTGTCTCTCTGCGGGATTACGCTGTCAAGCCCGCACTCTTCGGACATAAATCCGTATTTGCCCTTCACGCCGCCGACAATTCCCGGCCTCAGTTTCTTTGCATCCTGGACCATCAGGCACGTCCCGTCAGGCGTGAAGGCAATAACACAATTGGGGCCGTCTATGCAAAGCGGCCTTAACGATATCTTCAATAATCTTGCGACCTCGCTGTCGGTCCTTTTATCGATTTCCGACTGTTTTAGCGGAGTTATTACGTCCTTATAATATGTAAGCGGATAACCAAGCTGCTTGCAGGTGTAATGAAGAATATGACAGAAGACCTCGCTGTCGCTGTTGTAACCGATATAACCGGGAAAGTTCCTGCTCATCAAAAATTCCCTGATCGGCACAAAGGCCGTATTCTCGCCGTTTGTCATCGAGCCGAATCCCTGAATGAAAAACGGGTGGCATGCATACATATTAATGGCATAATTGGTATTCTGCCTGCCCTGCGCAAAGATGATCTTTGCCTTGAGAGGGGATTTGTCGAGACCGAAAAACTCACTGAGTTCGAGCGGGTCTCCGACCTCTTTCAATGTCAGGATATCGGGACAGAAGGAGAACACAATGATTGACTCATCGCTTTCCCCGAATTTCCTGAGGGCAAGTCTCGTCTTAAGGAGAAGATCTTCCCTGTCATTCAGGGCGCTGTGCTTGTAAATATCAGGGTAATCATAAACCCTCGCAAAATAATGGTCGCGGCCCTCAATCCCCCTGACGGGCTTTATCTTCGGGGTCCAGGCATATTTCAGCTTGAACCCGAGCTTGTTCATGTAATCATCAAGCGTCTTCATCCCGTCCTTGGAGCAGATGCCCGACAGGATCGGATAGTCCTTCAGCTCCTCAAATTCACCGCCGAGGCGCTTCAGGATAAGCCCCATGCCGGAGCCGTCGTGTCCCTCCTTCATCGTCTCAAGGGCGGTGATGTTCTCTATCGGGGAGAAATATTCACTTGATGTTATAGCTGCGAGTCTGCACATATCTTACTTTTCTGACCACAGAGGCACAGAGTAAAAACTAAGTTCAGGAAAAAATAATGAAATCTTTTTTCTCATTATTCTCGTGCGTCCTCAGTGGTTAACCAATCATCCTTCCTCCGG
>QZJG01000040.1 GCA_003599275.1 Nitrospiraceae bacterium | reverse complement strand
TGAAGATGATTTTTTCGAGGCCGAATATGAGAGATGCATAAAAAGTCCAGACAAATATCATTATCCAGGCGCCGAAGCTCATACCTTTTACCTTTATAAGATAGAGCCCTGAAAGCCCGGCTAATATGACCATTGCCTTCGCAATCTTCACAAAGCGGTGCTCGGTCCCCTGAAACATCATGACCTGTTCAAGTGAACTGTCCGCCCGCTGTATCATGGGGAAGGTAATCATCGTAACAAACGATACCCCTCCGATCCAGATGATGATGGACAGGACGTGAATGGTTAATGCAATAACATATAACATTGTTTCTCCCCTAATTACTTATCAGGCACATAGGCACTGAGTTTTTTTACTTTTATTTCTTTGTGCCTTTGTCCCTTTGCTGCTTTGTGCCCTCATATTCACATCCTTTCCGGGGCGCTGACCCCGAGCATATTTAGTCCTTCTTTTAACACAATTTGCACTGCCTTGCAAAGCGACAATCTCGCATTCGCAAGGCCGGCGTCATCAGATAACACCCTGTGCCTGTTGTAATATGAGTGGAACATACCGGCAAGCTCCTGCAGGTAGTAAGTTATCCTGTGCGGCTCAAGAGACAGCGCCGCCCCTTCAAACACCATCGGATACTGAAGGAGCTTCTTGATGAGGGACAGCTCTTCATTTTCCGTCAGAAGGGCGAGGTATGACATTTTCTCTTGACTCGTAACTCTTGACTCGTAACTCTTGACCCCTTTCTCCACCGCCTGCCTGAATATGCTTGATATCCGGGCGAACGCATATTGCACATAGAACACGGGGTTCTCCGCCGACTGCTCTTTCGCAACTTCTATATCGAATTCGAGCTGGCTGTCGGCCCTCCGCGTGAGGAAGATAAATTTTGTGATATCGGCGCCTACCTCATCCACCACCTCGCTCAATGTCACAAATTCTCCCGCCCTCTTGGACATCTGCACCGGCTCGCCGTTCCTCAGAAGCGCCACCATCTGGATCAGTATGACCCTGAACTTGTCTTTCGGCAGACCGAACGCCGCAAGCGCCGACCTGATCCTCGGAATATATCCATGATGGTCCGCGCCCCATATATTTATAATTGTATCGAAGCCCCTGTCGAGTTTGTCCTTATGGTAGGCGATGTCGGAAGCGAAGTAGGTATATTCGCCGTCCTGTTTCACCACGACCCTGTCCTTGTCGTCTCCGAATCCGGTTGAATTAAACCACTTCGCACCGTCTTTTTCATAAAGCAGGTCTTTCTGCCGGAGGGTTTGCAGGGAGTCCTGCACCTTGCCCTTTTCGTAAAGCTCTTTCTCGCTCTGCCACCTGTCAAAGACAACGCCGAAATCCTTAAGGTCTTTTTCAATATTGGCCAGCATCATCTTATAGGCGTAATCCGTAAAAAATTCCCCGCAATCCTCAAGAGACCTGTTAACATACTCGTCGCCTGCCCTTTTTATGATTTCCTCTGCAATAGATTCGATATAATCCCCTTTGTAGCCGTCTTCCGGAAAGGGCGCTTCGATACCCGACAATTGCAGGTAACGCGCAAATACGGATTCCCCCAAAAGCTTTACCTGGAGCCCCGCGTCATTGATATAAAACTCCCTTTCGACTTCAAAACCTGCTGCCTGGAGGATGTTGCACAGGGCATTACCGACCGCTGCTCCCCTGCCGTGTCCGACATGCAGAGGCCCTGTCGGATTGGCGCTTACGAACTCGACCTGGACCTTACGGCCCTTTCCGATATCGTTTCGTAGGGATGAATGCTCTTCAGTGAGAAGTACTTCAAGTTTCTTGTGAAGGAACTCATTTTTGAATCTGAAATTAATAAAGCCGGGCCCAGCTATCTCGATGCTTTCAAAGATATCAACTCCCGGACCACCAACCTTTGACAGAGAAAGATTTTGTATTGCTTCGACAATCTCTTCCGCAATTTTCCTGGGAGGTTTTTTCAATATCTTTGTAAGCCCCATAGCAACAGTAGTCGCAACATCGCCCATCTCTTCGTTACGGGGGACCTCGATGTCTGCACCCGGAATGCTGTCAAGCCCCCATGGCCCTTTCAGGCTTTCCAGCGCGTTATGGACAATAATTTCAACTTCCTGTCTCATGCTAAATAAGTTTAAGGATACAACCGGGGTAAGTCAACTTTATGCATTTGAAATGTCCGCGCTGACTTTCTTGTGGTAAAGTGGGGCAAGTTGTTATTATGTACCATTATATCCGGAGGTGATTATGCCCTTAAAGAAAGAACTGCTCGATATCCTCGCCTGTCCGCAGTGCAAGGGAGACATCAGATTGAACGAAACGGGGAACGGCCTCATTTGCGATAAATGCAGGCTCGTGTACCACATTAAAGACGGCATCCCGATAATGCTTGTGGACGAAGCCGGGAAGATCGGGCAATAACAGACAGTGACCAAACTCCACGTCGCAGGGATCGGTTACAGGCCGCTCGATAAAAAGGCCGGCGAAGCTGTTTGCAAGTCAGACGTTGTCCTTGCAAACGGCAGGCTGCTTGACGTCTTTAAAGGTTATGCTGAATACGAAACCGTTAAAGACAGGATCAAAGTGCTGAGTGACATCCATGAAACAATGGATTTCCTCAGGGAGCATATTAATTCCAACCCACGGAACCCAAACTCCGGATATCAGAACATCACCCTTCTCGCATCAGGCGACCCCATGTTCTTTGGCATCGGCAGGCTGGTCCTCGAGGAGTTCGATAAAGACGTTGTGGAAATATACCCTGACCTTTCGAGCGTACAGATTGCATTTTCAAGGATAAAAGAGACATGGACAGATGCGCTTTTCGTAAGCTTTCATGGCGGGCCCGATCCGGCAAAGAGGAGAAAGCTCGAATATGAAATAGGTGATATACCGTCTCTGATTTCCAGACACAGCAAGCTTGCGGTCCTGACAGACCGGGTGAATAATCCGGCTGTAATTGCCAAGGTCATTGCGAGGAGCGAGATTCCTCGCCTGTCATTGCGAGGCTCTCAAGGAGAGCCGAAGCAATCTCAAGAGAGGCCCGGAACAGGCTCCGCAATCTTAGTGGATGAGATTGCTTCGCTTCCGGCTCGCAATGACAGCATACATATCTACGTTTGCGAAAAACTCGGCTACCCTGATGAAAAAATCACGGAGGGCACGCCTGAAGAGATTGCAAACCTTTCTTTTGACCATCCGAATGTGGTCGTTATAGCGCGGAAGGGCCTCCAGGTTTCGGGCCCGGGATTCGGGCTTAAAGAAACAGATATCCGCCACTCAAAAGGCATGATAACGAAGGACGAGGCGAGGGCCGTTACAATACACAAATTGAGACTGCCGCAGAAAGGCGTATTATGGGACATCGGCGCAGGCTCTGGCGCGGTGTCGCTTGAGGCTGCAAGGCTTTGTCCGGAGCTCAAGGTATTCGCTATAGAGAGAAATGATGAACAGGCAGGCAATATTGCCGCCAATAAAGACGGCTTCGGGGCCGTGAATGTAAAAGTAACGAAGGGCGAAGCGCCGGAGGCGCTGAAAGACTTGCCCGTTCCCGACAGGGTCTTTATCGGAGGCAGCGGCGGCAGGCTCGGCGGGATAGTGAGTTATACAGCATCGTTAATGAGCGTTGGAATCATTGTTGTAAATGCTGCTACGCTTGAGACATTGAATGATGCAGTCAGGGCGCTTGAAGAGAACGGCTTCAGCGCCGATGTCTGTGAGGTCTCGGTCTCAAGATCAAAAATGGTCGGCGGGAAAAGGCATATGCATGCCCTGAATCCGGTCTTCATCATTACGGGAGAAAAAGCCTGAATGCCGGGAAAGCTGACTGTTATCGGTGTCGGTCCGGGCGATCCGGAGCTCCTGACGGTAAAGGCCCTGCGTGCGCTTGAAAATGCAAAAATAATCTGCGTGCCGAAGGGCAGGGAAGAAGGCAGCAGCCTTGCCCTGTCGATTGTGCAGAAGGCGGTGGACCTTGACGGCAAAGAAATAATTGAAGCGCATTTTCCGATGCAAAAAACAAAGGGTCAAGGGTCAAGTCGATACGATCGGAGATTCGTGCCGAACTCGATTCCGAGGGTCAAGGGTCAAGAAGAAGAGAACGAGCTTGATATAAAGTGGGACCAGACCGCACAACTGATTTTGAGTAAATTGAGAGCAGGCAATAATGTTGCCTTTCTCACCCTCGGCGATCCGACAATTTACAGCACTTTTTATTACTTGTATGACAGGCTTAAGGCGCATCTGCCCGATCTTGATATTGAGATAATCCCCGGGGTCTCCTCTATAAACGCCGCCGCCGCAAGGGCCGGGATATCTCTCGCCCTCGGTGACGACAGTATCGCCATACTGCCCGCCAACTACATGGATGATATCAAAACTACGCTGGAGGCATTTGATACCGTGGTGCTCATGAAAGTACATAAGGTGTTTGACCGGGTGGTGGAGCTGCTCCGGGAAATGGATTTGACCGGCAAGGCCGTTTATGTCGGCAGGGCCGGCATGGAAGACGAGAAGATAGTCAGAGACATACAGAGCATGAAGCGGGAAGACCTGAGTTACTTCTCGATGATAATAGTGAGGAAATGACAGAACAGGACCTGAGTTACTTTAAAAACTGGTTTGACGATTTTTCGGGATCGCACTATTCGCAGGACAAAGAAGACCAGAAAAATATACTACTCAAGGTGGTGCATACACATCATGTATGCGAAAACATCCTTGAGATAATCAACAGCTTATCACCAGGCGGGAATGATAAACGGCTTGCAGAGACCGTCGCGCTTTTCCACGATATCGGCAGGTTCCCCCAATATGCCAGGTACAAGACCTTTAAAGATGCCGTCTCGGTCAATCATGGACTGCTCGGGACAAAAACGCTTATTGAAAAAAACATCCTCCGGGACCTTTCGGAAGACGAACGAATTTTAATAATAAATACGGTGAAATTCCACGGCGCGCTGGCGATACCGAAGGACATGGATGACAGGACCGCTTTCTTTCTGAAACTGGTCAGGGACGCGGACAAGGTCGATATTTATCGCGTCTTCATCGAATACTACGAAAGCCCTGCCGGGGAAAGGGCCTCTGCTACGGCTTTCGGGGTACCCGACACGCCGGAATATTCGAAGATCATGCTTTCGAGCATCTTCGAGCGCAAAGTGGCGTCTTATTCAAGTATCAAAACTGAAAACGATTTCAGGATCATGAAGCTGTCCTGGGTATTCGATATGAATTTCAGGGAATCAATAAGGCTTCTGCAGGAGAGAAATTATATCGGGAAGATCGCGGACAAACTGCCGCAGACGGAAGAAGTGGTCAAGGCCTTGTCCTTCCTGCAGCAGTACGTAACGGAACGGCTCGAAAATGGATAAGAAGATTTATTTCATCGGCGCGGGTCCGGGCGACCCCGAGTTGATCACCCTCAAAGGCAGAAGGCTTCTTGATGAAGCCGATGTGGTCATTTACGCGGGGAGCCTTGTGAATCCGGGATTGTTAGACGGGATTAAGGCGGCGGTCCATGATTCATCGGGTATGACGCTTGATGACATAATGAATCTCATAAGGGGGGCTTTTGACAAAGGGGAACTCATCGTCAGGCTTCATACCGGAGACACGGCCTTTTACAGTGCGATATCGGAACAGATAGAGAGGCTGCGAGAGATGGATATCCCATACGAGGTCGTTCCCGGCGTATCTTCTGCAATGGCAGGGGCAGCAGCGCTTGGACAGGAGCTCACCATCCCCGAGATAAGCCAGACCGTCATCTTTACCAGGATTGAAGGAAGGACCCCGGTCCCCGGGAAAGAAGGTCTTGGCGAGCTTGCAAAACACGGGGCCTCGATGGTGATTTTCTTGAGCGTGGGGATGATCGACAAAGTCAGGGAAGAATTGCTCAAGGGTTACACGGGGGACACGCCGGTGGCTGTGATTGAAAAGGCATCATGGCCGGACCAGAAAATTATACGGGGGACATTAGATCAGATTGCGGACATCGTCAAAGAATCGGGCATTAAAAAAACCGCCCTGATTTATGTCGGCGAATCTCTGAGGGCTTCGGAGAAATCGCTGGGGAAAGAATCAAAGCTTTATCACAGAGACTTCAAGCATGGATACAGGAAATAAATTGACAGTGCTCCGTTCCTGATTTTTACAGTCCGCAGACAGGAAATTGATTTTTAACTTATACATTATATATTCTTAAACCTCCGGGGCGTAGCGCAGCCTGGTAGCGCGCCTGCTTTGGGAGCAGGATGTCGGAGGTTCGAATCCTCTCGCCCCGACCAAATTCCCTCCATAAATAACCCTAATAAACACAAAGAACTGCCATGGTTCGCATTGGAATTTTATGCATGGATATTAGTCCGGTTCACTATGTACAGATATCAATTAGTCCCGTCAAGACGGAAATATTTTTTCATTGACGTACTACAAAGACCTCTGATATTATCGGGAAACTATCCAATAGCTGGTTAGATTTTACGCAAACAAAGTAATCCTTGTTATACTATACGCAGAATTTCGTCAGACATCATGGCGTTGGTCGCGAAAGGAGCCAAAGTATGCAAAGGACGTGTTTAGCAACGATCCTCGCAGTTTTCATCTCGACTTCGCTTTACGCCGCTGAATTAAATGAACTGACAAAGAAGAATTATACAGAGGCTGGAAATCAAAAAGCAGTTGTAATACTTCATGTGAATTGGGGTCGTTATTGGAAATGTGGAGGATTGGATAACGCACAGATGGAAGCCTTGAAGTTCTCCAAAATACAAAAGGACGAAACAAAAGCGAGTGACGCCACAATCTCGCTTGAAACTCCTTCAAAACTTAATGCTAAGGATTCGTTCGTACCTTACGTTTTGCTGATGGAACCCGGCGATTACGCTCTTTCGAGCTTTGATGTAAAGGTGGCTCGTTCACGTTCGGATATCGGCCATCTCAAGGGTGATGAATCTACTTTGATGAAGGACAAAAAGCCGATTGGCGGGACTTTTACAGTAGGAGCGGGAGAGATTGTATACATCGGTCATTTCGGTCTCGATTGCGCAAAAGAACCATTTTTATGGCGTTATTATATTGAAGGCAAAAAAGATTTCGAACGATACATCGCGGGATTTCGTGAAGAGTTTCCCTTTGTTCAAGATAAGCCGGTTCAGTTTCGGCTTTTTTCAACAACCATGTTTGGCCAGGAATACTCACTTCATTGAAACCTGACACAAGTGGTACGGATCTTGTTCTCCTAAGCCCTGATGTGGCCGCAGCTTTCCCAAATGAAGACTCCGTCAACACTGCATTACGAGGTCTTTTGAAACTCGCAAAACAGTCCACGGGTCTGACCAAGCGCTCTTCACGCTCCGAGCAATAGATATCTTTTTCTTATATAATAAACGGCATGAAAAAATCTTTTGTCCTTGACACCAATGTCCTGATACACGACCCTGAAGCCGTTCTGCATTTCGTCGACAATGACGTTGTATTGCCCATCACCGTCATAGAGGAGCTCGACAAGTTAAAAAGGGGCAACGGCGAAATCCCCTTCTCGGCCAGACAGGCCCTGAGACTGATAGATTCATTCAGGGAGCTGGGCAAGCTCTCATCCGGTGTGAAATTGCCCGGAGGCGGCTGCCTCTGGGTCAAAATCGAAGAAGAGATGCATTTGCCGAGACCTTCAAATGACAACAGGATCATATCGACCGCTGTCTCGCTCGCGAATGACAAAGACGGGCAGAAGCCCGTAATACTGGTGTCAAAGGACACTTCCGTGAGGATCAAGGCCGACTCCCTGGGGCTTGTTACGCAGGACTATTTAAAAGACAAAACAACGGTGTTTCAGAAATACGGCAACCTGATCGAGGATGAAGCCGTGTTGAACGACATCAGGTCTGTGAGGTATTTGAAATCAGGCGACAAAATATTCCGGGCATATGGGGAGAACAATATGGAGCTGATCAGGAGACAGCGCCAGATTATGAATATCTCTCCCAAAAATATTGAGCAGGAATGCGCCATTGACGCCCTTCTCTCCCCCCAGATAAATGTCATAGCCCTCACGGGAAGGGCGGGCACCGGCAAAACACTCCTCGCCATTGCCGCCGGTTTATATTTCTGTATGAAACCGAAATCCCAGTATAAAGGGCATCAGGAGCAGTCGAGAAAATATGAACAGGTTGTGGTCGCAAGACCTATCGTCCCTCTTGGCAACGACCTGGGTTTTCTGCCGGGGGACGTTAAGGAAAAACTCCACCCCTGGATGCAGCCGATCTATGACAACCTCGACGTGATTGTCGGCACGCCTGACGATCGTGAGGGAGACAAGAACACGGATTACCGTAGCGCAGATTATCTGGTCGAGTCGGATATTGTGCATATCGAACCGTTGACCTATATAAGGGGGAGGAGTCTGCCGAAGCGCTTTCTCATAATTGACGAGGCACAGAACCTCAGGCCCCTTGACGTCAAGACGATCATCACTCGCTGCGGAGAGGGTACCAAGGTCATATTTACCGGCGACCTGGAACAGATAGACTCCCCCTTCCTCGATGCCGCCTCCAACGGCCTGTCCCACCTTATAAATAAATTTATCCAGGAAGAAAACTTCTGCTACCTTAATCTGAAACACGGGGCCAGATCGGCACTGGCGGAACGGGCAGCAGAGCTTTTATAGCCGCAATAACAATCTAAAGTAATAATATTTTTCAGCCGAATAAAGCTATTATGCGAAACAGCGGCGCCAGGCAAAAGAATACCTTTGCGTCTGATGACACGAGGAAAAACTGTCACCGCTCGGTATTTACATATCCCGTCAAATTCAAGGTATTCCGCAAAACCTCCGGCCATTCGTCTTTTAACGGATACCTGAGAGACATCTCGATAGACGGGGCCTCCCTGGAGTTTGAAGACAAATACGGAAGATTCAGTCTGAAAGAGGCGAACAAATCTAGCATCAAAATCTCATTCAGCATTCCTCATGAAGGCAAGGTAAATATCTTTGCCCGGATCAAATGGGTCAAAAAAAGCGGCTCTAACGGTAATTGCTTAAGCATCGGTATTGAGTTTAAGGACATGGAAAGCTGGCAGCTCGATACCATCGAGAAATTAATCGGCATGAAAAACAAGGACCATAACATGATGTGGAACCTATGGGAACAGTATGAAAAATAACGGCGGAGAAGCCGGTGAGATAAAGAACAAATTATGGGCGATAGGGGGCGGCAAGGGGGGCGTCGGCAAGAGCATCGTCACCCTGATGTTAGGGATCTCGCTGGCGAGGCTCGGCAAAAAGGTCACTCTCGTGGATGCGGACCTCGGCGGCAGCAATCT
Organism: Nitrospiraceae bacterium; assembly: GCA_003599275.1. GTDB lineage: Bacteria > Nitrospirota > Thermodesulfovibrionia > UBA6902 > UBA6902 > SURF-23. The sequence goes on along the minus strand of QZJG01000040.1, from coordinate 33,132 downwards.
TCATACGCTTGCCGGGATAAAATACCCCCGGTACACCCTGGCAGACTTCATAAACAGGAACGTAGAGTCCATCGAGGAAGTGACAATGGACACACCTGTGGAAAACGTGAAACTGATCTGCGGCGCCGATGACATCCTCGGGATGGCCAACCCGAAGTATACACAGAAGACCCGGCTGTTCAACCATTTAAAAAGGCTTGAGGCCGACGTCATACTTCTTGATTTAGGGGCGGGGACGTCCTTTACCACGATAGATTTTTTTCTTTATGCCCCGAACAAAATAGTCGTGCTTACCCCTCAGATAACGTCCGTACAGAACGCCTACGGTTTCATCAAGGCCGGCGTATACCGTTGCCTGAACGAGGCCTTCAGCAAAGATGATGAGGCGCTCGGACTGATTAAAAGGGGAAGCGTCTCGGTCCAGGGCGAGCCCATCGACTCCATAGCAAAGCTTTATGATGCCTTTAAAGTTTTGGGAGAAGGCCGCCAGGAGAGACTTCAAAGCTGCATTGACGGGTTAAGGATAAAGCTTATTGTGAACATGGTAAGAGAGGCGAGGGAGAAGAACGTCAGCACTATTATCAAGTCGGTTGCGAAAAACTACCTCAGCCTTTCCATCGATGATCTGGGGACCGCCCAATATGACAATACCCTCTATGCGTCGATCAACAACATGTCCGATTTTCTGACCAAAAAACGTGCGAGCATGGCGGGCATTAATTTTTATGATATTGCAAGCAACATTGTAAAAGGTATGAAGCCTCCAAAATCCAGGGCCAAAGCAGGCCCCGTAAAACCCTGACAATCGCAATTCAGAAAAGTTAAAATACCGCATATATGATGCGCGGTAAAAAATTGAAAATTTTCTTCTCCGGCATAGCAGGGAGCGGCGTATCGGCGATAGCCGCATTTATGGCGGACAAAGGTCAAATGATAGCCGGATCGGACAGGGCCTTTGATCTGAATCCCGACCATCCTCTCAAGAAAACCTTCCAATCAAAAAACATAACCATAGTCCCCCAGGACGGTAGCGGACTGGACAGTTCCTTTGATCTGGCCGTCTTCAGCACCGCTGTCGAGAGTGACAGGCCGGAGGTCTTAAAAGCCAGGTCCCTCGGGGTCCCCATAAAGACGCGTCCTGAGTATCTCGCGGAGATAACCGCCTCTTTTGACACAATAGCCGTAGCTGGGACGAGCGGGAAATCTACCACTTCGGGGCTGTTGGCTTTCCTCATGAAAGGTCTCGGTCTGAGACCCAATTTCATCGGCGGCGGCAGAGTAAAGCAATTTAAATCACCATCCAATCCGGGCAATTCGCTGACCGGTGATTCAGAGCTTCTTGTTATAGAGGCCTGTGAGTCGGACGGCACTATCGTGAATTACAGGCCCCATCATTCCATCATCTTAAACCTCGCCTTTGACCATCACAGCGTTGATGAGACGGCGCGGATGTTTGAGACGCTCATTCACAATACCGGGGACAGGATTATTGTCAGCGCAGACGACCCTGCCCTCGGCAGGATTACCGACAATAAAGCGGTCGCCTTTTCCATCCATAATCCTTCGCCTTACAGGGCCGAAGACATAATTTACAGGACCTTCAGCACGGACTTTACGCTGAAGGGCACGAAGTTCAGCCTTTCCCTGCCGGGGGAATACAACCTGTATAATGCCCTTTCCTGCATTGCTCTCCTGTCGGAGACCGGGACCCCGCCGGATGCCATAGCTGAAATCCTCCCCCTGTTTCAGGGGATCGACAGGCGATTCGATATTCATCTGAATGACGGCGGGAGACTTGTCATTGACGACTATGCACACAATCCTCACAAGATAGCGTCCCTTATGAAAACACTGAAGACATTGAGCGGAAGCATCTGTTATATATTCCAGCCGCATGGATTCGGCCCGACAAGGATGATGAAAAAGGAATACATCGGGACATTTGTGAAACACCTTCGTGGATCTGACCACCTTGTGCTCCTTCCGATATTTTATGCAGGCGGGACCGCTGCCAGGGATATATCGAGCCATGACCTTGCAGACGGGGTAAGAAGCGCGGGCAGGTCTGCCGAGGTCATTGAAAAAAGAGAAGACGTCCTGAAACGGCTCCATGAATATGCTGATTATGTCATATTGGGCGCGCGGGATGAAACGCTTTCGGATTTCGCAAAAGAAATAGCCGGCGCACTTGTAATGCTTAAAGTTTAGCCCTCATCGATCCACCTTATCTCTGTTTTCCCGTGATGCCCGTGGATACGGATGATCTCATCGACATTGTCATATATCTCTACGGAAGGCACATCGGACAGCCATGCAAGGGCGCATTTGCCGGTTGAGAATTGCACGCCCTCGGCTATGAGCCCGGTGCCGGAGACCCCGCACTCGTCTTCCTTCCTGTAGAGGACAAACCTTCTGAATACTTTCATATCATGAAGCAGCATTGTTTTTTTACCTCCGTGTTACACAGTTGTATGCGTCCCTTACCGGGTTACCGTCTTTGATATAATATCATTAGTCTCTATGACATCAGACACCGTACTTTTAAGATGTAAGGCCTGCCGCACTCTGAACCGGCTTCCTGCCGGCAAAATGAGAGACCGTCCGGTTTGCGGGAAATGCAGGGCGTCTCTCGCATTCCCGGTGTCGCCGGTCAGCGCTACGGACTCAACATTTGAGCATGAGGTCAATGACTGGCCTATGGCGGCGCTCGTGGAATTCATGACATTATGGTGCGGACACTGCCGAATGATAGATCCGGCGGTCAACGACCTTGCGGCGAGGAGGGCGGGATTTCTGAAAGTGATCAAGGTCGATGTTGAAAGGGAACCGGGGCTGTCAAGCCGTTTTTCGATCAAGGGCACGCCGACCTTTCTCCTTTACCTGAACGGCCGGCTGTTAGCACGGCTCGACGGCGCGCCGAAGGCACACAGCGAACTGGAAGACTGGATATCGCAGACATTGATGAAGCACGGTCCTGCATTCCGTTAAACAATGCTCTGATGCAAAAAGGGGCAGGGATGGCTTTAGGGTTTTAAACTGTTTATTGTGTTGCGGTTTCCGGTCCCGCCTTTACTTGGATGCAAATGTTTTACAATCTGCATGACCGGAGTGCAATCCGACAAGTATGCTGCCTGCCGTGCATTCCAGAGACGTGTTAAACCTGCAGTTATCGGATCTGCATGCGCCCACTCCCCCGATTGTGCTCGGGTCTCCGCCTTTCTTGCTGGCTTTGGTAAATGTATCACACATGGCGCAGGACGAATCGCCGACCGTTATCGCCAGTGTATGGCATTTCTTGTCCGCATTGTACGAACAATCTGCAACTTCACAAGCTGATATTTTGGGCATTGACATAGCCATAATCTAATCTCCTTTTCCAAGCCGATCCCTTGCCCTTGATTAGAGGATAGCAGAATTACCCGCCAAGTCAAGCCCCGGAGGCAGGAATGGACTTGTATTGACATACTCTTATAGCGATAATATAATACTTTTCAATTTAAGCACCTTGGCTTGCTTAAAACTTGGAGTTAATGAGAAAGGAGGTGACAAGATGAAGACAATTACAGCAATACTGGCTGTTTTAATCGCTGTTGTTTTTGTTGTCGGCGCTGCTATGGCGGTCCCTGGCGGAAAGACAGTTGAATTTGCAGGCGGAGATCAGGGAAAGGTTACATTTGACGGCAAGACCCATGCAGACAAAGGCAATAAGTGCAACGACTGTCATCCGAAGATTTTCCAGATGAAGAAGGGTTCTGTCAAGATAACAAAGGCAGACCATGTACCGGGAAAATTCTGCGGCACATGCCATGACGGCACAAAGGCGTTTGCACAGGATGAAGCAAATTGTACAAAATGCCACAAGAAGTAAATTATGTCTGATTAATAAAGGGGCGGCTTCAAACGAGGCCGCCTTATTTTTTCCGCCTCTCTTTTTCCACTGCTATAATCAAAAGTGAAATCGCCGCCGGCGTAACACCCGGGACCCTGCCTGCCTGTCCGAGATTGAGGGGCCGTACTTCTTCGAGCTTTTCCACAATCTCTCTTGAAAGCCCGTTTATGCCTCTGTAAACAAACCCTTCGGGTATGGCTTTTTCTTCTGCCTTTCTGAACTTCTCCGCAAGCTCCGCCTGACGGTCAATGTACCCCTTGTACTTTGTCTGGATTTCGACCTGATTCATTACCTCGGGTGGAATATTATCACCCCAACCTTGCCCGCCCCCGTCAATGGGGAGGGAAGAGAGGGCTTCAGCGATATTTGCATAACGTACTTCCGGTCTTTTCAGCAGTTGATACAGTACGGCGTCTTCCCTGACGGGCGAGCCGCCGAGTTTCTCAAGGACCGGGTTGATGGTCCGGGGCTTCACCCGCGTGGATTTGATCCTTTGTAGTTCTCTCTCGACCGCTTCTTTTTTCCGGAGGAATGCGTCATGCTGTTCTTCATTGATAAGCCCGAAATTATGTCCTCTTTCCAGCAGTCTCAAATCGGCATTGTCCTGGCGAAGCAGAAGCCTGTATTCAGCCCTTGACGTGAACATTCTGTAAGGCTCCTTCGTCCCTTTTGTTACAAGGTCATCGATCAGGACACCGATGTATGCCTCATGCCTGCCGGGGATGAACGGCCCGCTGTTTTTCAGTTTCAGCGCTGCGTTGATCCCGGCAACCAGTCCCTGGGCGGCAGCCTCTTCATAACCGGACGTTCCGTTGATCTGCCCTGCGAGGAAAAGCCCTTCGACAATTTTTGTCTCTAATGTCGGCCTCAACTGGGTAGGATAGACAAAGTCGTACTCAATTGCATAGCCGAATTTATTTATCTTTGCGTCTTCAAGTCCTTTTATGCTTTTCACGAATTGGATCTGGGTTTCACGAGGCAAGCTTGTTGAGATGCCGTTTGCGTAATATTCGTCCGACCCGATCCCCTCGGGTTCAAGAAATATCTGGTGCCTCGGCTTATCGCTGAACCGGACTACCTTGTCCTCTATCGAAGGACAGTACCGGGGGCCGGTCCCTTTGATTGCCCCGCTATAGAGGGGGGAATATTCAAGGCCGTTCCGTATTATTTCGTGCGTGCGTGCGTTCGTGTAAGTCATGTAGCACGGCAACTGCGGGTTTGTAATCTCCTTTGTGAATAAAGACATCGGCGGAGGCGGGACGTCCCCTTCCTGTATCTCCATCGCAGAGAAATCTATACTGTTTGCATCGAGCCTCGGCGGGGTCCCGGTTTTCAGCCTTCCGGTTTTGAAGCCGATTTCATGAAGGCTCTTTGGGAGATTTATTGAAGGAGGCTCGCCGATCCTCCCGGCAGGGAAATTCTCCATGCCTATGTGAATGAGACCGTTTAAAAACGTCCCCGTGGCAATTATCACGGCCCTTGCTTTGTATATCTGTCCGTCAGTCCTGATACCGTAAACATGCCGGCCGTCAATCAGGACTTCTTCAACGTTTTCCTGTCTGATATCGAGACCGGACTGTGCCTCAAGCGCCTCCCTCATGTATTTCCTGTAAAGTGCGCGGTCGCATTGTACCCTTGTGGCCCACACGGCAGGCCCTTTGCTTTTGTTGAGGACTTTGAATTGGATACCTGCCCTGTCCGTGATCTTCGCCATTTCGCCGCCGAGGGCGTCTGTCTCTTTCACAAGATGGCTCTTTGCGAGTCCGCCGATTGCCGGATTGCATGACATCTGCCCGATGGCCTCAAGGTCCATTGTGAAAATAGCCGCGCCGAACCCCATTCTCGCGGCAGCGAGAGCAGCCTCGCAGCCTGCGTGTCCGGCCCCGATGATGATGACGTCATAACAACTGTTTGTCTTCATATTAATTAATATAACCGAAGGGCCTGTTTAATTCACGGCAGACCCTATAATTTGAAACTTATGGATTATCTTACCTTTGAGGTAATATAATTGGAATCACGGACTCGCAATAATCCAGTTTTTAGAACATTGTGAAATAAAAAGGAGGAGAAGGGATGTCGATTAAGAGCATTGAAGTATTGATGGCTGAAAAACGGACGTTCCCGCCGTCAGGGGAATTCAGCAGCAGGGCACATATCAGGAGTCTGGAGGAATACGAGCGCATATATAAAAAGTCTGTCGATGACATGGAAGGGTTCTGGGCTGAAATGGCTGAAAAGTACCTGACGTGGTACAAAAAGTGGGACAGGGTGCTTGAGTATGATTTCAACAAGCCGGAGATCAAATGGTTTCAGGGCGGAAAGCTCAATGCGTCTTACAACTGTCTTGACAGGCACCTGACAACCTCGACGAGGAACAAGGCAGCGATTATCTGGGAGGCTGACGACGGAAGCTACAGGACGTATACATATCAGCAGCTTTATTATGAGGTGAACAGATTTGCCAATGTCCTTAAAAAACATGGAGTAAAAAAGGGGGACCGGGTGACTATCTATCTTCCGATGATCCCGGAGCTCGCTATCTCCATGCTTGCCTGCGCGAGGATAGGAGCTATACACAGTATAGTCTTTGGAGGCTTCAGCGCCACGGCGCTCAGGGACAGGATCCAGGATTGTCAGGCCAAACTCGTTATTACATCCGACAGGGGATTAAGGGGAGGAAGGCAGGTTGCGCTCAAGACAAATGCAGACGCGGCATTGCAGGTGTGTCCTACCGTCGAGAAAATGATCGTTGTAAAAAGGACGGACAACATCGATATGGAGCCCGGCAGGGATTCATGGTGGCATGATGAAATAAACGCGCCCGGCATCGCAAACTACTGCGAGCCTGAACAGATTGATGCCGAAGACCCGCTTTTTATTCTCTACACGTCCGGTTCAACAGGGAAACCGAAGGGGGTGCTGCACACAACGGGCGGCTATCTCCTTTATACAAATCTGACATTCAAATGGATATTTGACTATCATGATGAGGACATCCACTTCTGCACTGCGGACATCGGCTGGGTGACCGGCCACAGTTATATAGTTTACGGCCCTCTTTCAACCGGGGCGACGAGCCTTATGTTTGAAGGAATTCCCACATATCCGGATGCGGGAAGATTCTGGAGCATCTGCGACAAACATAAGGTCAATATTTTTTATACTGCCCCCACCGCGATAAGGGCCTTAATGAAAGAAGGCGAGAGCTGGGTCGATAAACACGACCTTTCATCCCTGAGGGTCCTCGGCACAGTCGGAGAACCGATAAACCCTGAGGCATGGATGTGGTATCACATCAACATCGGGAAAGAAAAACTACCCATAGTCGATACATGGTGGCAGACGGAGACCGGCGGCATTCTTATAACACCTCTTCCGGGGGCCATGACATTGAAGCCCGGCTCCGCAAACAGGCCCTTCCCCGGCGTCGTCCCAAATGTTTTGAAAGAAGACGGCACCCCCGCAGCGGTCGATGAAGGCGGCTACCTTGTCATTGAAAAGCCCTGGCCCGGAATGATAAGGGGGACATATGGCGATCCTGAACAGAAGCGTGTGAAGGAAATTTATTTCTCAAAATTCCCCGGCAAATATCTCACAGGCGACGGTGCGCGTATCGACAAAGACGGCGATTACTGGCTCATGGGAAGAATCGATGACGTCATCAATGTCTCCGGTCACAGGCTTGGGACCGCTGAAGTCGAATCGGCGCTTGTCAGCCACGAGGCGGTTGCAGAGGCCGCCGTTGTCGGGTACCCGCATGAAATAAAAGGCGAAGGCATTTATGTATATGTCACGTTGAAGGACGGGCAGAAACCTTCGGATGAACTGAAGAAGATGCTTGTCGGTCACGTCAGGACCGTTATCGGCCCGATTGCATCGCCTGATAAATTGCAATTCGCACCGGGGTTGCCGAAGACCAGGAGCGGTAAGATCATGAGGAGAATCCTGAGGAAGATTGCAAAGGGGGACGTCGAAGACCTGGGCGATATCTCAACCCTTGCCGATCCGTCCGTGGTGGATAATCTGGTCAGGGAAAGGTTGTAAAATAACGGATGCCCCGGTTTCCGCATTAAAGTTATGTTATTGAAAGTGCGATATATTATATAAAGAAATGTGTTGTTTTCAGTGAAAGGTTTTAAAACAATGAATGGAGGTTTTAAAGAGTAACATATGGATAATCCTATTCTCTTTGGCAGGTTCCTCGTCAGAGAAGGAAAAATTTCTGAAAAAGAGCTGTTGGAAGTTTCAAAAATACAGACCGAAATCAACCGGTCTTTTGCAGTTGTGGCCCTTGAAGGCGGCTTTATCGGCCCTGAAGACTTCAAAGCGGCCATCGCCTATCAAAGGCAGAAGGGCATAAGGTTCAGAGACGCCCTTACTGAATTGAAGATAGCTGATGATGAGACGGTCGGGAAAATCGATAAGGCGCAAAAAGATAACGCCGTAAGGCTCGGTGAGCTGCTCGTCAAAAGAGGCGCCATAACTGAAGAAGGTCTTGGTGATGCGCTGAATGATTTCAAAGAAAAAGGGACTGTGGGATACGGTGAGTAAGAATTTTGCAAATGCATTTCTGGGGTTGATTATCTTCGCTTCAACTGCCGCGTATGCCGTCGAAAAGAAAAATATAGACGTTGTCCTCGTAATGGACAGCACGGGAAGCATGAAAAAAACAGACCCCCTTTCTCTGCGGGTCCCTGCATCAAAGCTTTTCCTCTCTCTCCTTGATAAGGGCGACAGGGCCGGCCTGGTCAGTTTCGATGAGACTGCCACTACATTAAACCCTTTAGTATCTTTAGCAGGCGAAGGCAGCAAAGATACGCTTCTGAAGGCGACCGACATGATAACTTCTACCGGTCTTCACACCAATTTATATGAGGCACTGAACAGAGGGCTTGAGGTCCTGTCCAGCGACAGGGATGCGGGAAGGGACCGGATAATCGTGCTTATGTCCGACGGCCTGATGGATACGGGAGAGCCTGAAAAGGACAGGGCGCTTGTTGACAGGCTTGGAACGGAACTCACGAAAAAACTGGTCGACAACGGGACAAAGGTCTATGCAATAGCCTTTACCGAACAATCGGACAGGCAGCTCCTTGAAAAGGTGTCAAAGCAGACAACCGGTTTCTATAACCTTGCCTTAACGGACAGGGATTTCCATGTGGTGTTTACTTCGATATTTGAAAGTCTGAAGGCCCCGGACATGCTCCCGATAACGGAGAACGGCTTCTTCGTAGACAAATCGGTTGAAGAGGTCACCATTGTTGCGACAAAGGACATGTCAGGCACATCCATACAACTGAGGGCCCCGGACGGCAAGCAATATTCTTCAAAGAACAGGCCCCCCGATACAGAATGGTTTGTGTCCGGCAACTTCGATATGATGACTATTAAAACCCCCCCTGAAGGGGAATGGGAAATCCTCTTCAGCTCCGGCAAGAACAACAAGGCGTACATAATCACAAATCTCAATCTGCAGACAAATTTCAATGAGCTGTATCCCCTTTTCGGAGAGACCCTCGAAATAAAAGCCTGGCTTGAAAGAGAAGGGAAGCCGATCCGGGAAAAAGAGGTCCTTGAGAAAATCGACATCTCCCTTGAATTATCAGTGCCCGACGGTGGAACAACAAAACTGGAGCCGTTTTACAAGGGAGACGGGATTTTCGAAAAGAAGATTGAACTCTACACTGCGGGAAACTACAGGCTCAGAATTTTAGCGGACGGGAAGACCTTTCAAAGGGAAAAGGCAGCCAGTTTCAAGGTGGGTGATGTGAAGGAATCACAGGAAGATTTAAAGATGAGGCAGTCGCTGAAAAAAAATGAAACGACCGCAGGGCAGCCTCCACTGCAAAAGGATGCCGGTGACAAGGTCAACTGGATAAAAATAATCAGTCAGTTTGCAATTATAAATCTCGTGGTATGCGCAGCAGTGTTTGCATATCTCAAGAGGAAGCATCTTACTGGTCTGGTCAAATCCGTAATCAAAAGAAAAAAAGAAAAATGATAAGAGTCAACGCCCTTGTATTTCTGTTTATCGTCCAGTTTCTCCTGATGTTCCTGGGGATTGCCATATTCCTCTTCATAAGGCATAAAAAGCTGTCGGTAAAAGCTGTCATTGCCCAGGGCGAGATCAGGAGGCTCGAAAACGATCTTGAAAACAGCAAACTGAATGTTTCTGAACTTCTGCCTCTCCAGAATATACTAAAAGACTTACAGCAAAAACATGAAGAGTCAAATGTCATCAATGCAAAAATGAAAGAGATGATTGATTTCCTGGCCCCCGAGGCTGAGAGGAGCAAAGAATTTCAACAACTGCTTGCCGAGGTGGAGAAAAACCGGAAAGAGCTTGACACCTGTCTCGGGACCCTTCAGAAGGAAAATGAGGCGTTGAATGAGCAGATGGAGTCTTCCGAGAAAAAGTTAAGGAACCTCTCCGGCAGGCTGGAGGACTCCGTAAGTAAAGAAGAATATCAAAATGTCCTGAGTGAGAAGAAAAGCCTTGAACTCAAAGTTGAGAGAATGAAGAAAGACCTCGACCAGAAAACCAGCGATCTTGAAAGGCTTGAGAAAAACTTTATATACCTTGAAAAAGAATATAATGCCTTATATAAAAACGTAAAAGGGGAAGAGCCATAAGAGAAATATCTTATTGCCGTACTGTTTCTTTCTGTACACTTGCCATATTAAGGCTTCTCGATTAAAATAACATACTGCCGATTTAGAGTTTAGAGTAACGAGTTATGTTTTAAACAACTCCTGACTCTTTTCTCTAAAATGCGCCTGTAGCTCAGTAGGATAGAGCAACTGCCTTCTAAGCAGTGGGCCAGGGGTTCGAATCCCTTCAGGCGCGTAGCAAATTCGCCCGGCGAATTTGCAGTTACAAGTGATGAGTAACAGGTGGCAAGGGTTTGATTAAATTTTTTTACCCGTCACTTTTTACTTGTAACTGATCACTGTCTTTAAAATGGTGAGTGTAGCTCAGCCGGTTAGAGCATCAGGTTGTGGCCCTGGGGGTCGGGGGTTCGAGTCCCCTCACTCACCCCAACCAATTTTGTTTTGCAAAATTGGAGTTAAACAGGTTAAAGTGTTGAATCATTTTTTCAACTTTTAACTTTCAGGCTGAAACTGGTTTTCAATGCGCCTGTAGCTCAGTGGATAGAGCATCGGCCTCCGAAGCCGAGGGTCGGAGGTTCGAATCCTCTCAGGCGCGTAGCAGACTTCACTTTTGTGAAATCTGCCGGGATAAATAGTTAGTTGTCAGGGGTCGGTAAAAAACTTTGCAGTTGCTGACTGCTGCCCCTGGTCCCCTTAAAACTGTTTTTCACGGGCCGTTAGCTCAGTTGGTAGAGCAGCTGACTCTTAATCAGCGGGTCGCAAGTTCGAATCTTGCACGGCTCACTTTGAAAATCAAGGGAATTGACCGGTTACGGTTAATTCCCTTTTTATTTCCTTGTGGCATAGTGGCGCTGACGGGATGGGGTACTTCCGGTGATGCGGATTATTTGTATTCGATTATCTTGCCGGCGACCACGTATTTATTGTAATCGGTAAGCTCTTCGCGGATAATCTCGACCTTCGCCTTCATCGGTTCAAACCTGCTGCTTTCGGTCCCTATCGTAATCTCAATAGCGGCCTCTTTCCCTATGGACTGGTCCGTAACAAACTGAATGCCGGTATGGCTCAGGTTTTTACAGAAACCCGTGAATGTTTTTCCATTGACGGTAAAGTTGAACTGGATATTCAGTGTCATGCGGCGGAAGTCCCGCTTTTCACTGTACTCGGGGCCGAAACGAACAATTGTCTTCTCTTTTTCGGGCTTCATGGTGGATTTATTTTAACATAGGAAGATTTTTTCAGGCAGATTTTTTTATATTCATGATGCCCTCCCTGCTTGTGCTAAAATCAATGGTATTGTAAGGAGTAAGACGTAAGGACAGTAAAATTGAAAATTTCTTTTCATGCGATATTCAACAAATTAACTTTATATGCCGCTTGATCTCTCCATCTTTGACGAAGCCCTTCACGCCATAGAGGAAAAGAAGGCTGACACCTTTACTTCCCTTTCAGGCTCTTCGGGAGCGCTGTTTTATTCGATGATGAAAGGGCCGTCCCTGCTGCTTTGCCCATCAGAGATTTCAGCGGGCGAATTCCATGCAGACACGGTCTTCTGGTCGGGTTTATTGCAAACCGAACCCCCTGTCCTTATTCCTCCCAAAGGCGGTCCTCAAAGATTAAAGGGGCTGATCAGCCTGTATACCCTCAATAAAGGGAAATTCATCGCTTCCGTTGACGCCGTCCTTTCACCGTTATGGAAGAGGGACGAGTTCCCGTTGTTCATTATCACTAAAGGGGTCATCATAGACAGGGATGTGATTGTTCAGGACCTCCAAAGACGGGGATATCATATTGTGCCGGTTGTTACGGGGGAAGGCGAGATGAGCATGAGGGGCGGGATTCTGGACCTGTTTCCACCTGATGAGGAAAACCCCGTGAGAATAGAATTTTTCGGAGACGAGATCGAATCCATAAGGTTTTTCGAGATCGATACGCAATTGTCCCTGCAGGAAATAAACGACATACAGATATGCCCTGCCGTTGAGCCGGAAGAGGGGCCGGATCTCCTTGAGCTTTCATCCGGCGGAGCGATCATATTAAATGAGCCGGACGATATAAAAAGACATTGTCCGGAGATAGAGGAGATGGTCCGGAGCTCCCCTGTTCCCACGCGTCTCCTTACCTTCACCTCTCTTCCACTGCACGATGACGTATTTAATTTTCCCGTCGGCGGCGTTACGGGATTCGGCCTCGTGCCGGAAGAAAGAAAGTCCGTTGAGGATTTTATCAAAAGGATACTCGATCTCAGAAAGAAATATTTCATACTTATGGCCTGTTCGTCGGAGGGACAGGCAAAGAGGTTAAAAGAACTGTTTTTTGACCATGATACGGATGTGCCGGTTCTGGGCAGTGCTGCCGCCGTTAAAGACAGGTGCAGCCCCGTAATTACCATAGGGGAGCTGAGCAAAGGTTTTTCATATCAAAATTTCATCGTCCTCTCCGGGAGAGATATCTTCGGGCAGCGGCCCTCGTTTAAACCCGTAAAAAAATCCAGGGTGTCCACGCTCATCTCTTCAATAGAGGACTTCAGGGAAGGGGATTATCTGGTCCATGCTGAACACGGCATAGGAAGGTTTCTGGGACTCAGGAAGGAAAGGATAGAGGATTACGAAGGGGACTTCATCGCCATCGAGTATATCGATGGCGCAAGGCTCTATGTCCCGCTTGAGCGCATTGACTCGGTCCAGAAATTTCACGCCCCTGAAGGTGTCAGGCCCAGGATAGACCGGCTCGGAGGAAAGACATGGGAAAGGACCAAACAAAAGGTACGACAGAAAGTAAAAGACATGGCGGAGCGGCTGTTGCCCATTTACGCCAGGCGGTCTGCGGCAGCAGGATATGCCTTTTCTCCCGACACCGAACTGCATAAGGAGTTCGACAGTTTCTTCCCGTATGAGGAAACCCCGGACCAACTGACATCCATCAACGAGATAAAACGGGACATGGAGAATTCCGCGCCTATGGACAGGCTTTTGTGCGGCGACGTCGGTTATGGCAAAACAGAGGTGGTGATGAGGGCCGGCTTCAAGGCGGTTTATGATTCAAGGCAGGTCGCAGTGCTCGTACCCACTACAATCCTTGCCGAACAGCACTACGAGACATTTAAGGCGAGATTTTCCGCCTTCCCGATCAGGATAGATTACCTCAGCCGTTTTAAAAGCAGGATGGAACAGAAAAAGACCCTCAGGGCGCTTGCGGAAGGAGCGATAGATATTATAATCGGGACGCATAGCCTGTTAGCCAAAGATGTGGGTTTTTATGACCTCGGTCTTCTGGTTATCGATGAGGAGCACAAGTTCGGCGTGACTCACAAAGAAAAGATAAAGGCCATGAGAGAAAATGTTGATGTCCTCACCCTGTCTGCAACGCCTATTCCGAGGACGCTCCACATGGCCCTTTCCGGCATCCGGGCCATGAGTGTCATAGAGACCCCTCCGGAGGAAAGGCTCGCGGTAAAAAGTATAGTCGCGAAGTTCAACCCGGCAACAATCAACGAGGCGATTCAAAAAGAGATCGAAAGGGGCGGCCAGACCTTTTTTGTGCATAACAGGATCCATGATATTTATAAACTGGCAAACTTTTTAAGAGAGCTGGTCCCCGATGCAAAAATAGGCGTGGCCCACGGACAGATGAGGGAAAAAGAGCTTGAGCATGTGATGAGGGCCTTTTTCAAAAAGGAGAGCAACGTGCTCGTCTCAACGGCCATCATAGGCTCCGGTCTCGACATACCTTCCGCAAACACGATCATCATCAACAGGGCGGACAGGTTCGGGCTTGCGGACCTCTATCAGTTGAGGGGACGGGTGGGGCGCTCCAATATAAAGGCCTATGCCTACTTCCTTGTCCCCGGGGAAGACATCATTACGGAGGATGCGAGGAAAAAACTCCAGGCGATACAGGAGCTGGGGTACCTCGGAGCGGGTTTCAGGCTGGCGCTTAAAGACCTCGAGATACGCGGAGCAGGGAATCTGTTAGGCGCCGAACAGTCCGGCCACATCGAGGCGGTCGGATTCGACATGTACATGGAGATGCTTGAGGCAGCCGTCGCTGAATTAAAGGGGGAACCAATAGAGCCGAAGACCGAGCCCGTGATCGACCTGAAGATGACCGCTGCCATCCCTGAGGAATATATTGAAGACCCTGATTTGAGATTGAGTGTATACAGGAAGATCGCCTCTGCAAAGGACATCAGGGCCATAGAAAGGCTCTTTGATGAACTGAAAGACAGGTTCGGACCGCCGCCGGAGAAGACCAAAAGGCTTCTGGATATCATGGAGCTTAAGGTGCTGGCAAAAAAACTCGCCGTTGCAAAAGTACAGAATATCGCGGGCCGGGTACAGATATTCTTTGCTCCGGAAACGCCTGTTGCCTCGCAGACAATCTTTTCACTATATGAGACCAGAAAGAAGACCCTCAGATTTCTTCCGGAAGGCGGGATAGAGATGGACTTCAGGGGCAAAGACTGGGACCATATTTTCAGGGAAGTAAAAAGGGCAATGGAAGAAATGGAAGTCCCGGGTCCAGCCTGAGACGGTTATTTGTCGCCCCTTACTCTTTTGATTATCTCCGTCGTAGATATCCCATTAACAAAAGGGACAGTCCGCACCTCTTTCACGATATCGGCGCCGACAATGTCCTTTATGTTCCAGTCCGCGCCCTTAACAAGTACATCGGGCCGGACTGCCTTGATAAGTTCATAAGGGGTATCTTCATCAAAGATGCTGATATAATCGACCATGCACAATGCAGAGAGGACCTCTGCCCGTTCGTTCTCCGGATTAATCGGCCTGCCGGGTTTTATGCTCGATACGGAACTGTCCGAATTCAATCCTACGACAAGGACATCTCCAAGCTTCTTCGCCTCATTCAGGTACCGGACATGCCCGATATGGATGATGTCGAAACAGCCGTTGGTGAAGACGATCTTTTTGCCTTGCTGTTTCAGCCTTGCAACGGCGTCCTGAAGCTCATTCCTGCTCATGACTTTATTCATACGAAATTCCATTTAGCATAGCCTTTGCCGGCATTCCCGTGCCTAAAGCACCTACTGTTTGGCAGTCCTTAAGCGGGAATCCAGTGTTAATGGCAGTAAGCATTTTAAATTTTAAATCTTATTTTTGCAATTTGTTCTTGAGACATTCCTACGGATGTTTCCCCCCTCCCTTGACGGTAGGGGTGTGGGGAGGGTGATTTTATTGAAAATCCTTCCGTTTTTGTAATCCTTTGAAATATAATCATTTGAATTGAAATCGGAGCGCTACAGAGTTGTATAACCGAAAAATCATAAGGGGGGGACACATGGAAGAAAATAAGCTTGCCATCTTTGAAGGGAAAAGGATCAGAAAGACCATACAGAACAATGAGTGGTGGTTTTCGATTATTGATGTTATCGAGGTTTTAACAGACAGCAGCATTCCCAAGCGATACTGGAGCGATCTTAAAAGAAAACTTGTTAACGAGGGGTTTGGTGAAGTGTACGAAAAAATCGTACACTTGAAAATGGCTGCTCCTGACGGTAAGATGCGTCTTACCGATTGCGCCAATACCGAAACCATGTTCCGCATTATCCAGTCAATTCCCTCTCCAAGAGTTGAACCCTTGAAACGCTGGCTGGCAAAGGTTGGGAAGGAGAGGATTGACGAGATCGAAAATCCTCAACTTGCAATGGACAGGATGAAAGGGCTTTACGAGAAAAAAGGGTATCCAAAAGACTGGATTGACAAGAGGATGCGAGGGATCGCTGTGCGGCAGGACCTTACAGGCGAGTGGAACAACAGGGGAGTCCAGACTGAAAAGGAATACGCGATCCTGACCAATGAGATCATGCAAGGGACTTTTGCTCTTAAGGTTGATGAATACAAGAAGCTCAAGCAGCTTGGGAGGGAAAACCTTCGGGACCACATGAATGACATCGAACTGATTCTTACGATGCTTGCTGAGGCCACGACAACAAAACTGACGAGGGACAGGGACTCAAAGGGCTTTGTCCCGCTGAAGAAAGATGCCAAAGACGGCGGTTCGGTAGCGGGAAGGACCAGAAAAGATATTGAGAAACGCTCCGGCAAAAAGGTTGTTTCGAGTGAGAATTTCAAGGAGTTGAGCATGACCGAGAAAAGAAGGATTAAGAGGTAGCTGCGGCTTATCAAGTCTTTGCTGATTTTTAAGTTTTTTCCACTGCAACACAATAAAACAAGCAGATAAAAATATGCCGGGACGAATATGAAGCCAATATATGCAGGGTTCATATCACACTGACCATAAATAATGAGAAGCCGTTTCCATATCAAAAAAGTCTATTGGACTTCCTGTATACGCCGTGTCCCGGCGTTCAAACTTGCGAGACATGAAAGAATGATAGGGCGGCTTGATCCATATTAATGGTCTTAAGGGACCGGAAATTGACTAACATAAAACATGTGTGTTAAATTTTTAAAGCTTCACAACAAAAACTTTTTTACTGCCGGGTCCATTAACGTATGGAATTTTACCGTTACAAGGAGATTGCGTATCTCGTTGTCCCTGTTTCGCTCGGCATAGAATTTTTCCTTTCCGCAAAAGAAGAAAAAAAAGACAAGGAGACCGCACCGGTAGGTTCATATCTCTTGGATTTTCTGGGATATGTCTTCTCCGCGCTTATTCCGGCGATCTTCTTTTTTACAATATGGGCGATTGAATACAAAGCCTTTCCGCGTCAGGAAGTATTGCTGGCGAAAATGGACCGGTATGGGGTGATGTTTTTCTTCCTCGGCTCCTGGTGGCAAATTCTGGTGCTGACAGCGCTGAAGTCAAGGCGCATCAGACTGAACAATGCTTCAAAATGGAAGGCGTGGACGCCGTACCTTCTTTTGGGCGCCTATATTTCTCTGCTGATATTGTGGGTCGCTCCGTGGAACCTTAAATGGGTCTCAGTTTTTATGTTCCTTGCGCTTTTTGGCGTCCTCTGGCGGGTGACCCTGAAAACCGCGGAAAAGGTCTTATGGGCGCTCAGTGTAATGGTTATCTTTATGGAAAATATTCTTTTTATTTTTCTCGAGACAATTGTTTAAACACAGTTTGCTGTTTGCGGCAGGTGAAGAGAGTCCCCCGGCATAAATTTTATTAAAAAATCCTAATGACTGTATAACAAATTGACAAAAATATTTCAGGAAAGTTATCCTATTCGCTGTGACTTTGGGTCACAATCCATATGCTCGTTAATCGAATAAACGCTCTCAATTAAATCCAGATAAAAACGGAGGAGAAAAATATGTTTAACCCTATCAAGTGGCTCAGGGAAATACACAAACAGATGCCGGCGGTCGGCAAAATACTCATACCGTCTCTTGTGCTTATAATCATAATCGGGGGCGGTTACGTTTCTTTCAGGTTTTATGATTTCACCGAGAACAATCCGAAATTTTGCGTAAGCTGCCATTTGATGCAGCCGGCATTCGATGCATGGGCCCAAAGCGAGCATAAGGACATCAACTGTCATGATTGTCACAAGCTCGGGATCGTCGATAAGAACAAGCTGCTTGTCAGCTTTGTCCTTCACAGACCCAAATCGGTCCCGGAAAGGCACGGCAAGATCATCGTCCCGTGGAAACTCTGTATAACATGTCACTGGGAAAAAGATGAAAAATATCCCAATGCCCCAAATGTCAGCCACTCAAGGTATCATGCAAAACATGTCTTTATGGAGCAGGTGGAATGTTCCAAGTGTCACGGATACAGGACACATCAGTTTACGCTTGAGGAAAGGTATTGCATTACCTGCCATCAAAACAGGGAGGTGCACGGTGAAGGTATGTCAAAACTTGCCTGCCTGAACTGTCATACCGACAGGACCGTGGACCTGAAGCCGGGCAGGAAGAAGTGCCTTTTCTGTCATGGCAACGAATCGGTAAGAACGGAATTGTCCGCTGACAATACCATGGATGTAAAACACTTTATGCCTTCAACAGAGGTTGTCAGGAAGGCGCAAAAAATAAATGTGCCGTCCGATGCCCCGATGCAGTTTTACTGTTATGAATGCCATAAGCCGCATACAAAGGTCAGGCCGGACTGGGGCGACTGTCTTACAAGATGCCACAGCGACCAGCTTCAGGTGGGTAAACACGAAATGCATGTCAAAACAATGGGCATGAAGTGCGTGGAATGTCATAAGCCGCACGAATGGCGCGTTTCAGAAAAGCAGGCAAGGAAAGACTGTACGAAATGCCATGAATACAGATCGCCTAAAAAATTTATAGGCTCATGATTTGTTCAACAATCTAAACGGAAACGTGCTGCACGCTAAAAGCTAAGGAGGGAATGGAGTGAAAAATTATGTTTTTCGTCCGCTCTACGTGATCATAGGTCTCGTTATCGCCGTCCTGATATTCAGGGAGTTTTATGTGCCGAAGGATTTTGGCACCCATGGCGAAAGCTATATGTACGGATGGCACAGAAAAGGTAACGAAGAGGAATGGAAGGCATTCAAGGTCAAATACAGGTTTGACAACGAGTATTGCAAGGACTGCCACAGCGACAAGTACGAAAGCCTGATGCAGGCCCCGCATGCAATAATAAAGTGTGAGAACTGTCACGGGCCTGCCCTCGACCATCCCTCGGACCCGCCCAAACTGGTTGTTGACAAAGGCAGGGGGCTTTGCCTGAGGTGTCATTCTTCATTGCCTTATCCGCAATCGGACAGGATAAACATACGAGGAATAGACCCGGACAAACACAACCCGGACATGGAATGTTCCATGTGTCATAATCCGCATAAGCCGAGTTTGGAGGGATTGAAATGATTACAAGAAGGGACCTCATTAAAGTTTCAATAGCCGGGGCTGCAGTGCCCCTGGCGTCCGCTAAAATAATAAGCGCCGCGGATACGCTTTTTCCTGAAAGATTCGAAAAGCAGAACATCAGATGGGTATTTATTGTAGATACGAAAAAATGTGTCGGCTGCGGCATGTGCGTAAAGGCCTGCAAAGACGAAAACGAAGTGCCTTACGATGCAAATATTACAAGGACCTGGGTTGAGAGATATGTGCTTACAAAAGACGGCCAGGTATTTGCGGATTCACCCAAAGGCGCGCGCGACGGCTTTACCGGCAAAAAGATCGACCGCGGCGAAAAGGGGTTTCACGATATAAAAGATGAGGAAATTCAGAAAGCGTTTTTTGTGCCGAAGCTCTGTAATCAGTGTGAGAGCCCCCCGTGTGTTCAGGTATGCCCCGTCGGCGCTACATACAAAACAGAGGACGGTGTCGTGCTTGTGGACAGGAAATGGTGCATCGGCTGCGGATACTGCATTATGGCCTGCCCTTACGGAGTAAGGTTCTTTCATCCCGTTCATAGGGTGGCGGAGAAATGCAATTTCTGCTATCACAGGATAACAAAAGGGATGAAGACTGCGTGTGTCGAGGCATGTCCTTTTGATGCAAGAATGATAGGAAATATAAAGGACCCCGATGACCCGGTCACAAAGATCATACAGAACGAAAGAATTGCCGTGCTGAAGGAAGAATACGGGACAAATCCTCAGGTCTATTATTTAGGCATGAGCAAGGAGGTAAGGTAATATGATACCGATAGAAGTTCACGGAGAGGCCTGGACCTTAAAAGAGCTCTTTACGTACCCGAATGAATACATTTACTGGACTATTCAGATAGTCATGTATCCGTTTATGACAGGGCTTGTAGCGGGGGCCTTTGTGCTCTCGTCCCTTTACCACGTCTTCGGGATAAAACAGTTGAAGGACATGGCGCGCTTTGCCCTTGTATTCTCCTTTGCCTTATTGCCTGTGGCCCCGCTGCCGCTGCTTTTTCATCTGCAGCAGGCCCAAAGAAACATCAATGTTTTTATGACGCCGCATTTTACGTCGGCAATTGCGGCCTTTGGTCTCGTGTTTGCAACGTACGGGGCTTTAGTTGCTTATGAAATATGGTTTGTATACCGGGAGCACCTTGTAAAGACAGCGCTTTCGCTGCGGGACAAGGCGGACAAAACCATGTCCGAGAACGTCCGGTATTTTGTAAATAACTTTCTGACGTTCGGCGCATACGACATAAGCGAGGAAGCAATCGCAAGAGATGAGAAGTCGGTCAAACTCCTTGCGAGCATCGGCATCCCGATAGCATGTTTTCTACACGGCTACGCAGGCTTTATCTTCGGCTCGGTCAAGGCAAACGCCCTCTGGATGACGCCTCTCATGCCCGTTATATTTATAATGTCCGCGATTGTCTCAGGGGTGGCCCTTTGCATGCTGACTTATATCATTGTTATGGAGCTGAGGAAGTTATTGGCAGACCGGAAGAAGCCTTCCCGCTTTCATGTTACCCCCGATGACCTTAAGAGCGCAGAGATAAACGAGATCAAGCTTACTTCAAGATATCTCCTGCTTTTCATGATATTTGCCATCAGCCTTGAACTGCTTGATCTTATTTTCAGGGGTTATACAGCGGTCAAGTCGTGGGACATCTTAAGGAGCGTTATATACGGAAAGGATTTTGCAAACATATTTATCCTGCAGTATCTCATCGGCAATCTTCTGCCTTTTGCCATGTTCCTGCTGCCGGGATTGACAATAAGAAGGACCGTAATCGGCACGCTGCTCGTGCTTTTCGGAGTGTTCATGATGAGATGGAATGTCGTTATCGGCGGCCAGTCGTTCTCACTTACCTTCGCGGGATATATGCATTACGTGCTGCCTGTAATTCCGCACAATATGGAGACTTATAAAGAAGGGGTCTTCGGGGCATTAACAGTTATGGCAACGCCATACGTGCTTTTCTGGCTGCTTAATAAAATATTCCCGGTATTTATCGGGGAGACGTCGCATTAGGTTGCTGAAAAAGGCGGTCTTATGACAGAAAAAAACGAACAGATCCTGGATAAATACGACCGGGAAAAAGGCAGTGTCATTTCCATATTGCAGGACGTGCAGGAGGCCTATGGATACATTCCGGAGGACGCTGTGTTCTGGTTTTCTGAAAGGCTCAATATCCCTGCGAGCAGCTTCTTTGGAGTGACGACTTTTTATGCGCAGTTTTATCTGAAGCCCCGCGGCAAAAATATTATTACAGCCTGCTGCGGTACTGCATGTCATGTAAAAGGCTCCGCCGGGATCATCAACAGGGTGAGGGAAGAGCTGAAAATACCGGCAGGAGAGACCACAAGCACTGACGGGAAGTTCACAGTCGAGACCATCGCATGTGTGGGCGCGTGCAGCATCGCGCCTGTTTTTATCGGCAACAAAAAGGTCTTTGGAAAGATGACACTCGAAAAGGCCTCCGAGATGCTGAAAGAACTTGATAAAGGATAAAGGAACAATATGTCTGATGCAACAAATGTAAAGGACCTGCTAATACGCGTATGTGTCGGGACAGGAGGGCTTGCAGCCGGCAGTCAGGAAGTAATCGATGAGTTCGGCAGGCAGCTCGGAGACCGGGGCATAGAGGCCGAGATCGTAAAGAAGTGCGTCAACAAAACAGGCTGCCGGGGCTTTTGCGCAAAAGACGTGCTTGTCGATATCATCATCGGCGGCAAGTCCGAGACCTACCAGCTTATCTCTACGGACAAGGTGGGCAGGATTGTCGAAGAGCACATTCTAAAAGGCGAGCCCGTGAAAGAATGGCTTGTGGGACCTGAGTACCATTCCTTCCATGACAGGCAGACAAAGATACTGCTTAAGCAGTGCGGGCATATCGACCCCGAAGATATTCAGGCCTATCTTGCAATCGGAGGATACGAAGGCGCCAAAAAGGCCTTATCAGGAAAACCTGCAGCAGTCATTGACGAGATAAAGTCCTCCGGACTTCGCGGAAGGGGCGGCGCCGGTTTTCCCACCGGGCTGAAGTGGGAAATCTGCTCAAAGGCGGAGGGACATCCGAAATACATCATCTGCAATGCCGACGAAGGCGACCCCGGCGCGTTCATGGACAGGTCTGTTATTGAAGGCAATCCTCATTCGGTGATCGAGGGGATGATCATCGCCGGATACGCCATCGGAGCAAGTTACGGCTATGTTTATATACGCGCGGAATATCCGCTCGCAATACACCGTTTAAAAATCGCTATCTCGGACGCCCGCAGCAGGGGCTTTCTGGGCAAGAATATTTCCGGCAGCGGGTTTGACTTTGACATCCGCATAAAAGAAGGGGCGGGGGCGTTTATTTGTGGCGAAGAGACCGCCCTCATAGCCTCAATCGAAGGCAAGCGCGGCATGCCGCGCGCCAAGCCGCCATTCCCTGCTCACAAGGGTTTATGGGGCAAGCCCACAGTTATAAATAATGTCGAGACACTGGCAAATCTGCCTGCCATTATCACAAACGGCGGAAAATGGTATGCCTCCATCGGAACGGAAAAGAGCAAAGGCACAAAGGTATTCGCCCTGACGGGGAGGATAAAGAACACCGGGCTTATTGAGGTGCCGATGGGGATTTCCCTGAAAGAAATCATTTACGATATCGGTGGAGGATGCGAGAAAAACCGCAAGTTCAAGGCCGTGCAGACCGGAGGGCCTTCGGGGGGCTGCATACCTGCGTCGCACATCGACATGCCCGTTGACTATGAGTCCCTGATGGGCGTCGGCTCCATGATGGGTTCAGGCGGAATGGTGGTCATGGATGAGACGACCTGCATGGTCGACATGTCGAAATTTTTCCTCTCATTCACACAGAGCGAGTCCTGCGGCAAGTGCGTCCCCTGCAGGGTCGGTACAAAGAGGATGCTGGAGATACTTACAAGGATCACAGAGGGCAAAGGCAAAGAAGGCGACATCGAGCTGCTCCTTGAGCTCGGCACAAATATAAAGGCAACGTCGCTTTGCGGACTCGGCATGTCAGCTCCCAATCCCGTGCTTTCTACTGTCAGGTTCTTCAGGGAAGAATATGAAGCGCATATAAGAGAAGGCATCTGTCCGGCGTCCGTTTGCAAGGCGCTGCGCCGTTACGTAGTGAACGTCGAGATGTGCAAGATGTGCGGCAAGTGCTTCAAGGCATGTCCTTCCGGTGCGATTACCTGGGAGAAGAAAAAGCCCGCGTCTATCGACAAGGGTAAATGCATCAAATGCGGCGCGTGTTATGAGGCATGTCCGTTTAGCGCGATTACGTAATAAGGAATTTTCAGCAGGAGGTTGATTTGTCAGACAATAAAATAAAGATAACGATAAACGGGACCGAGACCCTCTGCAACAGGGAGGACACGATACTGAAGGCGGCAAAAAGAGCCGGCGTGCATATCCCCACCCTCTGCAATGATGAAAGGCTTGAGCCGTACGGCGGCTGCAGGCTGTGCATTGTCGAGGTCAAGGGAGTTGCCAGGCCCCTTACCGCATGCACCACTCCAGTGGCGGAGAACATGGAGGTCGTCACTGAAAGCGACACTATCAGAAAGATGCGGGCGCATGTAATCGAGCTCCTGCTCTCTAACCATCCCAATGACTGCATGAGGTGTGAGAAGACCGGCGATTGCGCTCTTCAGAATCTGTCTTATGAATACGGAGTAGACGGCAGCCGTTACGAAGGTGAGAAATGGGACCTCCCCATCAGGGAAGACAACCCGTTTATAACATATGAACCCAACAAGTGCATCCTCTGCGGACGCTGCACGAGGATATGCAATGAAGTGGTAATGGCGGGCACTATCGAGCTTACCGGCCGGGGGTTCAATTCAATGCCCGACACGGCGTTCAGAAAGCCCCGCACACTGGAGAATTGCGAATTCTGCGGACAATGCGTATCCACCTGTCCCACGGGCGCCCTTACCGACAGGAAGGGAAGGGGCAAAGGCCGTTCATACGAGATGAAGAAGGTCAAAACCACCTGCTCTTACTGCGGCACGGGCTGTAATTTTTATCTTAATGTTAAAGACAACAAGGTTGTAAAAGTGACCTCCGCTTATGAAGCGCCTGTGAACCAGGGCAATCTCTGCATCAAGGGCAGATACGGCTACGACTTCATACACCATCCCGACAGGATAAAAACCCCGCTTATCAGAAAGGGCGATAAGTTCGTCGAGGCGAGCTGGGATGAGGCCCTTGAGCTTGTTGCGGACAAGTTTAACGAGCTTATCAAAAAATACGGGCGTGAGAAAGTCGGGGGTTTTTCATCGTCCCGGTGTACCAACGAAGAAAACTATCTGCTTTCAAAATGGGTGAGATGCGCAATCGGCTCAAATAATGTAGACAATTGCGCCCGTGTCTGACACGCTCCCACCGTTGCCGGTCTGGCAACAAGCCTGGGAGCGGGAGCTGCCACAAATTCATTGTCCCAGATGCCGGATATCGATACCCTTTTCCTCTTTGGATCAAATCCGACAGAGGGACATCCTATAGTCTCACACTGGCTTAAAAAGGCATTACGCAAAGGTGCAAAGCTTGTTGTCGGCGATCCGAGAAAGACCTGGATGGCCAGGCGCGCCGACGTCTGGCTTAACCTGAAGCCCGGCAGTAATATCGCCATGATGAACGGCCTTGTAAATGTGATACTGCAAAACGGCTGGGAGAACAAAGAATTTATTGCAAAGAGGACCGAGGGCTTTGAAGAGATCAGGGAAAAGGTCAAAGAATATGACCTGGACCGTGTCGAGAAGCTTACAGGGGTTTCAAAGGAAAATATAATTGAAGCGGCCCGGTTATATTCACATGCGGAAAAGGCGATGATCGTCTACGGCCTCGGGGTCACCGAGCACCGGACCGGTACTGAAAACGCAATGGCGATAGCCAACCTCGCTCTTGTCTGCGGTCAACTCGGCAGGCCTTCAACGGGCATCATGGCGCTCAGAGGGCAGAACAATGTCCAGGGCGCATCAGACCTGGGCCCATTGCCTGCCACGCTTCCCGGATATCAGTCGGTTGCGGATGATAAGGGCCGCGAAAAGTTTGAAAAGGCATGGGGAGTGAAAATAAGCCCCAAACCCGGTCTCAAATCAGTAGAGATGCTTGATGAATGCAGGAGGGGGAATTTCAAGGGGATATTCATATTAGGAGAAGACCCGGCGCAGACAGACCCTGATCTTAAGCATGTATGGGGCGCACTGGAAGCGGTGGAATTTCTTGTGGTGCAGGACATCTTTCATACTGAGACAACCAAATTTGCGCACGTGATTCTCCCCGGCGCAAGCTTTGCTGAAAAGGACGGCACGTTCACAAACGGCGAACGCAGGGTGCAGCGCGTGAGAAAGGCGATAGAGCCCCTTTCCGGAATGGCGGAGTGGCAGGTCCTCAGCAGGCTTTCAACCCTCATGGGTTATCCGATGAATTACAACCATCCGTCAGAAATAATGGATGAAATCGCAAGCCTTGTGCCGATTTATGGAGGCATCAGTTATGATCGCCTCGATAATGGAGGTATCCAGTGGCCTTGCCCCACAAAGGACCATCCCGGCACGACGACCCTCTATACGGACCTGTTCTCAAGACCCGGTGGTCTGGCAAAGTTCATTGCGCTCGATCACTCAGGCTCCGGCGAAGTGCCGGACGAGCAATACCCGTATGTTCTTATAACGGGAAGGGTCCGCGAACATTACAATAACGGCTCCATGACCAAGCGCTCTGCCGGAATCAATGATGTGGTCCCGGAAGAACTGCTCGAGATAAATCCCGCGGATGCAAAGCAATTAAATATCAACCACGGAGAATACGTGAAGGTCTCGTCAAGACGGGGTGAGATAAAAGTAAAAGCCAAAGTTACTGACCGTTCACAGGCAGGCAATGTCTTTTTGACATTCCATCACAGGGAAGCGCTCTCTAATATTCTCACTTCCGGCTTCAGGGACCCCATCACAGGCACTCCGGAATACAAATCCTGCGCGGTGAGGATAGAGAAGTAAGGTTTGGACAAATTCATCCTGAACAAAGACAACTCCATCCTTGTAATTGTAGACATGCAGGACAAACTCGCCGCTGTGATGGACCAGAAGGAAAAGGTAATTTTAAATACCCTCCATCTTATTGAAACGGCAAAACTCTTTTATGTCCCTATGGTCATCACCGAGCAATACCCAAAAGGCCTGGGACACACAATATACGATATCAAAGAGGCGCTGCCCGTTTATCAGCCCTTTGAAAAGGCGACTTTCGACTGCTGCAAAGAAGAAGGCTTCCTGAGAAAGCTGAAGTCCCTGAAAAGGACGCATATAATCCTTGTGGGGATGGAAACACATGTATGCGTGCTTCAGACCTGCCTGAGTTTATTGAAAGAAAAATATACGGTACACATTGTAAGCGATGCGGTCTGTTCAAGGAGGAAAGATGATTACTTCACCGGCAGGGAGTTCATGAGGGATGCGGGGGCTGTTATAACCTGCACGGAGACGGTGCTGTTTCAACTGCTCGAAAAGGCCGGGACCCCGGAATTCAAAATGATATCAAACAGGATCAAATAACGCAGAGCCACATTGCGTGTTGACCTCATCGCCTTATCACGAGGACCGGAAATCTTGTCTCCTTGTGTATGATCCCGAAAGTGACGCTTCCAAGAACAGCCGAGGCAATAGCGCTTCTGCCGTGCGAGCCGATGATGATTAAATCAACGTTCGTTTTTTCCGCCTCGTTTATAATCTCTTCAACCGGATGGCCCATACTGATCAGCTTTGTCGATTTGACCCCTTTCTCCCTGCACTTTTCCACAGCCTCTTTGAGATACGCTTCGGCGGCCTGCCTCAGGTATTCTTCAATAGGCTCAATTATGTGGGTGGGGGTGGCATCTGCGGGGATGGAACGGGCTATAAAAGCGCCCCGGTCTATCACGCTGAGGAATGTAATGCCTGCACCCGTCTGCTTTGCAAAATCTACCGCGTATTCGATGGCCTTCTGCGATGTTTCCGACCCGTCGGTCGGTACGAGAATCTTTGAGATCATAACCCCTCCCTCTTTGTTGTCAGCGTTCGGCCGCTTTGTCTTTGAACATCTCCGCCAGGACAACCTCAATCTGTTTCAGGGACATCCAGCCTTTCTCGAAAAGGATCTCCCCTATGAGTTTGTGCGGCCTGAGTCTTGCTAAAGGATTGTTGGAGACCTGCTCGGTCAGGGCTTCCTGAAGTTGTTCGTTATTTACAAACCCCTTGTCTATCGCGATCCGGCCGAACCGAAAGGCATATTTCATTTCAATCTCCCCGTTTTCATACTGCATACTTACTCCTCCGTCAGATTGCGGCGTGACGAGTGTAC
The DNA here is from genome assembly GCA_003599275.1 of Nitrospiraceae bacterium. Classification (GTDB taxonomy): domain Bacteria; phylum Nitrospirota; class Thermodesulfovibrionia; order UBA6902; family UBA6902; genus SURF-23. The sequence goes on along the minus strand of QZJG01000040.1, from coordinate 5,487 downwards.
TTGATTATTAATTATCACATTTGCATTGCAGCGTCAATCGCAGGGATCTATCAGCGCCGGGGTCTCAGCATGGTCAAAAAGAATATCCCTATGCTCACGAGCACGATGGTCGGCCCTGAAGCCGTGTTGAGATAAACGGAGGCCATGAGGCCCGCAATTCCGGATACGAGACCGAAAATACAGGAAAGGCCGAAGAGGTGTTTCATGCTTGATGCGAGATTTTTTGCCGCGGCGGCAGGGACTATGAGGAGCGACGTAACAAGGATTATCCCGATGATCTTCAGGCTGACTGTTACGACGATTGCTATAATGAAAAAGAGGAGGTATTCAAAAAACCTCACGTTGATACCTTCTACGCGGGCGAGGTCTCTGTTGAAGGTAATCTGCAGAAAGGGCTTTGAAAAGAACAGCATTGTAATGACGGTCAGCAGGCTGATGATTAAAAGCAGCAATAAATCATTGCCCGTTATGGCAAGTATGTCTCCGAAGAGATAAGTGAAGACTTCCGCCCTGTAGCCTTTCAGCATTCCGATTATGAGCATCCCGGTCGCTATGGCCCCTGAAAACGCGATACCTATGACTGTGTCGTGTGAGAGGGTCGTCTTTTCCGAGAGGAACGCGATCAGCGCGGATATGAAAATGGCGACAATGATGGATGACAGTGAAAGGTCTATCCCCAGCACGGCCCCGGCTGCGATGCCCGCGAAGGCCGAGTGCGATATCGCGTCCGAGAAAAAAGACATCCTGCGCAGCACCACGAAGTTCCCCACGAAAGGGCAGAGCACGCCAACCATCAGCGAGGCGAGAAAGGCCTTCTGTATGAAAGGGTATGATAAATATTCAGTGATCATATTCATTTTCTTCAGGAAGTATTTCTTGTTATGCAGGACCCGGTCCTTGAGTATGTCATTCCCGCAGGTCTTAAGCGGGAATCTATTCTTCTATATTCTGGATTCCCGCTCAACAGATTGCCAACAGTAGGTGCTTTAAGCACGGGAATGACGGCATAATCCGCGTCCAAAGCCGGTATTATGGTCAATCATGGTCCTGACAACTGTGTATGTACGCACCCATCATCTCCCCGTAGACGCTTTTGATGACTTCATCAGTGAGCGCCTCTTCAGGCCTGCCGCTGCATACCAGTCTCCTGTTCAGACACAGGACAGTATCTGCAAAACGGTAAACGACATTAAGGTCGTGAGAAATGAGGACGACGGTCAGGCCTTTCTCCCTGTTCAACCTTTTAATCAAGTCATAAAACCTCTCCTGTCCTTCTATGTCCACTCCCGATGCAGGCTCGTCAAGAAAAAGTATCCTTGGGTCATTGACTATCGCCTTGGCTATCATTACCCTCTGAAGCTCCCCGCCGGACAGGCTGCCGATGCCCCTTTCCGCTAAATCCCCCGCACCGACGGTTTCTAATAATTCGACGATATGTTTTTTTTCGCCTTCCTTTTTAAAAAATGGAAATGAATATATCGGGGGCACGGTAAATCCGATCAGCTCCGACACCGTGAGGGGAAAGGTCCTGTCAAACTCAAGCCTTTGGGGCACGTACCCGACCCTGCTATGCGAATTGATGTGTTTAACGGGATGACCGAACGCCGTGACGGAACCCGACTCGTAAGGCATAAGACCGAGTATGGCCTTGATGAGTGTGGTCTTTCCAGCGCCGTTGGGACCGATGATGGCGATTATGCGGCCCTCTTCAACCGAAAAAGTGATGTTTTCGAGAAGGTGACGGCCGTTGGCCTTTACGCACAGATTTTCAACGCTCAGCGCATCCATATGGAATTATTGATTCAAAGCCGTCCTGAGTGTTTCAAGGTTGGCCCTCATCCTCTTTTCGTACCAGTCGGGATTAACGTCCCCCGTCTCCAGCGTGTCAAGGTTATACACTTTCAGGTTTAAATCCTTTGCAAGGGTCTCAACAATCTTGTGAGGGACACCGGGCACGGAGAATATCACCCTGATTTTGTTTTTCTTTATGACGTTGATTACATCTGCCATGTGCTGCGGAGACGGTTCACTTTCAGGGGTCTCCTGGACCACGGCAGCCTCTCTCAGCCCGTAGTCTCTCGCAAGATATAAAAATGCGGAATGAAGGGAGACAAATTCCTTCCTCTTCAGTGACCCGGTGACTCCGCTTATTTCACTGTCAAGAAGCTCAAGACGTTTTATATAGGCCCCGGCATTTTCCGCATAGTGTTCAGCATTGGCGGGGTCGGCCTTAATCAGCGCATCCCTGATGTTATTGACCTGAATGACGGCATTTTTCGGAGAAAGCCAGATATGGGGATCTTTGGAAATAAGGTCCACCCCTGAGCTCGAATCAACAACAATCTGCTTCTCCGTGCCCTTGCCTTCCGCCAGCATTTTGTCCAGCCACATTTCGAGGCCGACGCCGTTAATTACAACGACCCGCGCCTTCGATATCCTGATCGCGTCCTCCGGACTTAAAGAATATTCATGCGGCTCCGCTCCTGACGGCAGGAGGTTTTCCACCTCTGCATAGTTTCCGGTCACACTCTTTGTAAAACTGTAAAGAGGTGCGATAGTCGTGATGACGCTGATTTTTTTATCAGCGGAGTTTAATTTTTCAGACTTCTGTTCCTGCTGACAGGCTGAAATAATTAAGAGAGTGAGAAGAATGGGCATGAATGTAAATATTCCGAATGGCTTCACGGATAAGATTATATCACAATGATAAAGAGAGGAAAACGTATGGTATTATTATCTGGATGAAATTCAAATCATTGACAGCCCTGTCATACAGGAATTTCAGGCTCTTCTGGTTCGGGCAGATCATATCCCTCACGGGCACATGGATGCATTCGGCTGCGCAGGGCTGGCTGGTCTTCAAGCTCACAAACTCGCCGTTTTACCTCGGCCTGGTCAGCTCGGCATTGTCAATGCCGATCCTGCTTTTCACGCTTGCCGGGGGGGTCCTTGCCGACAGGTTTTTCAAACGCAACATCATCCTGGCCGCGCAGGTAATACTCATGCTCCTTGTGCTCATACTCGCGGTGCTGGTATCGACCGGCTCCGTCACTGTCTGGCACGTGCTGGCCATCTCCTTTTTAATCGGAACTACAAATGCCTTCGAGATACCGGCAAGGCAGTCATTTTTTATAGAGATGGTGGGAAAGGAAAACCTGATGAACGCCATCGCGCTCAACTCCGCCGCCTTTCACGGCGCAAGGATGATAGGCCCGACCGTCGCGGGAATAATTATCGGCGGTTTAGGGCTGGCCGCCTGTTTCTATATCAATACATTAAGTTTCCTTGCCGCGATCTTTGGACTTCTGAAGATGCGTTTTAAGCCGGATGAGATAAAGACCTTCCCTCGGGCGGGGATCAGGCAGGAATTTAAAGACGGCCTCAAATACATCTTCAGCAATCCGGGCGTCTATACGCTCATCCTGTCTTCGGGAATAATAAGCTTCTTCGGATTTCCATATGTCACTTTCCTGCCAGTTTATGCGCGGGACATTCTGAAAACAGGGGCCACCGGGCTTGGCATACTCATGGGCTTTGCGGGGGCAGGGGCCTTTACAGGAGCGGTAAGCCTCGCGGTAAGGGGGGATGTCTCCAATAAGGGAATCATCCTTGCAGCATCGAGCATTACCTTTTCGATTGCCCTCCTTATCTTTTCTGTTTCAACTACCGCATGGCTTTCTTACACGATGCTCTTTTTTGTCGGACTTGGGGCGATCAACCAGATAGCCACCGCAAACAGCCTGCTTCAGCTTATGGTGCCGGATGAGCTTAGAGGCAGGGTAATGAGCTCTTTCACAATGGTGTTCCTCGGAATGTCCACGATAGGGACCTTCTTCATCGGGAGCCTTGCGCATTATACAGGCACACAACACGCGCTCCAAACCGGCGCGGGCCTGTGCCTTTTTACTTCATTGCTGCTTATACTGAAGAAACCGGAGATATTGAAGATCGGCAGCAGAAAATAGTCTCGCCTATTTCTCCACAATCTTAACCTTGATTTCCACCCTGTCAATGGGATTATCACGCTTGTCTCTCGGCTGATTTACTATTTTATCGGCGGCCTCCATCCCCGACACAACCTCGCCGAAAACAGTATATTGCCTGTCAAGAAACGGTGAATCGGCCACGCATATGAAGAACTGGGAGCCTGCGCTGTCAGGATGTCCTGACCTTGCCATGGAAAGCGTTCCCTTTTTGTGGGGTTTCTCGTTGAATTCCGCCTTGACGTTATATCCCGGACTTCCCATGCCGTGTTTTGATCTGTCGGTATCTTTTGAGTTGGGGTCTCCGCCCTGGATCATGAAACCGGGAATAACGCGGTGAAAGGTTGTGCCGTCGTAAAATCCTTTTTTGGCAAGTTCAATAAAATTATTTACATGGTTCGGCGCGACATCGGGGAAAAATTTAAGCTCGATATTCCCGAATTTTGTTTCTATTACCGCCCTTGTCTCAGCCATCTTTTTAATCTCCTCCTGTGTAAATTTTTTATGTATCGGCCCTTCCGAATGAGCGAAAGATGCAACGCAAAGTACAAAAACAAAAACCATCCACATCCTGAAAATATTCATGCCTGTCTCCTTCAAATAAATTTCATAATTGCCTGGTATTGTTGATTATAGCAAACATTGCGAAGAATTAATAAACAGGCGTGAGGAGGAAGGTTGACAATAGTTGTCTCTGTATTATTAAATATACGGCAATCACCTTTGCCAATAATCAAAAACCCAAAAAAGGAGGACTCAAGATGTTCAAGTATCGCAACAGCAGTATGGTAGGTAATAAATTCTTAACGGGTATTTTTACCCTGTTCCTGTTTGCCGTCCTGTTAGTCGGCATCCAGCCCGTTTTTGCAGGCCCCTCTAATCCGTCAGTTGACACAAAATGGCTTGCGGACAATTTGAAAAATCCTGACATACGGATAGTATATGTTGCCACAACGAACCAAAATGACAAGGCAGGTTTTGACAGCAAACACATCCCCGGTTCCGCTTATCTTGACATACCTTCTTTGATGGGAGCTATCGGAAGCGGCAACGCCCCTGATAAAGCAGCTTTCGAGGCGCTCATGGGCAGGCTCGGCATCAGCAATAAGAGTCATGTCGTCCTTTATACCGGCTTTGGTGGACATTCTTTCGGAGCGCCCTTTGTTGCTGGCGCGTTCTGGCTGATGGATTATCACGGCCACAACAACGTGAGCATTCTCAATGGCGGGATGAAAAGATGGGCGGATGAAAAACGTGAGACCACATCGGAGCCCGCAAAGATAACGCCGGCTGCCTATAAGGCGGCATCGCCGGATGCATCGATCTTCGCTGATGCCGATTATGTTTTGAAAAATATGAACAACCCGAAAGCAATACTGCTTGACACCCGCACGTCTGACGAGTACACAGGGAAAAATCCTCTGGGGAACAAAAGGGTGGGCCATTTACCGGGCTCAATAAATATTGATTCCTATGCCAACAATCTCAACCCGGATGAAACCTT
>QZJG01000062.1 GCA_003599275.1 Nitrospiraceae bacterium | reverse complement strand
TCAAGCCTGATACATTCTTTATGACATTCAGATTCGACTGCCTCAAGCGAAAGCTGGGGTGGGACTTCAACTTCTATCGTAAAGTCCTCATCTTCAACATGGGGGGTCGGCTTTGTCTTTATGCCGGGATATTTTTGATGAAGCGCCTCTATTAATTCAGCGACTGCATCGGCGAGTAATGTTTTATCACTGGCTGCTGCCTTCATGTTCCATGCCTCCCTTTTGATAATACAGTGGAAGACTTCGCGGCATTCTCTTCTAAAATCTTAACCTTCCACTGCTTCCTTCTGCTCCAGAGAAGAATCTTCGCCACGTCCGACAGCAAATAACGCGTTATCCTCTGACAGGCGCAAATACATGCCCAACTTTATACCGTGCGACTTTTTTCCCTTTCATTGCTTCTTTTTCTTTAAAGGGCATATCCTTATCTATGAAGTCAAGTTCTGCATGGTCAGGGATTGTATCTAAAATTTTCGGATTATCAATTGCCTGTCTGATAAAGTCAAACGTCATGCCTATATTTCTTTCTGCATACTCTTTTCTGGTCATTACTTCATCCCCTTTTCAAATTTATCCTTATACCATTCCCATCTGTCTTTTATGTCCTGCTCCTCATATGTCAAGGCGTCTTTCAAATTCTGTATCGGGATCGGCTGTTTAATCTTTTCTCCTTTTGGATTTAAAATATCGCGATGGAAAAATCCATGCGAACAGTCATATCTTACAACCGAATACCATTTATCCTTAATTTTCGATTCATATTGAACAACAATATCTTTAACCTTGCCCTTCTCGACATTAATTTTTATCCTTAACCTATCATTACCACCCGGTATTAGTGTTTTTGTAAATTCCTTCTCCCCCATAAGATTCCCTATATCATCTATTTAACCCAAGTGCGGACAACAATGTAAAGCAAGAATTATAAGTTATTCACGTCGCCTTTAAAATCTCCCCTCATGCACAGCCATTCTACCGCTCCCGGCGTCGCCTTCCATGCCGCCTCGTTGTCATCCGTGTAAATGACCGCCTCATCCTCACTTCCAAAACTGTAATGAGGCGGAAGACTGCGCGGCATTTTCCGACGACCAAGAAGATAATTGGGCACATGCCTGTTTGCCTTCAGGGCCGCTTTTAATGACTTGGCCGCTGCCGGTGAATCCCCATGCTTTCGGAAATCCAGGAGCGCAATCGAGTACATCCAGAAAGCCGAGCCGTCATCACTGTATTGAGCAAAAAGTCCCGTGGCTTTCTCATCAAGACCGAGTTCTATCAGTCGGGGCATAAGAAAGTAACGGATACCTTGATTATCACTTGGGTTCAGGCGGAGCATTTCCTGATAGTGCTCAACAGCCTCTTCGCGCTCTCCGGCCTCCCACAGGCACTCTGCCAGACCGGCACGGGCGCGCATATAAGGGCGTGTATTGAGGAGCCCCCAAAAATGTCCTGCGTCCTCTGTAAATGCCTCCTTGCCGATAGCCCGCGCGCCGGCCTCTACTCCTTGTCTGTAGAGGTCTATCTCCTCAGCGAGTGATGTTGCCGCCTGCTGTGCAAGAAGCACATATGCATCAGCACAATCCGGCGATATCTCAAGGGCTTTTCTGGCAAGAGCAATGGCGCGTTCGCTTGTTGCAGCCTCCCATGCGTCATACATTATGTCTTGTGCCTCATCAACTGCACGGACTTTGCCGCCTCCAAAGATACGTGCCATCTCGCCCTCCATAATCTCACGCCGTGGCAAGGGAATAATGTCAGCAGTCTCTTTCTTCTTTGATTTTGTTTTTTTTATCTTTTTAGGCATATCCTTCCTAACCTGACGCCGGTTCTAATATCTTATCCTTCCACTGCTTCCTTCTGCTCCAGAGAAGAATCTTTGCCACATAACGAGTAAACATTACGCCCTGCATATTTGAGCAGTCAGGCCGTGTTTATGCTGCTTTTCTGCCTGTGCAAGTCTGAAGAGAGAGTTTGCCGCCTCAGCTACCTTGTCAGCCCCTCCCGGTTGAAAATATATTTCCCTGCATTTCGAACATACCAGGGCTGCAATCCCTGACAATTTCACCTTAAATCCTTCTCTCTCGAATTCCTGAGAGATATACTTCTTTTCAAGCCTGCCGCCGCATTCGGAGCACGGGGCTGTTTCGATATCTGCTTTTTTCATTTCTTTTTCCCTCTCTTAGCCGGCGATATCCACCAAGGCATCTGGGGGACATATGCCGTAACAAGATCAATAATATTTTTGTTAGAATAATCACAAACAACGTGAAGCGGTGATTTTCTCCCTTTATTCCATAGAAAATGTCCGAGTATCAAGCAGCGTTTCTCTTCTTCATATGCTTCAATAACCCTGCTATTTTCAAGAAGCGCCTTAATCATGTCCTGCTCTGAAAATCCTTCTTCTATCATGTGCCGGACTGCGTGAATTCTTACACGGTACCGACCAGCAAGAACAAGTCGTTTAATTATAGTCAATAACTCCTCAGAAGTCATTGACTATTCCTCCTGCCATTCCACATCGGAGCGTCTTTGTTTCAACTCGTCAGGAAGCTTCCCGACGGCCTCGCCGATAATCTCAAATTCCCTGATGACGGCTGAATATGTTTTCCTCTCCTTACAGAAGTCCTCAAAAGTAATACCGGCAACATACTCCGTGCCCGCATTACATGAGTCTAAAATGTCCGCAAGATATAGCTGAATATCCCTTTCAGGCATAAATAATTTGTTTCATAACTTTTTTCTTTTATTGCCGGTTTCAGAGAATGCTCGAACCCCAGGTCTATTTCCCTTTCCATCTCCTTCTCTAAAAACCTCTTCAACTTCAAGAAAGTATGAATGCTTTTTCTGTTGCGGTCCATCTCGACAACTATGTCAATGGCGCTTTCGGTTGTTTGTTAGCCTTGCAAAACTCCCGAAGATTCCAATACGGATAACGCCGAAGCTTTTATTAAGCAATTCTCTGTTTAGTTTTAAAAAGGATATTATTTCATCCGCAGATGTTTTTTTCATTTCATCGCCTCTTTCACTCCGCCTTTAATATCTAAAATGCTGGGAGAATAAGCGGACAATAATCCCCTCCGCCATAAAATTCTTTTGAAAAATTATACATTTTCTTATTAACTTAAGGCAATGAAAAAATAGAGCCATAGCGCCATAGTGCAGAAGTTCAAAAGAGCAAAAGCAAAAGAGCTGAAGAGCGGAGCTTTCTGTGACAGCTCACGGCATCCTGCAACGCCGGTAAGCTGAAAGTATTTTGCCAGGCCCCGCTTTTTTCATATGTTTTTATGGATAAATAAAATAATGTCATGCGGAATGCTCCCCTGTCCGAGCGCCACATGGGGCGAGAGGTCCTGCCGGGCGAATTCGACCATGTCCTCGGGATATATATAATGAAGATCAAATGCCTTCCGGGGAGTATGAGCTGAAAGGCCGTTAAAGCAGAGCGTTAATCTGCAGTGTTTGAACAGCTTTTTTAATACCCCCCTGACAGTTTCATCAAGGCCCGCCATCCTGAGATTGAATACGCCGCAAAGAAAAATAAAATCAAAGTCCTCTGTCAGGGTGTCTTCTTCTATATCAAACACCTCGAATCTGCACTCCGGGTATTTGCTTTTTGCCAGGTTGATCAGCTTTTCATTTATATCAAACCCCGTGTATGACACGGCAATGTCCCTGCTCTTCAGGAACCGGTAAAAATCCCCTTTCCCGCAACCGTAGTCAAGGACTTTTTTCCCCCGTATATCATGACCTGTCTTAATCAGGTCTCCGAAACGGGCAAGCTGCCCCTCTGATGACCATCCCACGGCATCGGGCCTGTCACCGAATAACTGCAGGGTCCTGTTGTAATGGGAGATTACATATTCTTTATAAATGTTTTCCATATGAACGGGGTTGTTGATGAATTATTTGAGTAATAAAAATTATACAATATCACAGATATTCATTCGTATCTCAATGCCTCTATGGGATTAAGAAGCGACGCCTTGTAAGCAGGATAAAATCCGAAGAATATCCCGACCAGTCCGGAAAAACCGAAAGCAAGCACGATTGAATAAGGCGATATTATGGTTGTCCATCCGGCCAATGCGGACAATATCCGGGAGGTTGATATCCCCGCTATTATGCCGATGACCCCGCCTGTGAAGGAAAGAGTGAGCGCCTCCATGATGAACTGGAGCCTTATGTCCCATGTCTTTGCGCCTATCGCCATTCTTATGCCTATTTCTCTTGTCCGTTCAGTGACCGACACGAGCATGATGTTCATTATCCCGATGCCCCCGACAAGCAGGGAGACGGATGCAATCGCGCCGAGCAATATTGCCATTACCTTTGTGGACTCCTCTGTCGCCTGCATCATCTGCGTGAGGTTCCTGATGGTGAAATCGTTCTCCTCATTCGGACCGATGCGATGCCTTTGCCTGAGAAGGTCGGTCATCTGCCTCTCCGCGGTTGCCAGTTCAGATGTGCTTTTGGCCTTTACCATTATGATCCTCACCATTCTGGGGACATAGGTCCCGAAGAGCTTTTTCTGGGCTGTCGTAACCGGCACATAAACAGTATCGTCCTGGTCCTGTCCGGTAGGACTCTGTCCCTTGCTTTCAAGGACGCCGATGACCGTGAAGGGTATCTTTTTTATCCTGACGATTTTCCCCACCGGGTCCGTGTCCCCAAAAAGGTTGTCCACAACGGTCTGACCTAACAGACAGACCTTTGTTGCACTTTTCACATCCTGTTCAGTAAAAGGTCTTCCTGCGGACAGTGCCCAGTCCCTCACATTCAACATTCCCGGTGTTGTGCCAACCACACTTGTGGCCCAGTTCAGATTACCGTAAACAATCTGTGCTGCGCCGTTGAGCACGGGGGCCACGTCCTCTACAGCGGAGCTTTCCTTCAATATGGCTTCGGCGTCTGCCGTCGTAAGCCTGGCTGAAGTCCCTGCGCCCATTCTTACGCCGCCTGAGGTAGTTGCCCCCGGAAGGACCATGATAAGATTGCTGCCTATACTCGAGATCTGCTGCTCTATCTGCCTGCTCGCGCCTGTGCCGACGGCCAACATGGCGATAACGGCGCCGACGCCTATGATGACGCCTAACATTGTAAGGGCCGAGCGCATCTTGTTCACACGCAAGGCCCTGAGTGATATTTTTAGTGTCGAAGGTATATTGATCATAATGGGGGTTGGGTGTCGGGGGTTGGGGATTGGTTGTTTTTACTAACCCCTAATCCCTGGTCCCTAATCCCTTTCTTTTCATCACTGACAATCCTGCCGTCAAGGAACCTTATCACCCGCCTGCTGTATGCTGCGATATCGGCCTCATGGGTCACAAATATTACCGTTATATTTGATTCGGCGTTCAGCCTTGCAAAGAGAGCCATTATCTCCGCGCTCGTCTTTGTATCAAGGTTGCCCGTGGGTTCGTCCGCAAAGATGATCGGGGCGTTGTTCACAAGTGCCCTCGCTATGGCGACCCTCTGCTGCTGTCCTCCCGAAAGCTGGTTGGGGTGGTGGTCTTCCCTTCCTTCTAATCCCACACTTTTAAGCGCGGCCCTGGCCTTCTCCCTCCTGTCTTTTGCGGGCAACCCGTCATAGAGCATCGGGAGCTCGACGTTTTCAAGGGCGGACGTCCTTGAAAGGAGGTTGAATCCCTGGAAGACAAAACCGATCTTTTTGTTCCTTATGCCTGCGCGTTCATCTCTGCCGAGATTGCCGACACTGACGCCTTCAAGCAAATATTCCCCGCCGGTCGGCGTGTCAAGACAGCCGATGATATTCATGAAGGTTGATTTGCCGGAGCCCGAAGGCCCCATGATGGCGACAAATTCGCCTTTATCTATAGCGGAAGATACGCCGCTTAACGCATTCACATCAATATCGCCAAACCGGTAGACCTTCGTTATATCTCTTGTTTCAATAAGAGGCATATCAGAACATCCTTGGACCGGAAGGCCTGACCTCTTTCGGTTTTGAGAGGGACTCTATTATCACTTCCTGTCCCTCTTTTATCCCGCCGGAGACAAGCTCGGTATAATTGCCGTCACTGACGCCGACAGTTACAGGTTCTCGTTTAAGTTCTTTCCCCTCCATTATCCATACCCCTTTACCTTTTTGCCGTGTCCTGTTTTTATCTTTGTCGGCAGGGCTGAATCTCAATGCGGCATTCGGTATTTTAAGGACATCGTTTTTAATTGATAAGACAATCGATACATTTGTCGTCATGCCGGGTTTAAGTTTAAATTCAGGATTGTCCACCTTGATCACCACATCATAGGTAACTACATTCTGGACGGTTATGGGCGCGTTCCTGATCTGTGAAACCGTTCCCCTGAAAGTGATATCGGGATGAGCATCAACGCTGAATTCAACATCCTGTCCTGACAGGACCCTTCCGATGTCGGCCTCATCCACATTCGTATCAATCTGCATCTTGGTCAGGTCCTCGGCGATGGTAAAAAGCGTGGGGGTCTGGAAGCTCGCGGCAACCGTCTGCCCGACATCCACGTTTCTTGAAACAACGATACCGTCAACGGGTGAAAGTATTCTCGTATACCTGAGGTTCGTCTCTGCAATCCTCAATGCCGCCTCTGTCTGCGCGACCTGCGCCTTTGCCACGCTTACCTGTGCTCTTGAAGTTTCATGTCTGGTTTCGGACGTATCAACGTCGCTTCCGGCAATAAGATTTCTTGAGAAGAGCACCCTGTTCCGGTCCATGGTCCGCTTTGCATCGACAAGCTCAGCTTCCGCTTTCTCAAGATTGGCTTTAGCGGACATGAGATTCGCCTTTGCCTGTGCCACCTGCGCCTCGAACGTCGCGGGGTCTATCAGCGCTATCAACTGCCCCTTTTTAACGGGGGAATTAAAATCTACATGGATATTTCTGATCGTACCGGACACCTGTGTTCCCACCAGTACGGTAGTCACCGCGTTCACCGTGCCCGAGGCGGTGACCGCCTCAATGATATCTCCTCTGGCAACCTTTTCGGTCCTGTACTTCAGGTCGTCCTTTTTACTGTTGAAAAAAAAGAATGCGGCGATGCCGAGGACCGCCGCTATCAGAATCCCGGCCAATATTTTTTTCATCTTCTCTCTCCCATTGCCTTTTCAATGCCCGCCTGCGCGACTTTATGATCATAAAGCGCCTGGATATATGACGTCTTTGCATTGCTCAATCCCACCTGGGCATCGGTAATTTCTATGGGATTGCCGACGCCTGCAGCGTACCTGCCGTCTGCCAGCTCAAGGCCTTCCTCTGCCAGCTTCACAACGAGCGCCGCCGCGGGGACCCTCTCCCCGGCTTCTTTCAGATTCAGATACGCCTGCCTCACCTCGAGGAAGACAATTTGCTTCAATTTTTCCTCATTAGCCTTGAGGACATTCAGGTTCGCCTTCGATTCTTCCACCTGATTTCTGGTCAGGTATCCGCTGAACAGGGGGAAAGACAATGTCGCACCTGCATTCCATCCTTCCTCAAGCGGGAATTTTTCTCCTGACCGGCTGTAAGCCGCGTTGCCGGTCAATACGGGATAGTATCCTGTCCTGGCAAGGGTGATTGAAGCCTCAGCAGCCTGCCTTCGCAATATCAAAGATGAAAGGTCCGGCCTGTTTTTATAGGCCCTTCCGATTGCGTCTTCAAAAGTTATTACATATGTCTGAAAAGAAAGATTGTCCTCAACATCGTATTCAGGCGCATCAGGAACACCCATTGAATTGTTCAGCGTTGTAACGGCAATCCTGAGCGCGTTCTCCGCCTTTATAAGGTCAAGTTTTGCATTGCTCAGATCAACCTCCGCCTTTGTCACGTCAAACTTGGGTTTTGTGCCGACCTCGTAAAAACCCTTTGCCTGCTCAAGATGCATTTCGAACTGTTTCACGGTTTCTTCGGCTACGACCCTGTTCCTTTTCGCCTGCAGCACCCCGTAGTAAGCCTGCTTGACGTTAAGGATTATCTGCTCCGATACATTCTCCAGGTCCGAGCGTGAAGAACCGAGATTTAAATTCTGTATCCGCACCTGCGTGGACGTCTTGCCGAAATCGAAGATGTTTTGTTTTAACGCAAGGCTGTTTGAGTACTGGTTATGAGAGCTGCCGGCTGCCGGAGATGTCCTGCTGTATCCCGAGGTCAGGTCTATCTGCGGATAATAATTTGCGGCTGCCTGCCCTACCCTGCTCTCGTTTATTTTTACCGTATTAGCGGCGGCAATGATATCAGGCTGTTTTACCAGCGCTATCTCAACGCACCTTTCAAGGGTAAGGAGCTCGTCTTTTTTTATGATCTCTTCAGCTCCGGCATTGAAAGAGATGAGCGCTAATAAAATGATCGGGACAACTTTTTTCATATCAATCCCTCATGCCGTCCCTGCAAACATCCTGCGCATTTTCCCCTGAAATTTTTCCATGTAAACATAAAACACCGGCGTTATATAAAGCGTCAGCGCCTGGGAAACAAGGAGCCCGCCCACAACCGCAAGTCCAAGCGGGCGGCGTGCTTCCGCGCCTGCGCCGAAACCAAGCGCTATCGGCAGCGTTCCCATAAGCGCAGCCATGGTCGTCATCATGATCGGGCGGAACCTGATTATGCATCCCTCATATATGGCGTCCACCGGTTTCTTCCCTTCGTTCCTCTGCGCCGCAAGGGCAAAGTCTATCATCATTATTCCGTTCTTTTTTACAAGACCTACAAGCATGATGATCCCGACAAAGGCATAGACGTCCAGCTCCATTTTAAACAGCATCAGCGTCAGCAGGGCGCCGAACCCCGCGGAAGGAAGACCCGAAAGAATGGTCAGCGGATGGATAAAGCTCTCGTACAGTATGCCTAACACGATATAGATAATAAGTATCGACATTATCAACAATAGCCACAGACCGCTCATGGACGACTGAAAGGCCTGTGCCGTTCCCTGGAAACTGGTGCCGATGGATTGCGGCAATGTGTCGCGTGAAAGCTTGTCGACGATTGCAATTCCATCACTCAGCGATATCCCCGGTTTCAGATTGAATGATATGGTAACGGAAGGCAATTGACCGAGATGGTTCACGGACATCGGGCCGACGGTCTGCGTGAAACGGCTGACGGCGCCGAGCGGGACCAGCTTCCCTGATGAAGACCTTACATATAACATGGACAGCGCAGAGAGGTCGGACTGATACCGGGGCCCGACCTCCATGATCACCCTGTACTGATTGTCAGGCGCGTAAATGGTCGATACCTGCTTCGAGGCATATGCCGTCTCGAGGGCCTCCTCGATCTGCCTGACCGTCACTCCGAGCGCCGAGGCCCTGTCCCTGTCGATTTCCACTTTCGCCTGGGGGTTTTTGATCTGCAGGTCGCTGGTGACATCCTGAAGCTCCGGAATATCTCTCAGCTTTGCTTCAAATATGGAAGAGTACTCGTAAAGCTCTTCAGTGTCGGTCCCCTGCAAGGTATATTGATACTGGCTCTTTGTCAGCCGTCCGCCTATCCGGACAGGCGGGGGGTTCTGCAGGAACATCTGTATGCCGGTGACCCCGGCAACCTTTTTCTTCAGCTCCTGTATGACTTCATCCGCGCTCAAATCGCGCTCGGAGCGCGGTTTCAACCGTATATTCATACGGCCTGCGTTGCTTGTGCTGCTTGAGCTGCCCCCGCCGACAGACGACATAAAGGCGTCAACATTCGGGTCTTTGATCACAATATCCGCCAATGCCTTCTGATGGTCCGCCATGGAGTCGAATGAAATACCCTGCTGTGCCTCCGTGAAGACGAATATCTGGCCTGTATCTTCACTTGGAAGAAATCCCGTGGGCATTATATAGAACATGTATATCGTGGCAACAAGCATTATGCCGCTTATCATCATCGTAGACAGCTTATGCCTGAGTACAAATTTCAAACTCGTGTCATAGCCATTGAGCATCCCCTGAAAGAACCTCTCCGACGCTGCGTATATCCTTCCATGTCTTTTGGTCCCGGGCGGTCTCAAAAACCTGCTGCACAGCATGGGCGTGAGGCTCAATGATACAAAACCGGAAACAAGGATCGCCGTACCGATCGTCACGGCAAATTCATGGAGCAGGCGACCGAGTATCCCGCCCATAAACAACACCGGGATAAAGACGGCGACAAGGGACAACGTCATGGAAAGGATTGTGAACCCGATCTCCTTTGACCCTTTTATGGCGGCCTCAAAAACCCCTTCCCCTTTTTCCATGTGCCGGACAATGTTTTCAAGCATGACAATGGCATCGTCAACTACAAACCCGACCGCGAGGATCAGCGCCATGAGGGAAAGGTTATCCAGGCTGTATTCAAGGAGATACATGACTGCAAACGTGCCGATGAGGGACACAGGCAAAGCGAGGCTCGGAATAATTGTAGCGGAGAGGTTCCGGAGGAAAAGGAATATGACCAGCACCACAAGACCGATCGCGAGAAACAGCGTGGACTTTACATCGTTCACGGATTCGCGTATGGAAACCGAACGGTCGATGAGGACATTCAGGTCCACAGACGCAGGCATCCGGGCCCTGAACGAGGGGAGAAGATCTTTAATCGAATCCACCACCTCCACGGTATTTGTTCCGGGCTGCCGCTGAACGGCAAGGACTATTGCGCGGGTATTATTGTACCAGCTCGCTACTTTGTTGTTTTCAACACTGTCGATTACATTCCCCAATTCCTCAAGGCGGACAGGGGAACCATTGCGGTAGGCCACGATCAAAGGGCGGTAAGAAGCCGCGTCATATAACTGTCCGCTTGCCTGGACCGTAAATACCGTGTTCGTACCGGACAGGGTCCCGGTCGGCAAATTGACGTTCCCGCTGTCAACTGCATGGACCACCTCGTCAATACCTATCCCGCGTGATGCCAAAGCACGCGGATCGAGCTGCGCGCGCACAGCGTACTTCTGGGCTCCGAATACCTGGACCTGCGCCACGCCGCTCAGCATGGAAATCCTCTGAGCAATGAGCGTATCAGCGTATTCGTTGACAGTTGAAAGCGGCAGCGTCGGGGAGCTTAACGCAAGGTAGAGGACCGGCTGGTCCGCGGGGTTGACCTTCTGATATGAAGGAGGACTCGTCATGTCCTGCGGAAGCTGACGTGCCGCCTTTGCGATCATGGACTGAACGTCCTGCGCCGCCGCGTCAATGTCTCTGTTCAATGTGAACTGAAGGGTGATCCGGGTACTTCCCTGTTCGTTTGTCGAGGTCATGGAATCAATCCCGGCAATTGTGGAAAACTGCCTTTCAAGCGGGGTAGCCACAGCCGAAGCCATTGTCTCAGGGCTTGCTCCGGGAAGATTGGCGCTGACCTGGATCGTCGGGAAATCAACATTGGGCAGGCTGTTCACAGGCAAGAGCCTGTAACCCGCTATCCCGAAGATTATGATCGCCGCCATGACAAGCGTCGTCATGACCGGCCTGCGTATGAAAATTTCAGCTATATTCATTAATTTAAAAACGGCAATCAGCCACAGAGTACACAGAGATAAAAAAATTCATATTCAAAAACTTACTAATAATATTTGCATCTGTTTTGCTCCCCTGCCCCTGACTACTAATTCCATTAAGTGTTTAAGTTGTCATTCCCGCAAGCAAAGCGCGTCGGGAATCCTTCTGAAAATAAAGAAAGATTCCGGACAAGCCGGAATGACAAAGGTGTCATCTTGATTGCAAAGTGGAATAACTACTAACTACTGGCTACTGATCCTTCCCCCTCTTTTCTTTAATCTCAACCTTTACACCGGGGGCCAGACGGATCTGCCCGTCGGTAACAACCTTCTCTCCGGGCTGAAGCCCATGTGTAATGACTGTTTCACCGTTCAGGGTCCTGTCGGTCCCAACAGGGCGCGATTCAACACTCATATCATCTTTGACCACAAAAACATACTGTCCCTGCTGTCCGCTCAGTACTGCCTGCGACGGAGTTACGATTGCATCATGCTGTGTGGTCAGCGTCATAACAATGTTCACGAACTGTCCGGGCCAGAGCTTTTTATCTTTATTGGTAAAAGTCGCCTTGAGTTTTATCATACCGGTCGAGGTGTCCACAGCGTTGTCGACAAACGTGAGAGCTCCTTCAGCTATCGCGCTGTCACTGCCTGAAATAAATGCCTCAATTACGGGCCTGCCTGACGCCACATACTGTTTTATCTCCGGGAGGTTTTGTTCGGGGACGGAGAAGTTTACATAAACAGGCTGGACCTGGTTGATGACCACCATCGGAGAATCGTCATTGGCCCTGATAAGATTACCCCTGTTTACGAGAAGACTGCCGGTACGTCCGGATACAGGCGCATGGACGGAGCAATAACCAAGCTGCAGCCCGGCGTTTTCAACAGCGGCCCGGTCTGCCTCTATGGTTGCCTTCAGCGCTTCGGCATTTGTCTGGACCAGCTCATAGTCGTCCCTGCTGACAAGCTGCTCCCGGAAAAGCCCTGTATACCGCTTTAAATCATCTTCGGCTTTTTTTGCAAGGACCATGTCCTTTGCAAGAAGGGCCTTTGCCGCGGCGAGGGCGGTCTCATAAGGCCGGGGGTCTATTGTGAAAAGCAAGTCTCCTTTATTAACATCCTGCCCTTCCCTGAAATTTACGTTCACAAGCTCGCCGGCCACGCGCGCCGTTATCGCAACAGTTGAATACGCTTCCACATTCCCGATGGCGCGGACCTGCACCGGCACGTCCTTGTTGATGACGGCGCTCACCGTTACCGGAAACGTCGTGTTCTTTGACGCGGGCTTTGATTCCCCTTTTGAACAGGCGTGGAGGAATATCGCCGCGATCAGGAAAAACGAAATTACAGCATATGAAGATGAAATAATATTGAGTGCCACCGAGAGGGTTTTCTTCATTTTCATGACATAATTTTTTCCTTTAATTTTTATTAAGAGTCTCAAAACTGAACAGACATTTTATTAAAAAAATCCCCCTTTACTAAGGGGAACACTCTTTACTCTTTACTCTTTACTCTTTACTCTTTACTCTTTACTCTTTACTCTTTACCCTTGACCCTTGACCCTTGACCCTTGACTCCAGCACCCTTTTCCATTTTGATCACAAACATGAGCATGGCCGGGATAACGAAAACAGTAAAGATCGTTGAAAGGGCAAGCCCGCCGACTATGACGCTCCCAAGCCCCCTGTAAAGCTCCGAGCCGGGGCCGGGTGCAACTATGAGGGGGAGCATGGCGAAAATGCTTGTGAACGCGGCCATGTAAATCGGTCTCAGTCTGGACCTCGTCGCATCTAACACCGCTTCCCTGTGCTCCATCCCGTATTCACGGATATTGTGAAGCGTTTGATGGACGATAAGTATCGCGTTGTTGACAACGACCCCGATCAATATCACGAATCCAAGCATAGTGAGGATATCGAGAGGCTGCGTCCCGATAAAAATATTGACAAGCTTAAGGCCGATAAACCCGCCGGCTCCCGCAAGAGGCACGGTCAGCATAATTATGAAGGGATAGATAAAATTTTCGTACAGCGCCGCCATGAGCAGGTAGGTGATGACGGCCGCAAGGATGAGGTTCCACTGGAGCGCCTTCCTCGTTTCCGTAAGTTTGTCGGCCACGCCGCTTTGTCTGACATTGACGCCCTGAAGCATACCCTGATTTTTTACCATCGGGATGATTTTGTTGTCAATGAGCTCCATCGCTTCTTCAATCGCCATTGTGAATGGAGGGGTGACCTGGAGGGTCATGGTCCGGTTCCTTTCAAGGTGTCTTATTTCGGTTATTCCCGTGGTCCTTTCAAGCGTTGAAACCGAAGACACGGGGACAACCTTTCCCCCGGGGGTTGAGATCATAGCGTTATACAGTTCTTCGGGGGTTTTTATTTCTTCTTCCTTCGCTTTCACTATCAGGTCAATTTTCTTCCGGCCTTCCTGTTTGAAATCCCCTATCTTCCGGCCGTCCATAAGCACATCGACCGCAACGCCAAGGTCCTCCGCGCTCAGGCCTGAAGCCCTGAGCCTGTCACGCTCAGGCAAAAGCTTTGCCTCGGGGAACAGAAGCTCAAGCGAAGGGACCGGTCTTATCTGCGCGTCGTGGATTTCATTTTTGATTGTCCCGAACATCGTGCCCGCCACCCTGATAAGCTGGTCCATGTCATTGCCGCTTATGTCAACTTCGATAGTCCTGGCCCTTCCAAGTCTTGTCTGAAATATCCCCGCCTGGCTGCTTACGCCGAACATGCCGGGGATGGAATTGATCTTCTGCATGAAAAGCGGCACCAGCTCGCCGGCCCTCTGCTCATGCATGCCGATCGCGCCGGAAAGCATTATCTGCTCCGATCCCACATAAAATAAATTTTCTATCCCGGGGTATCCGTCGTGGTCTTTCCTGAAATGAGGCTCAACGGACCGGAAAAACTGTTTCCCCACGTCCATCTTTTCCTCATATGACAGTCCGGGCGGGGGCACAAGGAGGTTTATGACAAGGTTCCTGTTGCCCTGCGGGAGGTATTCCATCTTGGGCATCAGGAGCATGGTAACAACAACTGATAAAAATGTGAGAGACAGGACCGTTGTCAGGCGCGTGACCGTGTTCTTCATCGCCAGGTTCACGGACCTCATCATCGCCTCCACAAGCCGGTCGCCGATTCGACCCAGAAAAACGAACCTCTCTGCTGTTCTGTCTCCTGATAACCTGAAGAATTTCTCCGACAGCATCGGGATGACCGATATGGACACAAAGAGGCTGATCATTGTTGCAAAGGTCATTGCAATTGCGATGTCCCTGAATAACTGGCCTGCCTCCTCTTTTATAAATACAATCGGCAGAAAGACCGCAACGTTTGTAAGCGTAGACGCCACGATCGCGCCCCATACTTCTTTTGCGCCGTGATACGAGGCGTCATAAGGCGATTTTCCCATCTTCCTGTGGCGGTCAATGTTTTCAAGCACGACTATGGCATTGTCCACGAAAATGCCTATCGCGAAAGAAAGCCCGGCAAGGCTCACGACATTCAAATTCCTTCCAAGCGCCTGCATGAAAATGAAGGTCCCGATAATGCTTATCGGTATAGCCGACGCAGTGATGATAGTCGATGAAAAATTTCTGAGGAAGACCAGGAGCACGACTACCGCCAATAACCCTCCGATGAGGATGTCTTTTTTCACGAGATCGATTGCGCTGTTGATATACGGTCTCTGGTCGTACACCCAGTCAAGATATATGCCTTCCGGTTTTAATGTGCTTTCATTGAGCCGGTTGACGGTCTCTTCAACCCTGTTGGTCAGGTCGAGGATATTTGTTCCGGCTTCCGGCTTGACGCCGACAGCCATTCCGTCCTTGCCGTTGTGTATCATAGCGACCGTGCGCTTTTCATATCCGAACTGCACCTCCGCTATATCGGAAAGCATTACGCGCCTCTGGCCTGTTGATCTGACTACAATATTTCTTATGTCCTCCGGCGACCTGAACTCGGCGACCGTCCGTATCCTGTAATCCCTCCTTCCGACTCCCATGACGCCCGCGGAGACATTCACGTTCTCGCTCCGCAGTACCCTGACAACATCATTTACGGTAAGACCGTATGACGCTAATTTTTCATGAGACACGACTATATGCATCTCCGTTTCCGTGCCTCCGCCGATAAAGAGGTCCGCTACCCCTTCGACCCTTTCGAGGTACTGTCTGATCTCATTTTCAAAGAGCGTCCTGTAAGTATAAACATGGTTCGGATTGCCTTCCGCTGTCCTCAATATCATCCATATTACCGGAGAGGTGGCGGCGCCGGTGGCATTGATGACGGGCTTGTCTACATTTTCCGGGTAAGAACGCACTTCATTGAGTTTGTTCGATACCCTGAGCAGCGCGTCGTCTACTTCCGTGCCTACCCTGAATCTCAGCGTGACAGTGCCCAATCCGTTTAATGAAGAGCTCTCCATCTCTATAAGACCGGGGATGCCTTTGAGGACCTTTTCCTGCTCTTCGATTACGTCCCGTTCGATCTCATACGGAGTGGCGCCGGTCCAGACTGTCCTGACTTCGATCTCCGGCTCGGTCACGTCAGGGGTCAATTGATAAGGCATCTTATAGAGCCCTATCAGCCCGAAAAGGACCAGCAGGATAACGGCGACTATTACCGTAACAGGTTTTTTAATTGATAATTGAACGATGTCCATTAAAAAAAATACCCCTACTCCCTACTTCCTTGAATTACCACCGCCTGTCCGTCCCTGATCCTCTCATTCCCTTTGACAACAACCTTCATCCCTTCGTTGAGTCCGTCTCCAAGAATACCTGCGCTCATCCCTTTATAACCGACAACCTTCACCGGCATCATCTTCGCCTTTGAATCTTCAACAACAAACACAACCGTATTGCCGAATACCGTGATAACTGCGTCTCTCGGCGCTATTAATGCCTTTTCTTTCCGGCCCGCAGGCAGAATCAGGCGCGCCTCCATACCTTCTACAAGACCTGCCGTATTCCTTATTCTCACCTTGACCGGGATGGTCCTTGATGATACATCCCCTTTGGGGACGATGGAAAAAACTTTCCCCGTCATTTCACTGCCGCCGGTTTTCACCTTTGCATCCATGCCCTTCCTTACATAAGCAATAACGGATTCCGGCACTTCTGCGATAACGTCTGCAAAATCGTCTTTCCCGACAGCCGCCACCGCTGTTCCGGGTGAAAGCCATTCACCGGTTTCAATATGCTTTTTAATAACGATCCCGTCAAAAGGGGACCTGACGGCTTTTTTGCTGAGTTCAACTTCAAGACGCTCCACCTCCGCCTTTAAGGATGCGGCCTTCTTTTCAAGTCCGCTCACCGTAAATCTCCGTTCATCATATGCCTGCTCTGACAATAGTTGCTCCCTGAAAAGGGTCTCCGCACGCTCCAGGTTCTTTCTCTCCTTTTGAAGGTCCGACAAAACCTGCTCATGGTTTGCCCTTGTGGCCTGGATGGTCTTTTCCAGAAGGTCACTGCTTATCACAACGAGCACATCACCTTTTTTCACTCGCTGTCCTTCTTCGAAACCGGCCTTCTCCGCGAGCCCGCTGACCTCCGAGGCGACTTCCGAGACCTCCCGGTAATAAACCGTGCCGATAAACTCGTTCTCAGGAGAAATCAAGCCTGCGCCGAGCTCTGAAACAACAACTATCGCAGGCGGCATTGCCTGCTGCTTTTCCTGGGCGAAAAGATTAGGCGGTGAAAGAAACAGTAAAAAAAATAACATGACTGCATATAATTTCTTTTTCATCATATTCTCCTGATTTACCCTTAACTCCTGACTTCCGACTCTTACCGGCCAACGACCGTCTCCAGCAGTGTCCCTGTTGCCCGTCTCAGTTGCAAGGCCGCAAATTGATAATCATATTGTGCATTGGCAAATTCCCGCTCGGAGGTAACAAGGAGCGTATTCGCGTCAATGATATCTATGCTGTCTGCAAGGCCATACTGGAACTGTTTCGAAACCGCATTGTAATTGTCCCTTGCGTATTCCACCTCCGCTTTCAGTTTTTCGAGAACGCCGGATACGGTTATAAGATTCAGATAAGAATCTTCAACCTCGACATTTATGGTTTTCTTTAAATCCTCAAGCCTGTAATCCGCCTGTCTGAATCTCGCCTCCGACTGCCTTACTTCCGCCTTCCTTAAGCCCCCCTCAAAAAAAGGATAATCAAGCCTCAACACGCCATAGATGCTCTCTTTGTTTGCAAAAAAGGATGACGGACTGTCTTCCCTCCTTGAATACACCCCTTCAACCGAAAAGTCGGGCCAATACAAACCTCTTGTATATCTGATCTGGTCTTCCGCGATGTTTCTATCGAGGTCCGCTGATTTCAATTCGTTTCTTTCCGACAAGGCGGCCTGTTTTAAACAGTCAACAGACGATAGTCCGCAGTCGGCAGGAAATCCCCCCAACCCCTCTTTGTCAAAGGGGAGATTATTCTCTTTGACTTCGGACTCTTTAATCTCATAATCACCGCTTATGCCTGCGGTCCTTGCCAGAACAACCTTTGCAAGTTTAAGATTGTTCTCCGCCCTTATTAAATCCGATTGCGCACCTGAAAGCTCCGCCTCCGCTCTCAGAAGGACCGTCTTCGTGATCTCGCCCACCCTCAATCTTGTCTGTGCTGCGTCCCTGTGTTTTGTCAGTCTCTCGACATTTGCATTTGCAATCTCCAGGGCCTTTTTTGCCTTCAGCAGCCCGTAATAATCGGAAGCGACATTAAGCAGATATCCCTCTTTCACGGAATCATAATCAAACCTGCTTTTTACAATGGATGTCTTTGCGATCTTCAGCGCTGTCAACTCCCTGCCGCTTACCGACAGGGACTGGTCCATTTTCAGTCCCCATGACGTGCTGTTTTCAGGCTGTATAACGGAAGAATTGCTCTTCTTCTGGTCTGAATATTTTGTGTGACTTCCGAAAGCGGACAGCTTTGGTATAAGCACCGCCATTGCCCTGTCTTTCTCACGCATCGAGATATAAGTGTCTTCACCGGCTATTTTTACAGTCTCGCTCCTCTCGAGGGCAAGCCCGTAAAGGTCGTCGAGTGAATATTCCACGGCAAAGGTCGTACAGGGTAGAAAATTCAGCAAAACAGCTATGATTAAAATTGTTTTTCTCATCGCGCGTCCTTTCTTATTCCATTGGTGATTAATTGAAAAAGAGAATTGCTCATTTTTTTAAAATCGCCGATCCCAAATATGATTTTCAGCAAAATTGCGCCCCTGATACTTGCAAAAATAATGGAAGCAGTGTCTTCTGCATCCATCGGTCTAAACAACCCTCTCTTTGTTCCTGCAATAAGTATATCAGTTATTATCCTGTGCTGTGCCTTGAAGAAACTTCTCCTGCACGGCTTGAGAAAAGGGAGGTTGTATTCCTTGAATAACAGTGACAGCAGCCGTCTCTTCTTAAAGGAATATTCAAGGTTCAGCGCAATATATCTTTTCAGTGCCTCCACAGGGTCTTCAACCGGCAGGTTTTCAACCCTCAGGACAAAATCCCTTGTCTGGTCCCTGATAAGCTCCAGGCAGAGCTCTTCTTTGTTTTTAAACCTGAGATAAAGGGCCCCGACGCTCAGTCCCGCGCTTTGCGCAATCGCCGCCATTTTGGTCTCCGAATAGCCTTTGGAAGAAAAAAGATCAAGGGCGGCCCGTAAAACCTTTGGTTTCGAAACCCTGTTGAATGAACGGTGGTTCATATGAATTGTCATTCATTTTAGACTTGCTCCGGGAAGATTGTCAATGACGGCCTCGCCTCTTTTATGCTTCATAAGATATAATCACTGCTGATGATTACCCTTAAAATTCTGCAACGAAGAAGCGGTCCCGTAAAAAACCGACACCCGTGGGTCTTCTCAGGGGCGCTGGAGAACATACCCGACAACCTGCAACCCGGGACCCCGGTGAGGCTGGTCAATGAAAGGGACGTTTATATGGCGAGCGGCTATTTTAATTCCTATTCGCAAATCGCCGTCCGCATCTGGGGCCACGATGAAAAAGAAGAGACAAACAGGGAATTCTTTGTAAAAAGAATAGAGTGTGCCCGCGAAACAAGACAAAAGTATGTTGAGAGCGGAGAGACCGATTCGTACAGGCTGATAAACGGCGAGAACGATTTTCTGCCGGGGCTGATCGTAGACAAATACGGCGACTGTCTGGTCCTGCAGTGCCATACTCGCGGGATTGAATCGTGGAAAGAAAACATTGTCGCGGCGCTGTTGGAGACGATGAAGCCCGGGGGCATATACGAAAGGTCTGATATTCCTTCACGGAAGATCGAGGGACTGGAGGCCCAATCAGGCCTGCTGTACGGCGCTGTCCCCGAATTGATAACGATAAAGGAAAACGGGTTTAAATTTCTTGTGGATGTCAAACACGGGCAAAAGACGGGCTTCTATCTCGACCAGCGTGATAAACGCCGCGCCCTTTTGAAATATGCAAAGGACAAAACAGCGCTGAACTGTTTTTCGTACACGGGCGGTTTTACGGTTTACGCCCTTGCAGGAGGGGCGCAAAAGGTCACGGCTGTTGACACGTCTTCCCCGGCCCTGGAGCTGGCGAAAGAGAACATCAGAATAAACAATCTGGATCCGGACAAGTGCGAATTTGTATGTGAGGACGTAAAGAAGTATCTGAAAAATACCCATGACAGAAAATTCGACCTCATAATCCTTGACCCTCCGGCCTTTATTAAAGACAGGCGGAAGATAAATGAAGGTTTAATCGGGTATAAAAATATAAATGAGGCGGCGCTCAGTCTGCTGCCTGAAAAAGGCGTCCTTATAACGTGCTCCTGCTCGGCGCATTTATCATTGCAGGATTTCCGTTACATGCTCGTTGAAGCAGGCGGAAAAACGGGGAGGTCCGTCCGGATACTCGAAACATACATCCACGGCATCGACCATGCGGAGCTTGCGCCTTTTCTTGAGGGGGAATATCTGAAGTGTTTTATTACAAGCGTGTTATAACCATCTCTTCTTTCTGAAAAAGAACAGCATCGCTATAGCAATGATCAGCATTAACCCCAAAGCAAAGGGATAACCTAAATACCAGTTGAGCTCAGGCATGTTGAACGGGCTTCTTTCGTTATTGAAATTCATGCCGTAAATCCCGGAGACAAGCGTCATCGGGATAAATATCGATGCAAAGATCGTAAGCACCTTCATCACCTCATTCATCCCGTTGCTTATGCTTGAGAGGTAAATATCGAGCATCCCCGATATCATTTCCCTGAAAGTCTCGATCGCATCGATGACCTGGACAGTGTGATCATGAAGATCTCTGAGATATATACGGGTGGTGCCCTTGATTAAACTCGTGCCCTCGCGCTCCAGACCGCTTATGACCTCCCGCAAAGGCCAGACAGCCCTTCGCAAAAAGATTGTCTGTCTTTTGATGCCGTGTATCTCGTGAAGGACATCCTGGGACGGACGCTTCAGCAGTTTATCTTCCAGCTCTTCAATTATATCGCCGGTCTTTTCGAGGATTTCGAAATATTCATCGACTACGGCATCCATGAGGGCATATGCGAGATAATCAGCCCCGACTTTCCTTATATTTGCCTTAGTGTTCTTTATCCTGTTCCTCACCGCATCAAAAACGTCGCCCCCGATTTCCTGAAATGTTATAACTTTGTTTTCAGCGAGGACCAGGCTTACCTGTTCCACATTCAAGGTCCTTTTTTGTTCATCGAATGAAAGCATCTTCATGACAAAGAAAATATAATTGTCGAAAAACTCGATCTTCGGCCTCTGCTCCGTATTTAATATATCTTCGATTGTAAGAGGGTGAAGGTCAAAACATTTACTGACCTCCTCTATTTTCGAGGCCTCGTGCAGCCCCTCGATATTGATCCACGTAATTGTCGGCTTCAGCCTGTAAGGCATGCACTGTTCAACAGCCTGCATTTCCCGGACTTCATAGTTGTCCTGATCGTAATCGATAACAGTAATTTTGACCTTCTCGATCTTTTGTTCACCGACATGGACGGCCGTGCCGGGCGAGAGCCCTGCCTTCTGGGACCTTCTTTTTACAGATTGCATCTGGTTCTCCTTTTTTGTCAGGCAATTTTTATTGATAATTTTTTTTTCTGTTCCTTATACTAAATATAGCCGATTGACAGTTAATTTAAAATAAAGTCCAACCATAAAGACAGGAGGGTGATTATGACAGATAATATTAAATGGGGAAAAAACCTGAGCGAGGCGCTGGAGAAGGCGGGCAAAGAAGACAAATTGGTCCTGCTCGATTTTTTCAGCCCTACCTGAGATGCGTGCATGAGAATGGAAACAGTTACGTTTCCAAATCCGGACGTGCAGAAATATATCACGGAACACTTCGTCACTGTCAAATATGAATCAGGCAGGGACTCGGAACAGTTCAGCCGGTTCGGCATATTCACAACGCCTACGATCTTTATTCTCGATGCAAACGGCGATGAGCTCTACCGGATCGTGGGCCATTTCACCCCTGAAGACTTTACCGGGCAGCTTATAAGCGCCAGGCAGATTATCGGGAAATTGTAATACGTCTTTTTAACTGGAGGGTGAAAGGCGGTCGGACCAGGATTTCCGAGACTGCCTTGCACCCCCCAAACACTAAAACTTCACCTTCGGCGCTTCCTTCTCAGCATCGGGTATCTCGTAATATTCCGCGCTCGATATGCCTGCCAGAGACGCAAAAAATCTCCCGAAGACCGTCCTTATGAATGTATTCAATACCTGCACGGTCTCGTTGTATCTCTTCCTCTCGACCGCAATTCTGTTTTCCGTGCCTTCGAGGCTGTCCTGAAGTTTCAGAAAAGACTCATTGGCCTTAAGCTGAGGGTAGTTCTCCTGCAATAAAAGCAGCCTGGACAATGCCCCCTCAAGCCGGGTGGATGCCTCTATCTTGTCTTTGACCGTATTTGCCTGAAAGTATTTTGTCCTTGCATCAGCGATATGCTCGAATATCTCTTTTTCGTGAGATGCGTATCCCTTAACTGTTTCCACAAGATTCGGGATAAGGTCGTATCTTCTCTTTAACTGGTTTTCGACCTGGGCCCACTGCGCCTTGACCTGCTCGTCCATTGAGATCACTCCGTTATACCCGCCGATTATCCATTTGCCGAGCACCAACCCGATAACAAGTAAGACCCCCAAAACTATAAGTGTGATTTTTAATCCCTTTGACATGAAACCTCCTTAAGATATTTTGTTTCTGTTTTTAAACCGACACCTGACACCAATAAAGCGCCTTATTACCAGCTTCCGGAAGACCCGCCGCCTCCGAAGCCGCCTCCGCCTCCACCACCGAAACTGCCGCCGCCCCCGCCAAAACCTCCACCGCCGCCCCAGCCGCCTCTCCTTCCTCCTCCCATCATGTTCATCACCAGAAGAAAAAGCAGAAGACGGGGATGTTTTATAAAGAGATACACCAGCCCGGCGAAAAAGAATATAACAAAAATCATGTTCAGAACGGAAGGCTTCCCGCGTTCCGGGCTGCCGGATGGATATGAGCGCATTCGCAGCTTCGGCATCCCTGTTATCTCTACCCCCGCATCCGACGCGATAACATTAATGACAGCCAGCACAGCCGCAGATATTCCGGTAGAATAATCTCCCTGCCTGAAATACGGCACCAGATATTGTCTCCCGATGCTCCCTGACAGGCTGTCCGGGAGTATGCCCTCAAGGCCGTAGCCCGTCTCGAACCTGTACTTTCTGTCCTCAAGGGAGACGAGAAGAAGGCCCCCGTTGTCTTTTCCCTTCTGCCCCAGTTTCCATTTATCGTGGGCAATATTAATAGAGAAATCCTCAATGGCCCCGCCTTCAAGACTGTTGATGGTCAATACGACAAATTGAGCTGTAGTCTTCTGCTCAAGCTCCAGGAGGTATCTGTTCAGGTCCGCCTCTGCATCATCATTGATAATACCGGCAAGGTCGACTACATGATTCAGCGGTCTGCCGGGAATGGCAATTTCAGCAAAAAGAGTGACTGCTATCAGGCAAAGGAAGACTGCCGGTAAGGCAAAAAATAAGGGCCTATGCTTTGATTGCATCAATTATTCTTTCCAGTTTTTCGGTGGCCGCATAGTAATTTTCAAAAATGGTATGTAGCTCATTCAGGGGAAGTTTAATCTTGTCCCGTTTCAGGCCGAGTGCCTGCGCAAAAACGCCGGTGTTTATATCTGCCGCTTCAGAGAGGGAATTAATCACCTCGTCCTGTCTTACCGGCGGCTGTTTGCCTGATAAAATTATTATGCCGCGAAAAAGAGGCATGTAGTCTGTAATGGATTTGGCGAGGCCTTCTGCCAGTATCTTCCTGTCGCCCAGAGATGAAATGTATCCCTGCCTCAATGAGATGAGTTTGACTTTCAACTCCCGCTCGCACTGCCGCCTTAAATCCATCCGGTTGATTTCGAGGCCTTTGAAAATGTCCTCACCATACACGGTCGAATGAATAAGTTTGAAATTCAGAAATTCAACGGGGAACACGTCGAGAGATGTCCTTATGTATTGGGGGGTCATTATAAGCGGAGCTGCGACCCTGTGTTTGCCGTACTTTTTCCCGAGGACCGACAGCAGATCGAGGAACTTTATGTCCATCTCCTTCAACACGATTACCGAATTGACGTCCGAGGTCTTTTCATTGAAGTCGTCAGTGATCGAAGTGCCGGTGATGTGGACAGAGTGGATTCCATCGCCGTACTTGCTTAAAACGTCCTCAAGGAATGGTTTCACAATTCCGGCTGCAAACGGTTTAAGTTCTTTCAGGGAAAGAGATGACATTGTCGCGCCTCCATGTATATTAACGCCGGGAATCAAAACTTCCGTTATTCTATCCTTAACGGGTCATAATTTCAATGACCGGTCACGGAGATGCGAGGTATCTAAACCGTCATTCCGGCTTGTCCGGAATCCTCTTGCAAGAATATGAGTTATAAAAGAAAGATTCCCGACAAGCGGGAATGACGCTATGAGGCTTTATTAACGTATGTCTTAGTAACTCTTAACTCACAACTCTTAACTCTGCCTTCAAGACTGCCTCTTATAAAGATAAAATATAATCATTAACGTCCCGATTAAATTGACGAGTATAGCAGCCCTTGTTCTTCTGATTACCGTCACTATTTCCGTATCAGGAGATATCCAGAACAGGTAATATCCGGCTAATACCAGTACTGCGCCAAGAAAGCCGATCAGTCTGAACAGTAAAAATCTATTCATTGAAGTATGGAGGATATCAGGCAGATGTCTGTTATCAACTTAAGAAAGGGAGGCTGTCGCCTCCCTTTCTTAAGTGTTCCACGGTTTTCTTCATCACAGGATTATTAGAAGAAACAACCAAAGTTTAGTGGAGTTGTTCCCGTGTATGCAGCAGTTGCCCTGCAAGTGCCAGTGTTATAAACACCATCATCTAACTGAAGGTCCAAAGCCTGAGCATTTTCCGGAAGCAAGTTGTAAAATCGTACGTCATTTCCGGTTCGCCCCGCAATGGTTTCATAATAAACAATTACATTGCCGCCATACGTATGCCTCATAAAATCAGATGTTCCATTGTAGCTTCCTTTGATCAACCCTGCACAGGCTAAATGCTGGGCAGCACGATAATATTCGTAAATGTATCCATCACCATTCCCGACAGCAGTCGCACAGGTGCCTGTTGCCCAAAAGCGGCTGGTAGCCCGGTTATCATCACCGGGGAAAGCCCCGTACTTGTCCTGATAACTGTACACTGCCGCCACAATGCTATTATACTGGCTGGCGAGGTTTTTGATCTTTGCATTATTGATCATCTCCTGTCCTTTTAATACTGCTCCTAACAGCAGACCGATGATAACCATCACAATAGCAATTTCAACGAGAGTAAAACCCCCTTCATTATTCCACTTCTTACTCTTTGTTTTTTTGACCTTCGACTTCATTTCCTTACCTCCTTGTAATAAGGTTATTTTTACATGCAATACATTTATTGCCGGATTCAGAGCAACTATCCCCCTCCTTCCGTAAGACTGTTAATTCTTCGGAATACACTTTCCGATTATTGCCTTTTCCTTCGTAAATTATGTATCGG
Organism: Nitrospiraceae bacterium; assembly: GCA_003599275.1. GTDB lineage: Bacteria > Nitrospirota > Thermodesulfovibrionia > UBA6902 > UBA6902 > SURF-23. The sequence goes on along the minus strand of QZJG01000062.1, from coordinate 20,438 downwards.
ACAATATTAAGAAAACTTTAATAGTTGTTTAAATTTTCTTAATCCTAAAAAAAGCAATTGAGCCACAGAGTTCACAGAGAAAGGCTTGAAAGTCAATATGTTAAGACATAAAGACCTTTCCCCTTTCAGGGGAAATCAAAACAGATGTAATAATGTGAGTAAGTTTTTGAATATGAATTCTTTTATCTCTGTGTTCTCCGTGTGCTCTGTGGCTAACTGCCGTTTTTAGGTTAATGAGTGGGGAAGAGAGGATACAGGGGGATGTTGAGAAAAAACACACCCCTAACCCCTCTTATTAGAGGGGAAGATTCCGGACAAGTTCGGTACGAATCTCTGACCGGAGTGATAAAAAAGAATCGCTCAATTTAGGTGTTTTCAACACCTCTCCTTATCGCATCCGCAACCTTTGCCACTTGCGCCATTTCCTTCACATCATGGACCCTTATAATATTCGCGCCGTTGAATATCCCGACGGCAATGGCTGCCGCGGTCCCCTCAAGCCTTTCCTCAACAGGCAAATCACCGAGTATTTTACCGATAAAGGATTTCCTCGAAGGGCCCAGAAGGACCGGTTTTTCAAAACCGGCAAACTCGTTCAGACGTTTGATGAGCTCAAGGTTATGCCCGACGGTTTTTCCAAAGCCGATCCCGGGGTCAATGATAATTTTATCGTCCGGGACCCCTGCATTACGGGCCAGCTCAATCCCCTCCCGTAAATAATCCATTATCTCGGGAACAAGCGCAGTATAAGCCGGGGCCTTCTGCATATTTCGTGGAGTGCCTTTTATATGCATGATTACTACCGGGACCCTGTTTTCCGCCACAACACGAGACATTTTCTTGTCGAATCTGAGACCGCTTATGTCGTTTACCATGGAGGCCCCTGCCGAGAGCGCGGCCTTTGCAACCTCTGATTTATATGTGTCAACGGATATGGGAATGTTTGTTTTTGTTGCAAGCGCCCCGATAACAGGGACGATACGCTTGATCTCTTCTTTGACCGAAATCTTCTCAGCGCCAGGTCTTGTCGATTCCCCCCCTATATCGATTATGTCCGCTCCTTCTTCCTCCATTCCAAGTGCCTGCTTAACGGCATGGTCTTTGCTGAAAAATTTTCCGCCGTCGGAGAAAGAGTCAGGGGTGACGTTGAGGATCCCCATAACATAAGTGCGTTGGGAAAAGTCGAAGCAGTAATCTTTCCAGATGAGTTTCAATACTACGCTGTTTCCGAAGCAACATCAATTTCCTGCGCTGCCTCTGTCTTCGGCATATCACCGTTTGTGCCCTGAATGATGGCGTCCAACTCGGGCGCATCGAGGGTCTCCTTTTCGAGCAGCGCCTGAGCGAGCCTCAAAAGGGTCACCTTGTTATCAAGGAGAAGGTGTTTTGCGTATGCATACCTTTCAGTAATTATGACCTTCACTTCGTCATCTATCTCTTCAGCCGTCTTCTCGGAATAATCCTTATGCCTGGTGATCTCTTTGCCCAGAAATATCTGCTCCTCCCGCTTCCCGAAAGTCAGCGGGCCGAGCTTGTCGCTCATCCCCCATTCGCAAATCATCTTTCTTGCAAGGTCGGTGGCCCTCTGAAGGTCATTGCCTGCCCCGGTAGTCATGTGCCCGAGAGCAATCTCTTCCGCAGCCCGTCCGCCCATCAGGACCGCAAGTGTGCTCATAATGTATCCCCTCGAATAGGTATATTTGTCGTCTATGGGAAGCTGCATGGTAATGCCAAGCGCCATGCCGCGCGGGATGATGCTGACTTTATGCAGCGGGTCCGTCCCCGGTGTCAGTTTTGCTACGAGGGCATGTCCCGCCTCGTGGTGCGCGGTGTTGTTCTTTTCTTCTTCGGACAGGATCATGCTCTTTCTCTCCTTGCCCATCATGACCTTGTCTTTTGCGTTCTCGAAGTCTCTCATTTCCACCTTGGTCTTGGACTGCCTGGCCGCATGAAGGGCCGCTTCGTTAATCAGATTGGCAAGGTCCGCACCTGAAAAACCCGGTGTCCCGCGCGCTAACACTTCGAGGTTCACATTTTCATCAAGGGGTATCTTTTTGATGTGGACCTTTATTATCTCAAGCCTCCCTTTAACGTCCGGATGGGGGACCACGACCTGTCTGTCAAACCTGCCGGGCCGCAGCAGCGCGGGGTCCAGCACATCAGGCCTGTTTGTGGAAGCGAGTACGATGATACCTTCGTTCGGGTCAAAACCGTCAAGCTCGACCAGCAATTGATTTAATGTTTGTTCCCGTTCATCATGTCCGCCGCCGAGTCCCGCCCCCCTGTGACGGCCTACCGCGTCTATTTCATCAATAAAAATAATGCAGGGAGAGCTTTTCTTCGCCTGGTCGAAAAGATCGCGCACTCTCGATGCGCCCACTCCTACAAACATCTCGACGAAGTCGGAGCCGCTGATGGAGAAAAACGGCACCCCGGCCTCACCTGCAATCGCCCTCGCAAGCAGGGTCTTGCCCGAACCGGGAGGGCCGACGAGCATAACGCCCTTCGGAATTTTACCGCCCAGCTTCTGGAACCTCTGAGGGTCTTTCAGGAATGCGATTATCTCCTGCACCTCTTCCTTTGCCTCTTCAATACCCGCAACGTCGGCAAAAGTGATCTTTATCCCTTTTTCAGAAACAAGCTTTGCCCTGCTCCTGCCGAAGGACAGGGCCTTGTTGCCGCCGGTCTGCATCTGCCTCATGAAAAATACCCAGAGGAAGACGAGAAGTATGACAGGGCCGAAATTCAAGAGGATATTCATGTACCACGGCGTATGGTCCGGTTTCGCGGAAATCCTTACACTCTTTTCCCGAAGGTCTCTAATGAGGTCGGGATAGTCCGGCGAATAAGTCTTGAATTTCGCGCCGCTTTTCAATGTCCCGACGATCAGATTTTCAGGTTTTTTTATTGTTACTTCAGCAATTTCATCCTGCTGCAGCTTCGTTATGAAGTCGGAAAAGACCATCTCTTCGTCTGGCTTGGAAGTCTCCAGAAGATTGAAGACCAGGATCATCATCAAGCCGAACAAAACCCATATGACTATGCTTTTATACAAGTTGGTGTCCCTCCAGATACACTATACCAGTAAGGTTAACATATTTCGTTTTGTCTTGCCAATGCCGGGGACCGGTCAGATATTTGCCTCATATATCCTGTACTTTTTATACAATCGCCCGTTTATTGCTTCAATAATTCTCTGTACGGGATAGTTGTCTTCAAGCACCCAGGAAAGCTCCATCCGCTTATAGCCTTTTTTGTGGAGCGCCTTCAGGCCTTCTATAAACAGCAACGAATCGACACCGCGCTTTCTGGCCCCCTTTTTAATTCCAAGAAGCAATAATCTCGCGTCCTTTATTTTCCCCGAAAGCCACAGCGCCTTGAATATTCCGAAAGGCAGGAGGTGTCCTTTGAGTTTTTTAAGTACCTGATTAACGTCCGGCAGAAACATCATAAAACCTACAGGCTCACCGTTAATTTCAGCGATCAATGCAAGTTCAGGGACAATCACCGGCTTCAGTTTTTTAGCCAGGTGTTCAATTTCTTCATCCGTCATCGGGATGTGTCCCCAGTTCTTTTCCCATGCCGAATCATAAATGCCCTTGAATATTCGCATCTCGTCGTCAAAGAATTCCATATTTACGGGCCGGGCCGTCATCCCCTGTTTATTTGCAACGGCTGAAACCCTGTAAAACTTTTCCGGAAAGGTCGCCATTACGTCGGTAATATAGGCATAAAGGTCTTTTGCTTTACTCAAACCGCACTTCTCCAACAGCTTCTGATAATAAGGGAAATTGTACGGCATCATGACCATTGGAGACGAGTCAAAGCCCTCTATGAGAAGTCCGCACTCTTCGTTCACCGAAAAATTCATCGGCCCCCTCATTACCTCCATCCCTTTTTCTCCGAGCCATTTGCGTGCGCCGTCGATGAGCAGCCGCGCGACCGTTATTTCTTCTATGCAATCGAACGACCCGAAAAAGCCGGCCTTTTCCCCGTGAAAATCCACATGGGCCTGATTACAGATAGCTGTTATCCTTCCCACAGTCTCCCTGTTCATCCTGGCTATGAAGGGCATAACCTCCGCGTGCCTGAAGAATGGATTTTTATGTGAGAATTGATTTTTTATATCGCTGAGCAGCGGCGCGACCCAGAAGGGATCTCCGGAATAAAGTCTAAAGGGGAACTTTATAAATTCCCTGAAAGTCTTTTTGTCATTTGCGGGGAGTATTTCAATCAAGTTGTCAATAGTCAGTAGTTAGTAGTTAGGGGAAAAGAACAGAAAAAGGGGGAGTCTGTCCCTTAACTGCTAACTACTAATCCCTTAACTACTTTTTTTATATTATTTTCAGTTCCCGGCCCACATCCTCAAAAGCCTTCAGCGCCCTGTCAAGCTGCTCATCCGTATGGGTCGCCATGTAGCTTGTGCGAATCAACGCCATGCCGATGGGCACTGCCGGGCTTATGGCAACATTTACAAATATCCCTTTATCGTAAAGCATCCGGGCCGTTGTAAAGGCCTTCAGGTCATCGCCGACAATAACGGGGATTACGGGGGTCTTGCTGTGTCCGGTATCGAACCCGGCGGACTTAAGACCGTTAAGCATTTTATTGGTGTTGTGCCACAGGCGCTCCCTTCTTTCCGGTTCTTCTTCAATGATATCAAGCGCCGCGCTGACGGAGGCCACCGATGCCGGCGGGGGACTTGCGCTGAAAATCAGCGCCCGTGCAAAGTGTTTCACATAATGGACCACATCTTCGGAGGCAGCTATAAAGCCCCCGATGGACGCAAGGGACTTTGAATAAGTACCCATGATAATGTCCACCTCGTCTTCGAGGCCGAAATGCTCCGCCGTCCCCCGGCCTGTCCTGCCTAACACGCCGATGCCGTGCGCATCGTCAACCATCACCCTTGCGCCGTATTGCTTCGCGAGCCTGACGATGTTCGGAAGGTCCGCTATGTCGCCCTCCATGCTGAAGACCCCGTCCACTATTATCAACTTCCCCCTGCCGTTATTCTGCAACAGGAGTCTTTCGAGGTCCTCCATGTCGTTGTGCCGGTATTTTTTTATCTCGCTGAAGGAAAGCCTGCATCCGTCGATGATGCTTGCGTGGTCCATCTTGTCGATTATCACCACGTCATCTTTTCCGGCAATCGCCGATATGACGCCGAGGTTTGTCTGGAACCCCGTTGAAAAGACGAGCGCCGACTCCTTTCTGATGAAGCGCGCCAGCTTTTCTTCGAGTTTGACATGTATGTCGAGAGTGCCGTTTAAAAACCTCGACCCGGCGCAGCCGCTGCCGTATTTGCGAATTGCCCCGATGGCCGCTTCTTTGACCTTCGGATGGTTTGTAAGTCCGAGATAATTGTTTGAGCCGATCATGATCATCTTCCTTCCGTCGACAATCACTTCAGGGTCCTGCGCGCTTTCTATGACACGGAAGTAAGGGTAAATGCCGGCCGCCACAGCCTCTTTGGCTGCCGTGAACCTGTGGCACTTTTCAAAAATGTCCGCTTCTTTCTTTACAGCCAGTTGCGAGTCCTGTACCAATCCGCCGTCCATTTTACCCCCTGTCTCAATTTGGTCCCGGGCTGAAAACACAGCTCATTATTTATCCTGGTAATATCGCAAACCCATTCGGCATACATGATTTCTTTTATCTTGTCGCCGTTAAATATGACGCTTCGCCCTGTCATACTACTGATTCTATCACCAAAAAAGCCGATTGCAGAGAAAAAATATTCAGGCGCTTTTATCTTCAGGACTCTCACCCCGAGCGCCGAGGCTATCTCATCTATTATCTCATCGTTGGAGTAGACTGTCCCGTCGGAGACGAAATAGGTCTTCCCGGCGGCGTTTTCATTCTCTGCAGAGAGTATGATCGCATTTATCAGGTCGTTTACATAAATCAGAGACAGATGCCCATTGCCCCGGTAGGGAAGCAGCCCCCTTTTGACCATCCTGAATAACCATAAGAAGTCCCTTTCGCGGGGGCCGTATACAACGGAAGGCCGAAGTACGGTCACGGGTATCTTGTCCGCATGCATGAGGACAGCGGTTTCCCCCCTCAGCTTGCTCCTGCCGTAATCCGACACCGGATGGGGGGCCTCGTCTTCGGTCGGAATATGTGGCGCCATATTCGGCCCGAAGGCCGACAGGCTGCTCAGGTAAACGAATCTCTTTACCCGGCCGCTGCCTGCGACTGCCTCAATGATATTCTCCGTGCCCACGGAATTTACCGTATAAAAATCGCTTGTTCGGTGTGCCTTGGTCAGCCCTGCCAGATGGAATACGTAATCGAAATCTTTGATGCCGCGCAAAGAGCCTGCGTCACAACAGTCGCCTTCGACAAGCCCGATCTCAAGCCCGTCAAGCCATTTGAGGCTGGAGGTCTTCCTGACGAGGCAGGAAACATCATAGCCTCTCCCGATCAGTGCTTCTGCAAGATGGCTCCCGATAAAGCCGGTTGCGCCTGTGATAAGGGCCTTCATAGGAGTATTACATCAGGCCGGAAAGTCATAGTCAAGAAATTTCTTACGTATTGACCCGGCGCTTCAGAACAGGTATTTGAATGATATAAGGCGCGTGGGTTATATTAAAACCTCCCGGAGCAATTTTATGCTGGACAATATAATAATAAAAGGCGCGAGGGTCCACAACCTGAAAAATATCGATGTCACGATACCGCGCGACAGCCTCGTGGTCATCACAGGGCCGTCGGGCTCGGGGAAGTCGTCTCTCGCATTTGACACGATTTATGCCGAGGGCCAGAGACGGTATGTTGAAAGCCTCTCCTCATACGCAAGGCAGTTCCTCGACCAGTTGCAGAAACCGGACGTAGATTCCATCGAAGGGCTTTCCCCGGCCATCGCCATAGAACAGAAGACGACGTCAAAAAATCTGCGTTCGACGGTCGGGACGATTACAGAAATATACGACTACCTGAGAGTTGCATATACAAGGATCGGGAAACTGGGCTGTTACCGGTGCGGCAGCTCCATCACGGCACAGGGTGCGCAGCAGATTATTGAACTGATAACCGCACTGCCCGAAGGCACAAAGATACAGGTCCTGTCCCCGATCGTGTCCGGCAGAAAAGGCGAATACAGGAAGGAATTGTACGAGGCGAGAAAAAAGGGGTTCATCCGTGCAAGGATCGACGGCGAGATGACGGACATCACTAAAGAAATAAAACTGAATAAACACAAGAGGCACAATATAGACATCGTTATAGACCGCCTGATCATTAAGCCCGGCATCGACAAACATATCTCAAAAGCAATCACGACCGCCACGGGTCTGGCCGACCTCGTGACGATCAACATAATCGACGAAGGGAAGGACCTGTTTTTCAGCACAAAACTCGCCTGTTCAAAATGCGGCATAAACTACCCTGAGATGAGCCCCAGGTTTTTTTCCTTCAACAGCCCTTACGGGGCATGTCCCAAATGCAGGGGGCTGGGTTTTAAAAATATAAGCGATGAAGAGGAATATACCGGCAGGCTGACTGTGTGTCCGGCCTGTGATGGTCTCAGGCTCAGAAAAGAGGCCCTGTCCGTAACGATCAGCGGCCTCAACATAGGAGAGCTTTCAGCCAGACCCGTCAACGACATTGCCGCCTTCATGAAAGGACTCAAACTCAGCAGGACAGAACAGATAATCGCCTCGAAGATATTAAAGGAAACAAAGGAAAGGCTCCATTTCCTCGAAAAGGTGGGGCTCGGCTATCTGACGCTGAACAGGCCCGCTGCTACTCTCTCCAGCGGAGAGGCCCAGCGCATCAGGCTTGCTACGCAGATCGGCTCCTCCCTCACCGGAGTGCTTTACATATTCGACGAACCCAGCATAGGATTGCATCCAAGGGACCACGGCAAACTGCTTGAGAGCCTCTGCAGTCTGAGGGACATGGGCAACAGCGTCATTGTGGTTGAGCATGATGAGGAAACGATGATGAAGGCAAACCATATAATAGACATGGGGCCGGGCGCGGGAATTCACGGAGGCTCGATAGTTGCGGAAGGCAGCCTGAAAGACATTATGAAAAACAGGGGCTCCGTCACAGGTCCGTTCCTGAGCGGAGAGATGAGTATCCCCGTTCCCGAAAACAGGAGGAAGCCGGGGGACTTCATCACAATAAAAGGGGCGCAGGAATTCAATCTCAGAAAGATAAAGGTGAACGTGCCGTTAGGCGTCTTCACCTGTGTCACGGGCGTGTCGGGATCGGGCAAGAGCACGCTGATATTTGAGATACTCTACAAGGCCCTCGCCCAAAAACTGTATTCTTCAAAAGAAGCTCCCGGTAAACACGAGGGCATTGAGGGCATCGAAAAGATCGACAAGGTCATAGACATAGACCAGGCCCCCCTCGGCAGAACGCCCCGCTCAAACCCGGCGACATATACCGGCATTTTTTCATTCATCCGAAACCTCTTTGCGCAGGTCCCCGACTCAAGGGTGAGAGGCTACAAACCGGGCAGGTTCAGTTTCAATGTCGCGGGCGGAAGGTGCGAGGCCTGCAGAGGCGACGGCCTTGTCAAGGTGTCCATGCATTTCCTTCCCGACTTGTATGTCCCATGCGAAACGTGCAAGGGCGCCAGATACAACAGGGAGACCCTCAATATACGGTATAAAGGGAAAAACATATCCGAGGTCCTCAATATGACCGTCACGCAGGCCCTTGAATTTTTCGGACCCGTCCCCCCGCTGAAAAATAAACTGGTGACGCTTGAGAAGGTCGGCCTCGGGTATATACAATTAGGCCAGTCCGCGACGACCCTTTCCGGAGGCGAAGCGCAGAGGGTGAAGCTTTCAAGGGAGCTGAGCAAAAAGGCGACGGGCAAAACACTCTACATACTCGACGAGCCCACCACTGGGCTTCACTTCATAGATATCCAGAAACTCCTTGAAGTCCTGAACAAACTCGTGGATGCGGGAAACAGCGTGATCGTTATCGAACACAATCTCGACATTATCAAGAGCGCCGATTACATCATTGATCTCGGACCTGAAGGCGGAGAAGGAGGAGGGAAAATAGTGGCTGCGGGAACGCCTGAAAAAGTGGCTGATAATCCCAAATCATATACGGGGCAGTTCCTGAAAGAGAAGCTGCCTTCGACAAAGAAACCGGTAACATGATGAGAATATCCGGAATTCAAAATTCAAGATTCAAAATTCTCTTCGCCCTTTGCTCCCTGCTCTTTGCGCTGAGTTGCACTCAACAGGACAAAATGTTCAGGGAAAGCCGCGTCCTGATGGACACATACTGCACGATTACCGTTGTCGGTCCTTCCGGGCAAAAGGCGAAGGAGGCGATAGAGGTGGGGTTCGATGAAATAAAAAAGCTCGATAAATTCCTGGACAACTTCTCGCCTGACAGCGAGGTCAGCGCGGTCAATAAATTTGCCGGGATAAGACCTGTCCATGTCAGCAATGAAACACTGGACCTGATGCAGAAGACCGTCTATATCTCGGAAATCACGGAGGGGGCCTTCGATCCTACTATGGCGTCCGTGATAAAGCTCTGGAAGTTTTCAGGACGTCCGGCTGCCCCCTCCATACCTCCGCAAGCCGGGATCGGAAATGCGCGGAAGCTTGTTGATTACAAAAAGGTAAGAATAAACAGCGCGGCATCCGAAATTTTTCTCGAAGAAAAAGGCATGGAATTGGACTTAGGAGGGATAGCAAAAGGTTATGCTGCAGACAAGGCGATAAATGCGATAAAGGCCAAAGGCATGAAGGCGGCTCTTGTGGCCATTGCAGGAGACATCAGAGGTTATGGTTTGAGCACGACCGGGAAGGCATGGAAAGTAGGGGTCCAGGACCCGCGTCCTGAAAATCCGAATTCGGAAAAACCGTGGGAGGACATCTTTGCTGCGCTCAATCTGAAGGACAGCGCCATATCGACCTCCGGTGATTATCAAAGGTTTTTCATACGTGACGGCAAGCGCTACCACCATATTCTCGACCCCGCAACAGGATGTCCTGCGGAGTCCGGCCTGATAAGCGTTTCAGTCATTGCCCCGGAGGGTTATATGACGGACAGCCTTGCGACCGCCGTCTTTATTATGGGCCATGAAAAGGGAATGAAGCTCCTTGAGTCATCGGGATTAGACGCAATACTGGTCGATTCCCGGAAACGAATTTTCATCACGAAGAATTTAAGAGGAAAGATAGAGGTGCTGCAAAAAGGTTATGAGACAGCAAGGTGATCTTTCACCTTGCTCACAACCTCCGAAGGGGCAATGCGCTCAGTGACTTTAGTCCTTCGCTGTTTAAGCTCCACTACTCCGTCCTTCAGTCCCTTTTTACCTATGATTATCTGAAAGGGGATGCCGATAAGGTCGGCGTCTTTGAACTTCACGCCGGGCCTTTCATCTCTGTCATCGACCAGGATTTCAATTCCCTGTTTCTCAAGCTCCCTGCATATCGCCTCCGTAGTGTCCATGGTCTCCCTGTCCGCCGTATCAAGGGGTATGATCTCGACATCAAACGGCGCAATGCTTTGCGGCCAGATTATTCCGTCCTTATCATTATTCTGTTCAACAGCCGAGGCCGCGATACGCGCGGGCCCGATGCCGTAGCTGCCCATTATGACCGGCCTCTCTTTCCCGTCCTCGTCAAGGAAGACCGCCTTGAGAGGCTGTGAATATTTGGCGCCCAGCTTGAAGATATTGCCGATCTCGATGACTTTTTCGAGAACGATCCCCGCACCGCATTTCGGACATTTATCGACTTCGCGGGCCACGTGAATGTCGTGCCATTCGGCCTCGAAATGGACGTGCGGCCTTATTCCCTTTGTATGAAAACCTTCCCTGTTTGCCCCCGCGATATAGACGCCCTCTTTCAAAGAAGCATCGGCAAACTTTTTCAAAGTGCTGTTGTGCGGGCCGATGGACCCTGCTTCAACGCCGAGAATGTTTTTCACCTCGTCTTTATGCGCGACCCTGAAATTGCCAGCAACCTTCTGGAGCTTTTTTTCATGAAGCTCCTGGTCGCCCCTTACAAGAGCAAGAAAAGGGCCTTCATGCCCGATCATCAGGAGGCTTTTTATAAAACATGAGGGGTCGGCTTTCAGGAACCCGGACACCTCGGCAACCGTCCTTTTATCCGGAGTGGCCACATCCTCAGTGGCCGTGTCTTTTTCATCCCCCTTAAGTTTCTGGGGAGGCGGGACCGACATGGCAAGCTCCGTATTTGCAGCATATCCGCACCCCGCGCAAAGTACGACGGTATCCTCCCCCGCAGGACTTGTCGCCATAAATTCATGAGCAGTGGCGCCGCCCATCATTCCCGGGTCGCTTTCCACCTGATGGAATTTAAGCCCGCATCTCCGGAATATCCTGTTGTAAGCCTCTGCGTGCTTCTGATAATTCGCTTCGAGTCCGGCCTCGTCCGCGTCAAAGCTGTAGCTGTCCTTCATTATGAATTCGCGGGTCCTCAATATCCCGCTCCTGGGCCTCGCCTCGTCCCTGAACTTTGTCTGTATCTGGTACCAGACCTGCGGCAGGTTTCTGTAGGAACGTATCTCCATTGAGGCAAGCCATGTAATTATCTCTTCATGCGTCATACCGAGACACATGTCCCGGCCGCCCCTGTCTTTCAGCCTGAACATCTCTTCACCGATGTCATACCATCTGCCGGTCTCCTGCCATATATCGGCCGGATGAAGACCGGGCATGGAAATCTCCTGGGCCCCTATGGACCCCATTTCTTCCCTGATGATCCTGTTTATCCTGCCCATCACCCTCCACGCAAGCGGGAGATAAATATAAAGCCCTGCGGCAAGCTGCCTGACATAGCCCGCTCGCAGCAGCAGTATGTGACTTACCGCCTCGGCCTCAGCCGGGGTCTCGCGCAATGTAGGGATGAAGATTTTGGAAAAAAGCATGATTACCTCGCGTTAATTAAAGTCCGGCTATTTTATCACATGGATATGCTGAATGAAAGGTTATTCCCCCCGTTTTTCCCGTTCAACAAAATCTGCTACAATGTTACATATGCTGGCAAACGACAAAAACAAAGAGCTGCGGAATTATCTCAGGGACTACTGGGAGCACAGGCTGAGACATAATCCCGGCATTGAATCCCCTGTGAGCTTGTAGGTACAAGAGACATTGTATACCAAGAGGACGCAATTTTTCAGCCGAATATTGCCGGGAAAATTATTGGTACGTCGCTCAAAAGCGTAGGTGCGGTAATGATATTGGTTGTCTTAGTTGATATGTGAATGAAACTTCCTTCAAACCGAGATATGGTGCAGGGGCGTTCAGGTTCACGCCCGCGAGACGGTGAATGATGAAATGCTCTACGCTGTTAAGCTCATTAAAGGTCATCTTATGATCTCACCAAATTGATTATTAGCCTTATCATCAGCTCTTTATCCGCAGGATTGCTTTGCGCCACCAGCAATGCCAACGCTACCAGGGCATTATCATTAATCTTTACTTCGCCGGACTTCTTAAAGCGGTGTCTGTTTTTATCCAGAAACCACACGAACAAAAAGGCTCCGATACGCTTGTTGCCGTCGGTAAAAGGATGGTTTTTGATTACAAAATACAGCAAGTGCGCCGCCTGTTCTTCAATGCTGGGATACAGATATTGTCCATCAAAGGTTTGAATAACGCTTTTCAAGATGCCTTCAAGGCTTTGATCTTTCTGATTGCCGAACAGCGAAGAAGCTTCTTTCTTTTTGATAAGCTGCCTTTTTAACTCAATAATGGCGGATACAGCTTCATCATGCCTGATTTCATAAGTAATATGGGTATTCAGATGCTCAAGCGGCAGACTGTTGCTGTCAAACCGGTTGAGCAGCACAAAACTTTGGGTGTAGTTAGTGATGATATCCAGAAGGCCTTTGGCTTCCTGTAATTGCAGATTTTCAACGCCGCCGCCTTTAGTGATAAGTTGAATGGTTTGCTGTAGCTGCTCCAATCGCTTTTGATTAACAGCATAGCCCTTTACTAAATAATCTTTCAGTCGCTGCGTAGCCCATTGGCGAAATTGAGTTGCCCTTTGAGAATTAATTCTATAGCCGATAGAAATGATTGCATCCAGATTATAGTGCTTTGTTTTGTATTTCTTCCCATCAGACGCAGTTACCGAGAATTCCTCGGTAACTGAATTGTCGTCTAATTCTTTGGTTTTAAAAATATTTTTCAGGTGCAGCGAAATATTGTCTGTGCTGCAATCAAATAACATTGCCATCTGCTTTTGTGTCAGCCAAACGGTTTCCTTATCAAGGTTTACCCTTAACTCTATTTTGTCGTCAGATGACTTGTATATTTCTATTTGATCCATCGTTTTTTACTTTAACTTTTTCCGTTTTGGAAAAAGTTAAAACTTATTAAAATTGCTATTTCCCCTCATCCTAATATCTCGTTCAACAATTTCTGCTTCAAAGTTTTAAGGGTTTTTGAGTCTTGAGTTGGTTTCGTATACGGTGTCATCTTAGCAAGCAGCACATCATTCTCTCTGAAATAACTGTAAACCGCCTTTTGTTACTTCACTTATTTTCTTTGTCTCAATGGGAGAAAAACTCGCTGAACTCGGCATACTTTAAATCACCGCCGCTTTCCTCTAATGCCTGTTGATATTCTTCGTCCCAAACATCGGAGATGCGTTTAAAGAACAGCAAGGGGAAAATGTATTGCTTAAAGTCGGCAGCGTCAATCATTCCTCTCAGAATGTTGGCCGCTCCCCATAGATAATCTTCAAGTTGTTTCTTAGTCATGTTCTAACAGTCTCACCCGCCGTCTTTAAGGCAGGCGTTATATAAATGCGACATGTATCGGCTTCGTTTAATCCCGGCATTGAATCCCCTGTGAGCTTGTAGGTACAAGAGACATTGTATACCAAAAGGACGCAATTTTTCAGCCGCTTTAACATAAAAAAAGGGGAGGCACGAAGCCTCCCCTTTCGATTTTTTGACTAATGCTTCATCGCGGCCTTTTCAGCTCTCAGCTTCGCTGCCTCGTCTTTTATCTTCTGAAGGGTCTCCTTCATGGGAGCCCATCCGTACCAGTGCATATAATCGGGGTTCATATGGAACGCGCCCTGAAAGGCCCGCATCCTGTATTCAAGGAACATGACATAGAGGTCCTGTTCAACAGAGCTCTTTGCCTCGTAGAATTGCAGCAGATCAGGCGCTACTGTCCAGCCTGCCGGTTTCTGAAGGGTGCCGTCCTGGTAGAGTCCCTGAACTACCCTGATGGCCTCCGCGAATATTTTGTCCACATCCTTTATCGTCATATCCGCTGCATCGAGCTGGTTTTTGGCGTAAGTTGCTCCGTGACAGCTTGCGCAGACCTTGCACAGGTCTCCGGGGTCGGCATCTTTGCCAGTTTTGAGTCATCCATCTTAGTATGCTCCGCTCCGTGACATGAAGAGCAGTCTACGCCTTTCTTTGACATAGCTCCTTCAAGATGCTGCTGGACCACGCCGGGTGTAACTTTCTTGTGGCATTCGATGCATGCGCTCTTGGCAGCAAATGCAAACGCCGCGCTGCCGAGCAATAGAAACAAAATAGTTGATAATACAATTCTCAGGTACTTCATTGCTTTCCTCCTTGTGATTAAATTCCTTCCTCATATCTCTTCGCGTTGACGGGGAAAAATTTACGCAATTCTCCTCCCCGGTATTTAAACTTTACCTCCTTAAAGAAGCATTTAAATTATCTTGCAGCTTTTTTCTCAGATCTAAGATCCAGCAAGAAAAATGATGTATTACATTTTTGCAGAAGACGGGGGACAATGGTATGACTCACATCATATATGCTCCGCACTTCTTCTCAATACAAAATCTGCTACAATGTTACATATGCCGGCGAACGACAAAAACAAAGAGCTGCGGAATTATCTCAGGGACTACTGGGAGCACAGGCTGAGACATAATCCCACGTTTGCAACGTACATCGGAGATCACCGATACGATGACGCGCTGGAAGACCTTTCCGAGGAATCGTTAGCTTCCCATGTTGATTATTACAAAAGTCTTCTGGGAAAGATCGAAGGCATCGATGGATCTCTCCTGACAGCGGAGAACAGGCTGGACCGCAAACTCATTAAAACCACCCTTGACAACCATATCAGGATGTACGGTTACAAAACCCATTATGTCCCGCTGGACCAACTGGGCGGCCCCCACATCGACTTCCCGCAGCTTATCGAGTTTCACCCTTTCGATACACACAGGGACCTCGCTAATTATATCTCCCGTCTGAATGCCTTCCCGCGCCAGATAGACCAGGTCATCGAAAACCTCCAGAAGGGCACAGCGCACAAGATCACGGGTTTTAAAAAGAACATGGAAACTGCTGCAGGGCAGGTGGAGGCCTTTACAAAATTTTCTCCCGAAGACCATCCCATGTTCTCCCCTGTCATAAAGCTGAAAGAGAACTTCTCTGAACAGGACAAAAATGAATTCGGGAATTCCGTAAGGGAAGCGATCTCTTTACATGTGACGCCTGCCTACCTGAAACTCTTCAATTACCTGAGCGGGGAATATGTAAAGCACTGCAGGGAGAAAGAAGGCATATGGGCCCTGCCGGGCGGGATAGAGATGTACAGATTTTTTGTGGAGTATCATACGACGACGGACCTTTCGCCCGAAGACATCCATGAAACCGGCAGGAGAGAGGTTGAGAGGATAAGCATCGGGATAAAAAAGCTCATGCAGAAAATCGGCTTCAGCAGGGGCATCAGGGAGTTTGCCGATCACGTTAAAGAAAAGAAGGACCTACATTTCAAAAGCAGGGACGAGATACTGAACAGCTACAGGGAGATCCTTTCCCAAATGGACAAAAGGCTTCCCGGTTATTTCGGCAGACTGCCCAGAGCGCGCTATGACATCAAAGAAATCGAAAAATACAGGGAGCAGTCTGCTCCTGCTGCGTATTACTATCCGCCGCCGAGGGATTTTTCGAGGCCGGGCTATTTTTATGCCAACACGTACAATCCCGAACAAAGACCCGGATTCATCACCGAGGCCCTCTCTTATCATGAGGCAGTCCCCGGCCACCACCTCCAGATTGCCCTCATGCAGGAGCAGGAAGACCTGCCGGATTTCAGAAAATACGAAGGCTCTACCGCCTTTATTGAAGGTTGGGCCCTGTATGCGGAAAAGCTTGCAAAAGAGATGGGCTGTTACCAGGACGATTTCTCCGAATACGGGAGGCTTAATTTCGAAATATGGAGGGCGGTCAGGCTCGTGGTGGACACGGGCATTCACTTTTTCAAGTGGGGCCGCGATGAGGCAATAAGATATTGTATGGAGAACTCAGGCGAGGACGAGCATGAGATAGAGGTGGAGGTAGACAGATACATCGCCATGCCGGGACAGGCCCTGGCATACAAGATCGGCGAGCTCAAGATACTCGAATTGAGGGAGAAGGCGCGGAAGGCCCTCGGTCCGAAGTTCGACATCAGGGCATTTCATGACAGGCTTCTCGAAAACGGCGCACCGCCGCTGTATTCCCTTGAACACATCATGAATAAATTGGCTGGGTATGTGACGGGCTAAAGTTATTGCAATTTATGCCCGATTACTTTATATTGTTAACTCAACAGAGGGAGACAATTTGAAAAAACCAGGAGCATTTCTTTTATTTACAGTTTTGTTGCTTATCATACTGACAGGCGTCAATGCCTCGGCGGAGAGGGCCCCTCGCAAATTAAATCCCGATCATATGCTACTTCTCGAACAGCTTGCAGCAACGGACATTGAAACCGCGCAGACCGCAATGCAGGACGGGACTGTCTACTATGTCCCGGAGTCGCAACATAACAGGTTAAAGGACTTTCTGATTTCAGTCGCCCGGCAGACGCTGGGGATCCCCTACAAGTTCGGCAGCAATACATTTATGAGGACGGATTGTTCGGGATATGTGCAAAACGTTTTCAGCCTCATGGGGCTGCAGCTCCCCAGGAGTGCGCGTGAGCAATTCAATATAGGCGAGCCTGTTGACAGAAAAGCCCTCTCTCTCGGCGACCTCGTCTTTTTCAGGACCTATGCGCCCTTCCCTTCCCACGTCGGAATATATTTAGGGAACAATCTTTTTATTCATGCGTCTACTTTCGCTAAAAAGGTGACCATAGACAGTCTGAATATGCCCTATTATGTAAAAAGGTTCCTCGGCGCAAAAAGGCTGCCCGTGGACGGAACGGACTTTACCGGTCTCCGGGAGCCATCCAAAGAAAACATCCGCTAAGTTTCTGTCCCGACAGGCCGTATGTACCCTCACTCTCACGGACCCGCGGAGCTGAAGCTGCGGTCATTGCCTTGTAAAACTCCCTGTACTCTTCCGGCGGGGAAATGATCTCGACGCCGATGTATTCAATAAAACTTGCGGCAGTATTCTTATAGGACCATCTTTTCCGGCAGTTTAAATTTAGCGTGTTGCCCGCAGGCAGTCGCAATTTCAGGTAAACGATTGTCTCTGTCTTCAGGTCTATTGCCGGTTCCTCATGGGCGACCCTTGCATGTATGCCGTTTCTGGACATGTTCCCGACAAACGCCGGGTAAGATACGTTGCTGGAAATCAGCTCCGCCTCTATATTGACCTTTATCCTCCCGCAATCTTTTTCAGCCTCACCAGACATATCAATAAAACCCTCCTTCTGCTTTTTCCTTCACAAGGTCCCCTGGAATAGTTACCCATTCGTTTATTTATCATCAAATGCTTCCCGTGTCAATACCAAATGTTAAGGAATTTTTCAGGATATAAAGTCGGAAACCACGCCCCCTCACTTTAAACCTGAAAAACGGCAGTTTTATCCGCAGATTTCACAGATAAAGACAATGCTGCAAAGACACAATTGTTTATTCACCCAGAAGGTGTAAGACAAAAGCTGATTAACTGTTTAATAAATCTTTGCTAATCTGCGTTAATCTGTGGATAAATGCTTTTTTTAGGTTAAAGAACTGTTAATATAGTGCCGAAGATTATAGCACATAACTGATGCCTCATGCAGTTATTTTTTCTCAAACAAACACGAACGAATTCGAAGTCACAGGAGCGGAAATGAGAGAGCTTCATTTTTCAAGGACCAACGGCCCGGTCGATGACCTTATCGATCAATTGATAAAGCTTGCAGAATGCGTAAAACAGCAGGACCTTGTCAGAGAGATGATTTTAGCAGCGCTCAAGGCAGGGCAGGAAGGCAATGACAGGGCGCATCTGAAGCTGATGAACACTACCATGAAAGAGATGAGATTTACCGGAAAGGTGTTCTCGCCCTACCGCAAGGTCCGGAAGGTCACGGTCTTCGGTTCTGCACGCACACGGCCTGATGAGCCGATTTATGAGATAGCGAGTCAATTCGGAAAGAAGCTTGCCGATACGGGGTACATGGTCATAACAGGCGGTGGAGGGGGCATAATGCAGGCGGTAAACGAAGGCGCGGGCCCCGAACATTCTTTCGGCGTCAATATCTTTCTGCCCTTTGAACAGAAACCCAACCCCGTGCTTGCAGGCAATCCGCGTCTCATCACTTATAAATATTTCTTCAACCGGAAAGTGGCGTTCCTCAAGGAGGCTGATGCGGTCGTGCTCTTCCCCGGCGGTTTCGGCACGCTCGATGAGGCGATGGAGACGCTTACTCTTTTGCAAACAGGGAAACATAACCCTTTGCCGCTCATCCTTATCGATGAACCGGGGGAGGGCACCTACTGGAAAAGGTTCCTCGTGTTCCTGAAGGAAGAGCTGATGTCGCAGGGGTACATAGGCAATACGGATTTTGACCTGTTCGAGTGCGTCGAGTCCGTGGACGCCGCTGTTGAACGGATCAATTCTTTTTACAGACGCTATCACAGTCTGAGGTATGTAGATAAAAAACTGGTCCTGCGGCTTTTATCTCCGGTTGACTCATCAGTTATTGAGGAAATGAATGCGCACTTCTCCGACCTGCTCATGCCCGGAGGCAGGATATGTCTTTCCGGGGCGCTGCCTGAGGAATCGGATGAGACCGAGATCGCGCACCTGCCGAGGCTTATAGTGGATTTCAACCTGAAAGATTTCGGCAGATTGAGAAATTTGATTGACTATATCAACACGCGCTGAATCCATTCCTTTAGCGGACTTGCCTTATAAGTTCAGTAAATAATTTTATTGACTTTCCTGAAGACCATGTTAAAATACATGCATCCTAATTGACTTTCCGGCTCTTGATTAAGATTCATTCAATATAAACATTTTTTCTAAACACATATTCTTTGGGGAGGGATTATGGGAAGAACAAATATCTTGCATGGCGCTAAAAAAATGGGTTATCAAATCATCGGAAAGCTGCTTCCGGTTCTTGTCCTGCTGCTGTCTTTGCCTGTGGGAGGTTTTGCGTGGAATGTCAGGACCATCGATTCAGCAGGAGATATGGGAAAATATACTTCAATAGCCGTTGATACAAGCAACAAGGCGCATATCAGTTATTATGATACCACCAACGGTGACCTCAAATATGCCACCAATGGGTCAGGATCATGGGTCATTTCTACTATAGATTCAGCAGGACGGGTGGGATCTTATACCTCCATTGCCATTGATACAAACAACAAGGCGCATATCAGTTATTATGATTACTCTAACGATGACCTCAAGTATGCCACCAATGAATCAGGTTCATGGGTCACTTCCACTATCGATTCAGCAGGAGATGTGGGGCGGTATACCTCCATAGCCCTTGATACAAACAACAAAGCACATATCAGTTATTATGATTATACCAATCGTGATCTCAAGTATGCCACCAATGCATCAGGCCCATGGGTCATTTCCACTATCGATTCAGCAGGAGATGTGGGATATTCTACCTCAATAGCCCTTGATTCAAACAACAGGGCGCATATCAGTTATTATGATTACACCAATCGTGATCTCAAGTATGCCACCAATGCATCAGGCCCATGGGTCATTTCCACTATCGATTCAGGATCTGTGGGATCTTCTACTTCAATAGCAATAGATTCAAACAACAGGGTGCATATCAGTTATTATGATTACTCTAACGATGACCTCAAATATGCCACCAATGGGTCAGGATCATGGGTCATTTCTACTATTGATTCAGTGGGATATGTGGGATATTATACCTCCATAGCCCTTGATACAAACAACAAAGCACATATCAGTTATCATGATTCTTACACCAATGGTGATCTCAAGTATGCCACCAATGCATCAGGCTCTTGGGTTAACTCTACTATTGATTCAGCAGGATGGGTGGGATATGATACCTCAATAGCCCTTGATTCAAACAACAGGGCGCATATCAGTTATTATGCTTATGATCCCAACTTTGACCTCAAGTATGCGACAAATGCCCCGGCTCCGGATATCAAGGCAAACCGTTTAGATCTGCCGCTCTTCATATTAACTGACAGTGCACTGTCAGTAACAGCAGGGCTTGACCCGGACGACTCTTCAGGTATGAATGCGGACTGGTGGCTCTT
>QZJG01000058.1 GCA_003599275.1 Nitrospiraceae bacterium | reverse complement strand
AGGAACGGGAACCTCCCTTCGATCGAGTTTGCCGCTGCGACCCTGTCGCCCTGGGAAGACAGCAGATACCCGGAAAGCAGGGTCTTTATCTCGATATACTGGGCCTGCGATAAGTCATCATATCTGCCGAAGGAATCTGAAAGAAACCGGGACAGTTCATCCGCATTCCGGTATTGGTCCAATTCGTTTTTGACAGAAGCGGAGAAAAATGCCTTTGTCTTTGACGTCGTATTCCATCTGGGGATATGCGAGTAATACTCAGCAGGATACCCGGCAGCATTACCTTTGAAAAACGCTTCCGCATACTGAAGCGACCTTACGGGAGAATTGGCAAGATACGGATAAAGACGCTTGAGTATAAGCGGCCGGAATTTTGAATCCGGGCATCTTTCAAGAAATCTCCGGACCTTCACTTCTTTGAAAATATCATACCCCGCCAGGATCTCGTCGGAGCCTTCTCCTGTCAAGACAACTTTATAGTTGTTCTCCCTGACAAGTTTTGAGAGTAGATAAAGCGGAGCGGGCGCTGTCCTGACAATAGGTTTTTCAGTATGCCAGATGACCTCAGGGAATACCCTGCCGATATCCGAATACGTGCATTTGATGGAACTGTGGTCTGTCTTCAGGTAATCAATCATCTTCCTCTGATGCTCACTCTCGTCGTATACCTCATCCTCAAAGGTCACGGAAAATGTCCGTAAAGGCGTGTCCGTATATTTCCTTATCAGAGACGTTATTACGGAAGAATCAATGCCCCCGCTCAGATATGCTCCAACAGGCACATCAGCGCGGAGCTGCAGCCTGGTTGAATCTATCAACAGCTCTCTTAACCCCTCGGCGTATTCTTCCTCTGTCCTGACATTCCTGTCCGGAGTAAAATCCATGTCCCAATATTTTTCTATCGCCCACTTGCCGTTTTCTATCTTCATGAAATGTCCTGCCGGCAGCTCATAAATATTTTTAAATGCCGTTCTCGGCGGCACAGTCATCCAGAAGGTGAATATCTGGTCCAGGGCAAAGGGGTCGATCTCCCTTTTCACCCTGTTGTCCATAAACAGAGACTTTATCTCAGAGGCAAAAAACAGAGAACCTTCCGACATCGTATAGAACAGGGGTCTGATGCCGACCCTGTCCCTTGCACAAAAAAACCTTTCCCTGTTCCTGTCCCATATTGCAAATGCAAATTGACCGTTAAGATGTTCGAGACAATCGACGCCGTAATCCTCATAAAGATGAACAATTGTTTCGGTGTCGGACTTTGTATAAAATTTATGTCCCTTTGCCAGGAGGCTTTCCCGAAGTTCTACGTAATTGAATATTTCTCCGTTAAAGACTATCCATACGGTCTTATCTTCATTGTGAATCGGCTGCCGGCCCCCCTCGAGGTCAATAATGCTCAGCCTCGCATGTGCAAGTCCCGCCTTGTTGTCATTGTAAAACCCGAAACCGTCCGGACCGCGGTGTCTTATGACCGCAGCCATACCCTTCAGTAAATCCTGAGGTATTTCCTTTTCCTTGTGAATATTAAATATTCCCGCTATGCCGCACATATATCGCCTGCCTCAAATCCCAAGGTAACCGAATTTGGATTTTGTAATATCCTCATCTGCGATCTAATGGAGTTCGAATCAGTTATTGAGATACTTGTCCAGCACCGGGACGAGACCCTTGATAAAATCCTGCTGCCTGCCGGCGATGCTGTCCGGGTTGTCGGATTGTTTAATGTCCGATACGACCATAATTAATGCCCCGTTCGAGCTCCTTCTTGTGACAGCATCGAGGATGGTCGCAATTTTGGCCTTATACATATCGGTAAATTTTCTTCCGTTCAAGTCATACCAGAAAGAAACCATATAACTTTTATGGTCTTCATTCATGATTGTCTTATTGACAGTCACCATTTTGTCTCCGGCAGATATTCTTATCTCGACCGCCCCTCTGTGCAGTTTTTTCGAAAGATAATCGACAAGTTCTTTGCCCTGACTCTGTGATTCAAGATATCCGACATAAAGAACAATTTCTTCAGCGGATGTGTTTTGATACGTCCTGGTCAACTCTTCATCCGCGTTTTCCATCCTGAAAGGAAGGGGTTGATGCGCCCCGGAGCCGTCCCATCTCCACCCCCCCATGTCGAATGGAAGAGCTGAAAAAAGTTTCCCGGGAGGAACGGGCCCCGATTTGAAAACAAAAGAAGAAGCGCCGAGAAAAAGAAGAAGGACCATTGCGCAGGCCCATGATATGTCAAAGCCTGAATTGCCTGACATTCCTGCAAGTCCCTCTTTACCGCAATCTTCCGCCGGATTGGCCCGGAGAGGTCTTGCAACCGGAATTCTGGAAAAAACAAACGCCCCTGCAAAAAGGGAAATGAACCCGATCACGGACACAAAAAATCCCTGAAAGATGTGAAAGGGTCCATGCACGATCTCCGCATTGAAATAATAAGACCATGCGCCGACAAAAGCGACACGAACGGAATTTGCGAGGACAGCGATAAAGACGGCCATAACTACAAGTATTATTTTCCTGGGCCAGGTTTTCTGGGTAAAGTAAGCCAGCGGTATTCCTACCGCGATTATGGATATTAAATATCTCAGGCCGCTGCACTCGGCAGCCACTTCAAGGGTTGTACCGGGCAATACGATGTATTGGGTCTCCAGGAAAGCGGGAATGCCTGCCAGCTCCATTAAACCTGTGCCCAGCTTTGCAGAGAATAGCTGGAAGGGCCAGTGAATTTTATCAGAGAATGCGCCCAGGAAAGGTACCATGAACAACAGATATGCAACCGGAAAAATCAATTCCCTGAAATACGTTGTCCCCATAAGCATGAGGACCATCCCCGCGATGATCACGACTGACGAGAGCTCCTGAAGGAGATTCAAACCTGCCAGGTCCCCCAAAACGAAAAAGGACCCTGCGAAAAGTACGAGGGGAATTCCCCTGAGACTATCAGGACGGAGAGGAAGATTTCTTAATCTGTCCTTCTTGGTCCATATGATATAGAAGCTTATCAAAGGCACAAGAAAGCCGTGCGAAGAGTCCTTGTTGTTCCACCATTCATCCGCAAGACCCACGAATACGGATGCATATGCATAAATAAAACCGGCAGCCAGAAGGGCTGCCTGTATCCATATTTTTTTGGAAAGCGGGCGGGTCTGGACTGTGGGTCCTTTCATCAATTATTTCCAGAAAATAATATTAACTACGGGGGAATGAATATGCAAACTCCGGCACGGCTCCGCCCTCTCGGTCACAGGATGACGCGCCTTGCCGGGTGTTTACATATGTTTTGACTTTGCGGCAAGCTGCCGGTACTCCGGTATTATGGGTTTTTTATTTTTCTGTTTAAACCGCTGACCGTGTCCGTCAGTGTCTCGATCTGCCTGGCCAGATTATAAAGACCGCCTCCGGAGCGCCCCTCATTTTCTGTTTCAGCAGGCCTGGGAATCTCTTCCTCCAAACGGTCAATTCTTGCCGTTAAAGTCTGAATCCGGGACTGGACATCTTCAACTGTTCCCTCGAGCCTTATCAGCCTTACAGCAATATCTCCGGTGGTCCTGAGAAGCTCTTCTCTTCCATTCCTCTCTTCACCGGATACGGCGATACCTTGAGATTCATTCAGGTAATTATTTACTTCAAGCTCTTTTGCAATCTCCCTGACAATGTCGTCAGTGGCTTCCTTCTTCCCTTCCGTATAAGCGCTCAGCAGCGCAAAATCACAGATTATATTGATCAGCCTTGGTATGCCCTTGCTGAATTGGTAAATGATCTGCAGCATGTCGTCCTGGAGCTTTATTGCGCCGGGATTCCCGGCCACGGCAAGACGATGTTTAATGTATTGAGCGGTCTCATTAATCGTTAGAGGCGCGATGTGATAACTGATGTTAATGCGCTGGCGCAACTGTATCAATTCCGGAAGCATGAGGGTCTTCTTCAACTCAGGCTGTCCCACAAGTATGATCTGAAGAAGTTTGGCCCTGTCCGTCTCAAGGTTGGAAAGCAGCCTTACCTCTTCAAGCAGGTCCGGTGAAAGGTTCTGCGCTTCATCAATCAATAACACCGGCTGTGACTTTCTTGAGTATTGCTCTATCAGAAATTCATTCAGCTCGCCCAACAGACTGGTCTTGTTTTTTCCCTTGATATCAAGACCGAAATCCTCATTGATCATTGCTATAAGCTGCTCCGATGTTACCTTTGTATTGTTAATTCTTGAAAGCTTGACCGAGCTGTTGAGGTTCTTGATCAGGTTACGGGTAATCGTGGTCTTGCCGGAGCCGATTTCACCTGTAAGAAGAATAAAGCCGATCTTTTCCCTGATCCCGTAATCGAGATAGGTGATCGCCTTCTGATGTGTGCTGCTGAGGAAAAGAAAGTCCGGATTCGGGACTAAATCAAACGGTTTATATTTAAATGAAAAATGCTTTTCATACATTTCAGAAACCTAAAAGGAAACCTTTGCTGAAATTACGACAATATTGTTCTTGAAATCCGTCGTATCGACATTTGAATTTCTGCCGGCGTATCTGTATCCCAAACCGGCTGTCATTTTCTCCGTGACCCTGTAATTAAAATCCCACCTGGCGTCAAATTGTACAGCTTTTTCGCCCTCGGGAATGAACCTCTGTTTCTCATATGAGCCGCCGAGGACGATATCGGTCCTTTCAGACAGCGGCCTTTTTATATCAGCGGTCACACCTGTCAGCTTGTCCTCTCTGTCCTGGCTCAGGTATTTATCAACGATATAATAAGGCCTTACTGTAAAATTCAGGGGCCTGTCCATCCTGAGCAGGATGCTTGCGTCCTTCCTTTCGTAAGTACCTGTCGTTGCAGCATCGTGGAATGTTTCCGCATAATATATCCTTGAAACAATATCATCCGTAGAGCCTGATTTCAATTCGGCCATTACATTATAAAAATTGGCGTTAGAGTCATCCGACACATCAAATTTAAATCTGGATCTTCCCGCCTCTCCGCTGAATCTGAGTCTGGGCGAAGCCTGATATGAAATCAGCACCGAGGCATCGTGCCTGTCATAATCACCGACGGGGACCTGGACAGGCTCCAGACCAACACGATATGCGTAATAATTGTATTTTAACGCCCCTGTAATTTTCCCCGAGAATTTTTTGCTCAGGGTCAGGGAAGCAGAATGGCTGTAATAATCAAGCGCCTCTTCAACGTCATACCATGTTGAGTTGAAACTGTATCCCAACGCCGTTGAAATAGAAGAGGTCAAAGGTATTGTCAGAGCGGGAGAAATTATAAAAACATTACTGCTGGTTTTATTCACCAGCGGGTTCCCTTCTACTGTCCGCCTCCTCACATCGATAGGGACTTTTTCAAAGACATCGGAAACATCTATATAGAAACGCTCTGCGGGCCTGACCTGGCTTTTCAATGAAAGAAGCTGTATGTCCTCGGGGTCCGTAAGATCATATTCGTTAAGACGGTCATGAAATCTGAAATCCAGGGCATAGTCGAGATTAAAATCCAGCCTCCTGTTAGGGGCATACCGGATATTAATGCCCGGTGAAAAGTTGGAAATAAAGATCTTTTCTTCGTCTTTTTCATCAAGGAAAAAATTATCATTGTATTCTTCACTCAGATTCAGTCTCGGGGTAAAGGCAAGTTTTGCAGATAAAGAAGAAGCTCCGGCCAGAAGCAGGCCTGAAATCATGAGGCAAACGTATATACTTTTTTTCATTTCTTTGTCCTGTTGTAATAATAGGTATTGTAATAATGCCCGTCGAGATTTTCCTCGCTGGCGTGATTGAATACGATGCCCAGCACCCTGAGATTCCTCATAAGGTTCATCGCATTTTCTATCGATTTTTTCTGTGTGCGTCCCTCTTTTATCACAAAGACCACCCCGTCTACGACCGACCCTACGGCGATCGCGTCGGCAAAGGGCAAAATAGGCGGGGTGTCGATTATAACATATCTGTCCACATACCGGTGTTTGATCTCTTTTATAAAGGCGTTCATCTTCTCGGAAGCAAGGAGCTCCACGGGATTGACGGCAACATGCCCTGCAGGAATAAACATCAGATTACCTATCCCGGCCTTGACGACGATCTCGGAAAAGTCGATGTCCCCGCTGAGATAGTCAGCGAGTCCGTATTTATGACTTATACCGAGATACTCATGTATCATCGGCTTCCTCAGGTCCGCGTCAATGAGAAGTATTGTATGGTCGATCTCCTGTGCAAGCGTTATGGCAAGGTTTACAGCGGTAAGGCTCTTCCCTTCCCCGTCTACCGAGCTCGTGACCATGATGGTATTCAGGAAATCCGCCTTGGTCTCCCTGATCAGGATCGACTTCAGCCTTCTGTATTCTTCAGCTACAGGGGAATCGGGCCGGGTAATTGTGACAAGGTACTCATTTTCAACCTGGTGTTCCGGCCTCCTGCTGATATCCATCAGTCTGCTTTTCACGTCGCCTGAAGGCCCTCTCAATTTATTCGCTTTCTCCAATGCCTCTTCTATCTTGCTCATTCATTTACCTCTGATTTACCGGAAAATATTTATAACAATCTCCCTATGAGCTCCTTTACAAAAAGGGCGCATATGACCAAAAGATACGCTATGGAAGCCCCATAGACCATTCTGTCCGTTTTTTTCTTCTTTATTAATTCAGCCTCAGTTACAATCCTGGGAATTACGGCGAGTACCGGCGTCTTAAAAAGGCTTTTCAGTTCATCGACGCTTTTTACTGAGCTGTCCATGTTATAGAGCAATAACACGGCCCCAAACCCGCAGGCTATCCCGACGATGATACCCGCAAGAATTATTACCACCCTGTTGGGGCTTACGGGCTTTGCAGGAAGAATTGCAGGGTCGATTATCCTGAAGGTTTCCGCCTTGTCCTGTATCTCCATCTGCTTGGAGACCTCGCTCTGGCCGAGTTTCAGGACAAGCTCATCATCGATCTTCTTTAAGTTGTCCCGCTCTCTCTCGAGGTCCGAAAGGCCCTTCTTTTCCATCGGGATGTTTCTCAGATATTCTTTTTTTGTCTCCAGCAGACCGCTCAAATGTCTTTCCTTTGCCGCAATGGCCGCAAGATCACTGTCGAATTTTGACAGCTCCTCCTTGAGTTTCTGGTGAAGCGGGTTCAGGGTCGTCATCTCTGTCTCGCCACCCTGCTGGACATCCTCTCCTGAAGCAGCGGGCCGGGCCTGCGTCTGCATTTTCAGCGTCTCAATTTCAGCCTTGATCTTGATGACCTCCGGGTAGTTTTCGGTATACTTGACCAGCAGATCGTTCAACTTGTTCTGAAGGGTCAGCATCCTGTCGTTCACGGAATCGCCTTTCATCCTGCCAAGCATTGCCACCGTATAGGGCTTCTCTTCCTTAAGCTGTTTCTCGGTCAATTTCTTTTTGGCTTCCAATTCCATCTTCTGTATCTTGAGCGCCTCAAGAATCTCATGGGCGGTCTTTATATCTCCTACGATCGTCTTTTCGTCTATGGCTATAAAAATACCCTTGTTTCTCCGGAAGGTCATTATCTTCTCTTCCAGCTCATCCAGTTTGTCCTTGAAAAATTTTCTCTGTTCCCCCAGAAACCTGTTGGCTTCGCTGGACTCTTCTCTCTTGGCCGATACATTTTCCTCAACATACCGCCGTACCAGCGTATTGATATAATCTCTCGCGACCTTAGGGTCCCTGTCCCTGTAAGTGACTGAAAACCAGTCCGCTTCTTTTCCGCCTTTATTGACCATTTTGATTACTGTATTTTCCTGGAAGTTCTTCACAAGCTTTTCCATCCCTGCCTGGTCTTCACCGTTGACATCGAGATCGAGGTCCGCTATTACCTTAAGAAGGAGGGTCCTGCTCGTCATGGTGTAAGACAGCACCCGAAGTCTCTCTTCTATGGAAGGAGTAACGGTGATGTCCTTGACGAGCGCATTAATGACATTCCTTTCGATCAAAACCGTACACTGTGCCTCGTATATCTCAGGTACAAAATAGCTCCCCCAGACAACAATAGACAGACAAAGCAGGGAGACGGCGATAAACAGGTATTTGCGTCCTGCGACTATCCGCCAGTATTTTTCAATATCCATCTGTGCCGAATCGTTCATCTTTTATTTCTCCGGACAAGTAATTTGGTCATTAGAACAGACTTTCCTTAACGACAACGACGTCGCCGGGCATAATGGCGACGTTCTTGCTTAAATCTCCCTTCATCAGGTCTTTTGCTTTAACAGTTATCTTTGTACTTTCTCCGTTTTCTTTCCTGCGGACAACCTCGACATCATTCTCTTTGGCAAATTCCGTGAAACCGCCTGCAAGCAAAATAACATCCATGACCGTGAGGCCTTCCCTGTAGCTCAATGTTGTCGGATGGGTAACCGCACCGACAACGTTGATACGGTGTTCGAAATTATCCGGTATGAAAAGCATGTCATTGGGTTCAAGGACTATGTCCTGGCTGTAATCACCCTTCTCAAAAAGCCGGTAAAAACCCGTCTTTATTTTTTTCCTGTCTCTCACAAGATATGCATTTGCCAGATCGGCATTACGCAGAGAACCTAATTGTGAAAGAAACTCGAGAAGAGTCGTTTCTCTCGTTAACAAATGGGCGCCTGAACGGTTACCCGACGTGTCCCCTCCCGACTCTACACCTTTCCCGGCCACGAATATCCTGTAATTTGTCATAGCCGTCACTATTACAGTGACAATCGGTGTCTTCACGACCCTGGATACTTCCTTCTCAAGGACCGCCGTCAATTCCTTCGGTGTCAATCCTGATGCCTTTATCTCACCCACCGCAGGGACTGATATCTTGCCGTCAGGTCTGACGGTCACCGACAGGCTCAGCTCAGGGCTCCCCCACACTGATATGCTGAGGGTGTCACCGTCGCCTATTACGTAGTCTTTTGCTAAAACGCCAAGCGGAAGCAGCATAATAACAAGCATAAAAAACAGATTTCTTTTCACACGTCCTCCAAATAACTTAGTTTCGGCTAAAAACCTTATCTTCTTTAACTCCATTAACTTTAAAGTTGTAAATTTCAACTCCTGACTCTTGTCTATCTTCCGCCTCTTCCAAAAAGAATGACCTTGACGGTATCCAGGACAATAAGGATGTCAAGAGAAACAGACTGATATTTTATGTAATAAAGGTCGTATCTCAACTTTTCGATCGCATCTTCAATTGAGTCGCCGTATTCATACCGTACCTGGGCCCATCCGGTGACCCCGGGCTTTACACAGTGCCTCTCAGAATAATAGGGGATCTGTTTTTTCAGCGACTCCACAAAGAAAGGCCTTTCAGGTCTCGGCCCGATAAAACTCATGTCACCCGACAGGACGTTAAGCAATTGCGGAATTTCATCAAGACGTGTCTTTCTTAAAAACCTGCCCATCCCGGTAATACGGGAATCGCCGCTCTTGGACCAGACAGGACCCGTATCTTTTTCGGCCCCGTCAACCATAGTCCTGAACTTAAAGAGCGTGAAATGCCTTTCACCTTCGCCTACACGCTTCTGTCTGAAAAATACCGGCCCTTTCGAATCCAGTTTTATCAGCGCCGGGACAACAAGCAAAAAAGGTATTGAAAATATAATGCCGGCAGTGGCCAAAAAAATGTCTACCATGCGTTTCAGGTGTCGCCGGAAAACGGTCACCCTGAAGCCGTCAGAAAAAATAAGGTGGCTCGGATTCATGCTTTCAATAAGCAGCTTGCCGGTCATCTGCTCATAAAATGACGGGCCGTCAACAATATCTATACCCTGCAGTTTGCAGTTGAGCACTTCTCTTACGGGAAAAATCCCCCTCCTTTCGCTCAGGGAAACCACGATCTTCTGGACTTTTTCCTTCACGGCAACGTCTAACAGCCCCTCACCTTCTCCAAGAACGGACTCCCTTGGGACCTGTATCTGTTCACCCATACAATTAATGTAGCCTGCCAGGGCAAAGCCCTTGTTATTTCTCAGAAGCAGATTCCCCATAGTCTGAGCTATCGGCCCGGTGCCGAGTATAAGTATCCTCATGGCTACTGCCGGCAGTCCCAGGAACAGGGTATAACCTATATGCCACAACGACTGGCCCAGTATACAAAAGCATAAAGACAGGAACAATATCCCCCTTCCAAGCTGCACGGAAGGCACGAAATAATAAAATGTGCCGAGGGCGATAAACGCCAGAAGGTCGGCAAGCAATATCTTCAGAAATATCTCCTTCCTGTCATTCTTTTTCCCGATACTGTAGAGATCGACAAAAAAACACATGATAACGACAAAGAAGGAGAAAGTCACGGCCCTCGGCATTAAGGGAGAATATTCCTTCAGCCCATGAAAATTCTGAGAGCTGAAGAACCTCAGGAAGGTCCCGGCATAGGCCGAAGAAACTGCCAATACCATATCACCCGCGATCAGAAAAACACCCTTTGATGCGGAAGAATTCCTTAAAAAATTCACTTCCTTCTTACCCTTTCAAGTGTTTTTGCGGCTTCTTCAGATTCAGGGAAAGGTTTCTTGCGTCCAAGACGAAGAGACTCTTTCAACTGTTCCTCCGCCTTGTCTGCCATGCCTTTTTTCAGATATGCCAGACCTGAATGATAGCGAACGGAAGGCTCCTCGGGAAGATACTGTACAGCCTCTTCAAATGACTTCAGGGCCTCGTCATACCTGCCCGTTTTATACAGCGTCCATCCCAGCGTATCGGTAATGTTCCCGTCCCCGGGCATCAGGGCTTTTGCCTTTTTGGCCATATCAACAGCCCTGTCTGCCGGGCCCAATCCTTCCGCATACAGATAAGCGAGATTATTCAGCGCCGGAGCATAGTCGGGTGAAAGCTCCAGCGCCTTTTTATATTTCTCCACCGCGCCTTTCCTGTCACCTGTCAGTTCCAGGACATTCGCCTGCAAAAAATACGCTGGAGCATACTGTGGGTTTGATTTTTCCAGTTCCTTAAATACGTCCATCGCCTTCGGAAAATTCCTGTCCGACATGTACACCCTGCCTATAGCTACCCTGGTTTCAATACTTTTGGGGTTCAACTGCAGGGCCTTTTTTAAAGAATTAACTGCCTCCTGGGACCGGCGGTTCTCCGAGTATACGGAGGCGAGGACCAAATGGCCCGAATCGCTGTCCGGATCCAGCGCAACAATCTCCTTCGCTGTTTTTTCAGCCTCCGCATAACTTTTTTTCTGCAATTGGAGGGCCACTATATCGCCAAGCACAACGCCCTTGTTGACCTCCCTGGCCAACACTTCTCTCAATTCCATTATCGCCCGGTCATAATCCCCCATAAGCGCATGGACACCGGCGGTCCTTCTTGCGCCTGCCTCGGGAGAAAGCACCTTTAAATTCCTGAAAGCCGCGAGGGCATCTTTATAATTCTTCCCGGCCTGATGTATGAGTCCCATCAATTCCATGACCTGAATATTTTTAGGATCGAGGTCCAGGGCCTCTTTAAGCACTTTAACGGCCTGTTCGCCCCTGTTTTTCCTCTGGTAGTAACTCGCAAGCGCAATATAGGCCTGGGGCTTCCTCTGCTCCTTCGCCTTCATATAATAGGAAAGGGCCTCTTCGTCCTTGTGGTCCACCTCCATAACATTTGCCAGCATAAGCAGGGCCGCGACATTGCCTTTATCGGCATCGAGGATTTTTTTGTATTCCTTTACCGCACCCTCTTTATCTCCCTTGTCCAGGGAAAGACGGGCGAGGCTGAAATACGGCTGAAATAATTTTGGGTTGGAAGATATCGCCTTCCGGAAATTTGTCCCGGCATTTCCCTTATCGCCGGCTTCAAGATATGCGGCGCCGATAATGTTGTACAGTACCGCGTCGTCAGCGCTCTGTTTCAGACCGTCTTTTAACGTCCTGATCGCCTGGTCGAATTTTCTGCTCTTAAAATAATACCTGGCCAATATGATCCTGCTGTTCAACAGTTCCGGCGCAATTTCAACTGCATTTACAAACTCCTCTTCCGCCTTCTGTGCGTCCCCGGAAAGTAAACTGACCGCGCCTTTCTTAAGGTGCGAATCCACGAGCCCGGGGGCAAGCTCAATGGCCCTGTCAAACTCTCCCATGGCCTGATCGCCTCTACCGAGAGCAATATATACGCTTCCCAACAAATTGTGAGCAAGGGCATTTTTCCCGTCGATGTCCAAGACCTTCTTTATCTCCATTTCGGCATCTTCAGCTTTCCCTTTTTTAAGGTAGATTGAAGCAATGAGCAACCTGGGCTGGACCATCCCCGGTTTCATATCAAGCACCTTCCGGAACTCACTGATCGCCTGCTCCGTGTCCCCTTTGGCAAGGTGGCATAATCCGATATAGTAATGCAAGCCCGGGAAGGAGGTCTTTTTGGCCGCTGCCTGCAAAGACGCCAGCGCGTCATCTGTCTTCCCTTCATAAAAATAAACCGTGCCCATAAGATATGAACTTTCCGGCCGGTCCTTATGTGTCTTGCCGACGTCTTCCGCCAATGCCCTGGCCTTCTTCAGATTTTTGTTTTGAAGGTATGCCATTCCCAATTGAAGGGCCGCAGAAATGTCTTTGGTGTCCACATCATATATTTTTTGATAGACATTCAATACTTCTTCCTGCCTTCCCTGCTTTTGTCTAATCTTCGCAAGCTCATACAGGGCACTTTTGTTGTTGCCGTCCGCTGCAAGCGTTTCCTGTATGAGCCTCTCGGATTCGCGCACATCTCCCTTCATTAAATAAAGGTCGGCAAGGAAAATTTTCGAAGAAGCCCTTTGAGGTGAGATCTTCAGTGCCTGCAGCAAATATTCTTCAGCCTTTGCATAGTCCTTTTTCACGGCATACACTGAGGCGGCCACCTCATAGGCCTCCGGATTATCGGAAGTCTTGTTCAAATACAGATTTATTTCTTTCAGCGCTTCATCGGTCTTCAGGGTCATTGTGTATACCTTTGCAAGGGCCACATGGGCGTCATTGAAAGAAGGGTTTAATCTCAATGCCTTAAGCAATTCTCTCTCAGCCGAATCAAACTTGCCCTGTAAAATATACGCCCGGCCCAGTTGATACCTTGCCTCAAAATAGTTCTGGTCTTTTTCGATGGCTTTTTTAAAAACGACTATGGCCCCGTTCGCATTTCCGCTTTCAAGAAATTTTACGCCCTTTTCATAATACTGCTGCTTGCTCAGCTCCTGACCGCTGCAGCCGGCAAGCAATACAACAAATAGCACAAATGAAATCATCACCCTCTTAAGCAATTATGTTCCCTCCCGTCAAGTTCAGATAGCCGTTTACAATCCCGCGGACAATATATTTGAACCTCTCGAAATCGAGCGGCTTTACAAGACATACCGAGTTCCTGGCCCGCTTCATCATTTCCATCAAATCGCTGTTAACTTCATCAGACAATACTATTATCGGTATTTCCCTTACAGTCTTTGAATCAAGAAAGGCAAGGGCAAAAGGACAACTCGATACTATTAAAGAAATGCCGTCACCGGATACAAACCGCAATGCTTCCTCGGAAGACTCGGCAAGCCTGGTTTGATAACCTTCATCTTTTAATATGGCTGAACATACCCTGGAGAAACCGTCCTCGTCAACTATCAGAATTTTTTTTTCAGAAGTCATAAATGTAATATTCGATACGTGTCACACTGAGCTTGTCGAAGTGCGACAACTATAGGACTTTGTGAAACAAAGCTGTTTACATGCAATTAAGATGCCATCGGATGGGGCTGCCGGTTGGACTAAACTTGTTTGATTTTATACAGGATTCAACCGCCTGAATTATGGGCTTTTCAAGTCGTGCAAGTCAGCATGTCAGGCTTCTTTTCCAAGTATCACAGAGAAGAGGGGAAAAAGACAAAAGTGTATCCAAAGGAAACAATATATTTTTCTTTCACCCAAAAAAGCTTTAAATTATGTCAGTTAGACGCATGAAGCAGATTTGTATCGTTTGGGTACAAATCAGTTCTTTCCGGAGTGTTTGTGCCCGGCCTTACCGAGCCTGCTATAGAGGGCTTTTCTGGTTATTCCAAGTGCAGCGGCCGCTTTTGATTTGTTCCCGTTAAAAATGTTGATGGCCTTTATTATCGTCTCCGCCTCCATCTCTTTGAGTGGCTTTAACGCATTGGATTGAAGATTGCCGGCCCTGATTTCTTTCCTTATCTCATGGGGGAGGTCCTTTATGCCTATCATATCCTTTTTTGCAAGTACCACCGCTCTTTCTATGATATTTTCGAGCTCCCGTAAATTCCCCGGCCAGTCATGCTGAAGAAATACGTTCATTGCCTCCGGAGAGACGGCAGAGACCCGCCTGTTTTCACGCTGTGAGAATTTGTCTATGAAATGCGTCACAAGCAGCGGGATGTCGCTTATCCTTTCCCTTAAAGGCGGCAGTTTGATCTGCACCACGTTCAGGCGGTAATAGAGGTCCGCCCTGAAATTTTTCAATTTTACTTCCCGGACCAGTTCCCGGTTCGTCGAGGCAATCAGCCGGATGTCGATCTTTATCTTCCTGTTTCCGCCGATGCGCTCAATCTCTTTTTCCTGGATTGCGCGCAATATTTTCGCCTGTAAAGAAAGCTCCAGCTCGCCTATCTCATCAAGGAAGAGGGTGCCTGTATTTGCCTCCTCGAATTTCCCGATCCTCCTCGAAACGGCCCCGGTAAATGAGCCTCTTTCGTGTCCGAAAAACTCCGCCTCAAGGAGCTCCCCCGGCACAGCGGCACAGTTGACCGCAATAAAAGGCCGGTAATGTCTGCGACTGGTATAGTGTATGGCCTTTGCAAGCAGCTCCTTCCCGGTCCCGGTCTCGCCGGTTATAAGCACGTTTGTCGATGAGTCCCTGATTGTCTCGACCATCCTGAAAACCTTTTCCATGCCGGGACTCTTTCCGATGATGCTCGAAAATCCGTATGTCGACTCAAGCTGACTCCGGAGCTCTGCAATTTCGTATTTAAGTCTCCTCTGCTCGACGGCCTTGTCCAGTATTGCCTTGAGCTTGATATAATCGGGAGGTTTGATGAAATAAAAAAAGGCGCCTTCCGTCATCGCCGTTACGGCCGAATCGACTGTACCGAAGGCGGTCAGAAAAATAACCGGTATGTCGGGATAATTCGCTTTTAAATGATGGAACAGGTATAAACCGTCTTTGCCGGGCATTTTGAGGTCCGTAATGACTGCGTCAACCGTCCCGGCTGAGACAATTCCAAGCGCCTTGTCCACTCCGTCTGCAAGGCTTGTATTGTATGAGGCCTCGTTAAGGATCGCCGACAGGACTCTCAGTGCATTGGGTTCGTCATCGACCAATAAAACGTTTGCCTTATATTTGCTCTTCAATATTCGTCACCGGCAAAAATATCTTAAACGTGGTCCCTTTCCCCCTGACGCTCTCCCACAGCAGCTTCCCGCCGTGAGATTTGATGACTTCGCGAGAAAGGAAAATCCCGAAACCCCTGTCATTTTTTTCAGGTCTTCGGGAGAGCTCACCGAGCCTGCTCAACTCCCTTTCCGGAATACCTTTGCCTGTATCGGATATGCCTATGACGGCGTAATCGCGGTCTTTCTCCCACGTTAAGGAAGTCTTTATATCGATGGAGCCGCCGTCAGGCATGGCCTCGAGCGCATTATTGATTATATTGAAAAGGGCCTGTTCGATCTGAAAGGGGTCGGCAGATATAAGCGGCAGTCCGGCAAGGTCCAGTGAAATACCAATATCCTGTGTCCCGGCGCGAGGCCTGATCATCGTGACGATTGTTTTGACAATGCCGTTGAGGTCTGTCGGCACAAACGTCATTTCTCCCTTTGCGGCGCTCAGGAAATTGGAGATGAATTTGTCGAGTTTGTCTATTTCATCACTGATTATGGTACTGAATTCAAGGAGGGTCGCTTCATGCCCGTATTTTTCCTGCAGGTAAACGACCGCGCCCTTTATGGCGTTCAGAGGGTTCCGCACCCCGTGGGCAAGTGAAGAAGCCACTTTCCCGATAGCGATCATACTCTCGGAATCCGAAAGTTTTTTGCCGAGCGGACATTCCCCGGCAACGTTATCAAACTCAACACGCACCTGCCGAACGTTTCCCTCCCTGTCTTTAACGGGATGCAGATGGACGTCGGAAGAAAGGTCCGTCCCCATAAAACAGTTATTCCTGAATTGATTTATGCGTCTCTTTCTGCCTTCTTTGAAAACAAGCCTTGTCTCATCCTGCAACACAGGGAATACATTACTTATATGTTTCCCCATCACGCCTTCAGCAGGCCTGTGGCTCAACTTCTCCATATCCGGACTCCAGGACCTTATCATAAAGGCATTATCGACAGTAAAACAGTTTTTCCCCATGTATTAATCTTCCGAAAAAAGCCCCTCCCCCCAGGAGCTTATTTTCCCCTGCTGAATTCTTCATACAAATCCGGTACCGTCTCCGACATGACCCGCTCCGTCTCGCTTATTTTCCCGAGATACGGAGTACGGATCCCGTGATAATCTACCGGGTCGCCTATCACGTCGAACTTAAGTCCGAGCTTCTCGATCAGAAGTGCGATCCCTTTAGTCATCACTGCATACCAGTGAGTCAATTGCCTGCGCCTGCTCTCCTGATATACGGCCTTGTACAGACCTATCACCAGCTCGTGTCTCTGCCGCCTCTCATAATTTGAGGCATTGTGTCTTTGCGCGTTATGCCTGGTCCCCCCGTACCTGTCCTCAAACCTCCGGGCCGAATATCTGTTGTTTGACGATTGATATTGAAAATCAAAACTGCCTATGCTTCTTCTCTCCTCATCCGGCCCGAAAACATATTTGTCCTCGGCCCGCCTCCTGTAATCCCTGTGGATCACAAGTCTCGAAATTTCGGCGAGCCCGTCCCTGGGAAGATCGCCATTGTTAATATTTAATTCACAATATCTCTCAAGAGGGAACCCGTCCTCCGAATCGAGGATCAGCCTGACAGCAGCGATGACCTTTTGAGATGAATTTTTTAACGCGAAGTGCACCGCGTGCTTGTCGAATACGTCGGTCAGGATCCCGCTGTCATTGTTGTCAGGCTTTTCAAAGCCCCATTCCAGGCAATATACCTTATACCTCAGCCTGTAAATACCGGTCAAATCCTTTTCATCAGTAACAAGACTTGCTGTAATCGACATACACAGTCCTCAACGTTCAAAATCAGACCCCTGTCGGAGGTTTCAGCAGAAAATCTTTTAAAAGTTTTTTTAAGTTTTGACGTATATTTCTTCGGCAAGTTCCGGGAAAATCTTTATCCCGGCGCAACGTGTCATATCATAACATAATCATGTGTCATGCCAAAAGTTGCACATGCGGGTAACAGTGCCAAGCGGTCATGCCGGTCCACAGCCTGTTCCTGAACAAAATAAATTTGCCTTTATTTTACGGACGGTTTCAATTATTTTCAAAATACGCAAAATATGGCATAACAATTGCAGTTTACTTTAATTTGAGGGACAAGGCTGAAAGTTCAGCTCATCATATCTTGACAACTGTCCCAAATTTGTTTTAAAAATATATCGCTGTAAGGAAGGGGACATGACTATGAAGAAAAAACCATTCTACTGAACTAACCCGCAGCAACGCTGCGAGGTATCTCGATCGTCATTCCGGTCAGAGATTCGTACCGAACTTGTCCGGAATCTCGGAACGAGTCGTACCGACTTTCCTGAGGAGGATTCCGACGCGCTTCCTTGCGGGAATGACAAGCAAAACACAGAGCTTAACCCCGATGCAGAGCATCGAGGAATTTTTTTAATTAAAAAGGGGACATTCATGAAAAAAACTGCTGCGCTTTTCTCGTTTACGGTAACAATATTTCTTTTGGCATTTGCATCTGCTGCTGAAGCCGGCCTTACTGACAGGGGAAACGGACTCATATACGACGATGATTTAAAAATCACCTGGCTGCAGGACGCAAATTACTACGGCTCCACACTGACATGGACCGATGCTGTCTCATGGGCGGACAGCCTTGTCTTCGGCGGTTTCGACGATTGGCGGCTCCCCGGTTCCGACCAGTGCTCGGGCAATGACTGCACAGGTAGCGAGATGGGGCATCTTTTCTATACAGAAGATATCACTTCGTCTTCAGTTGGGCCGTTTCTTAATGTAAAACCGTCTTTGTACTGGTCTGCAACAGGATACGACGACGCTCAGGCGTGGCGGTTTAACTTTTTATACGGGACCCAAAGCCTCGGTGACAAGACACAAAAGCGCTACGCATGGGCTGTAAGAGATGGCGATATTATACCTTCGCCGGTTGCTCCCGAGCCCGTGAGCTCAATACTGTTTGTGACCGGAGGGGTCATTTTCCTATTAAAAGTACTTGTCCACAGATTACGCAGATTATCACAGATAAACCTCTAAAAATGTCATTGCGAGCGAAGCGAAGCAATCCCGTCTGGACAGGATTACCAATATCAGGCAGTGGATCATTATTAATCCGCTGCCTGATTATTTTTTCTGGGGGTGCACGTGTAAAGTAAAAACAGGACATAGTCGGGAAACTTTACACAAAATCTCCTTTTTCTGAATATCCATCAAAACCAGCGAGCAACACCAACGTCAATTTATCGCTTAATATCAAACTGTTATGAAATCAGGACGCTAATTGGCACAGCGTTTGCATTCAATAAACAACAATGCTGGCTATAAAAGAATCCAGTAAAAAATTCAACTATAGAATGGAGGTGAAAAAGATGAAAAAAATATTACTAACTGTTGCAGTTCTGAGTATAGTTTTTGTGTTTGCCGGATTTGCAAATGCATTAACGGTGCTTGATTTTGAGAGTACACCGCTTGGCACCTATTCAACATTGACCTTCTCTGACCTCAGCATATCGTATACAGGGTCAAAAGGAATGTTCGATGTTACAAATGCATCTCCAGGCGCTCCAATAAGCGGCCACTCCCTTCTCAGTTATTGGCAGGAGTCCAGTCCCGCGCCTTTCAGGGTGGACTTTACAAGCCCTGGAGTAACTCTCTTCAGGATTGGTGTCGGGGATTATAACGCTGATGTAGATAATACTTATCTCGCAGTGTACGACTCGTCAGACAACCTGTTGGGATCCGACTACTACCAAAATCCCTCATACAAGAACGGCGGCGACTACCTGGAAGTAGGCACTTCTACCCCGATTGCTTATGCATTATTCTGGGATGAAGCCCCCTTCCCCGGCGCTGTTTACTGGGACAATCTGACTTATGACGTGAGCACTACCGTACCTGAACCCGGCACGCTTCTTCTCCTGGGCGCAGGATTAACAGGACTCGTATTAGCAAGAAGGAAATCCAACAAATAAGCTCTTGCGATATGTCGTAAATAAAACCCCGTCCTGAAAATTCAGGACGGGGTTTATTGTTTTGTGAAGGACTCTGCAGCAGAGACCGCAGGGCATCCATTATAGGCCTTAAGACAATATCAGGCAGTGGATCATTATTAATCCGCTGCCTGATTATTTTTTTTGGGGTGCACGTGTAAAGTAAAAACAGGACATAGTCGGGAAACTTTACACAAAACCTCCTTTTTCTGAATATCCATCAAAACCAGCGAGCAACACCAACGTCAATTTATCGCTTAATATCAAACCGTTATGAAATC
Source organism: Nitrospiraceae bacterium (assembly GCA_003599275.1). GTDB lineage: Bacteria > Nitrospirota > Thermodesulfovibrionia > UBA6902 > UBA6902 > SURF-23. Next base: position 26,859 of record QZJG01000058.1, on the reverse strand, counting down.
TGGACGCTAATTGGCACAGCGTTTGCTTTTACAAGATTTAACAATGCTGACAAATTTAAAATCCAATTATAGAAAGGAGGTGTAAAGATGAAAAAAATATTACTTGTTTTAATGGCAATTGCCATGTTTGTCCCTGCTGGTGCATGGGCAGCCGGCATGTTCGATTTGGGCATTCCAGCGTCATGGACTATCGAAGGTAATGCCGGCGCATTAGGCGCAAATGGTGTTGTAACTCTGGCGCCATCCGGCGGCAGTCAATACGGTTATGTTTCAAGCAATAGCGGAATCACAGGATTAGGTCTTCCCTATATCGGGGGCACCGACGGATCAAGGGTGCGCTCTTCTGTGTTCTCGGCCAATGCTGGAGAGGACCTGAATTTTTGGTTCAACTATGTGACTTCCGACGGGGCAGGGTATGCTGACTACGCTTGGTCTCGTCTCCTTGACTCATCACTTAACGAGGTAGCGCTGCTGTTTACAGCAAGGACGACCCCCGGCGGCAGCACAGTTCCTGGGTTCGGAATGCCTCCGATCGCAGCGACGATAAACCCCGCACTGGTGACCATTAGTCCTGGCTCGAGTTGGGCGCCGTTAGGCGGCTATTCCGGGGCCTGCTATAGCACCGGTTGCGGACATACAGGCTGGGTTGAATCCACTTACACAATTGCAGCAGCAGGCAACTATGTCCTGGAGTTCGGAGTTGTGGATTGGAGCGATCAAATATATGATTCAGGTCTTGCTTTCGACGGCATTACTGTCGGCGGAGACCCGATCGACGTACCTGAACCCGGCACGCTTCTTCTTCTGGGCGCAGGATTAACAGGGCTCATATTAGCAAGAAAGAAATTCAACAAATAAACTCTTGCGATATGTCGTAAATAAAAACCCGTCCTGAAAATCAGGACGGGTTTTTTATTGTTTTATCAAACCAGATAATCCTTCAGGGCCTCTTTCCAGTCCCGCAATTCTTTTATACCTTCAAGTCTCAGCATAGTATTGCCAAGCACGGAAAAGGCGGGTCTTTGGGCGGGACGTTTGAATTTATCGGAAGTCGTCGGATTGATCTTTTTGTTTATACCTTTTGCCCTTGCTATCTCAACGGCGAATCCGTGCCATGAACATCGCAACGAGTTTGTTATGTGATAAATTCCGTAACCTTTGCCGACAAGCTCCCTCAACTTCACGGCAAGGTCATATGTAAAAGTCGGAGAGCCGACCTGATCATCCACAACATCCAGCTCTTCTCTCTCCTGCAAAAGCCTTATTATCGTATCGACAAAATTCTTCCCGTTCTTCCCGTAAAGCCACGACGTCCTGACAATATAGAACCTGTTCGTGAGAGAAGTTACAAACTGCTCGCCGAGGAGTTTTGAACGTCCGTATTTATTTATCGGATTGGGCCTGTCCCACTCATCATACGGTCCCTGTTTAGCTCCGTCAAACACGTAATCGGAGCTGATGTAGATGACAGGGCATTTAATTTCTTCACAGGCAATCGTAATGTTCCTCGTCCCGATCCCGTTTACGAGATAAGCCTTCTCCGGATCAAGCTCGCTTCCGTCCACGTCGGTATAAGCCGCGGCGTGTATCAGGTAATCCGGTTTTGTCCGTTTTATTGCTTCAATTGATTTATCGAGATCAGTGATGTCGAAATCACTGCGCGTGAAGGCCGTAAGCTCAACGTCAGTGAAGACCTTTTTGATGTCGCAACCCAACATGCCGTTTGAACCGGTCAATGCGATCTTCAACGCAATCCCCCTCTCACTTCTTCAGTCTTTCACCATACTGAGTATCATAATACTTCATGTATTCGCCGGAGGTGATCCCCTGCCACCAGTCCCTGTTCGAGATATACCAGTCAATAGTCTTCAAAATCCCCTGATCAAAACTCATGTCCGGACCCCAGCCAAGCTGTCTCTCCATCTTCACAGGGTCAATCGCGTATCTCCTGTCATGCCCGGCCCGGTCCTTAACAAAGGTTATAAGATTCAGGAGATCATCTTCATTCCGCCCGGTCCTTTGGGCGACCTTCCTGAGCAGTAATTTTATCACTTCAATATTGGGCCGTTCGTTCCTTGAACCGATATTATAAACTTCGCCTGCTTTGCCATTATGCAAAACCATATCGACGGCCTTACAATGGTCTTCAACATAGATCCAGTCCCTCACATTCATGCCGTCACCATAAACAGGCACCGGCCTGCCGTTAAGTGCATTGATGATCACAAGAGGAACAAGTTTCTCAGGGAATTGATAAGGCCCGTAGTTATTCGAGCACCTCGTTGTCATTGCCCTGACTTTGTATGTCTCGACATACGCCCTGACAAGGAGGTCGGAAGAGGCCTTGCTTGCCGCATAGGGACTGTTGGGCTGAAGCGGCGAGTCCTCATTGAAAAACCCCTCTGCGGTCGACCCATAGACCTCATCAGTGGAAACATGCAAAAGGGCGCACCCCCTCCGGCGCACAATTTCGAGCAGATTATGCGTGCCCATGACATTGGTACGCAGGAACGGAGAGGCGTCAAGTATGCTCCTGTCAACATGGCTTTCCGCAGCGAAATTCACAACCGCGTCAAATTCAAGACCTTCAAAAGCGTTCCTGTCGCAAATATCGCCCCTGACAAAAGTATAGTTCGGTGACGACTCGACGTCCTTCAGATTTCCAAGATTGCCGGCGTATGTGAGTTTATCGAAATTGATTACCTGATAATCAGGATGGGCTGTCAGCACATGTCTGACGTAATTCGATCCTATAAAACCCGCGCCCCCGGTAACAAGCAGTTTCATCACTCTATCCTGTAAGGAGATGAAAGGTCATCTTCATATCTTATCTCATCGATCGGCTCCGTCTTCCCACGTCCTTTGTAGAGCCTGTCCGGAAGGTTGATGACCAGCGCATCGCGCACGTCGATATTTTTATAAGCATGTACAATGCCGGGAGGCACAATGACTACAACAGGAACATCTTTTGTATCCACGACCTTTCTCTCTCCGTAAGTAGCGGACGTCTTCCTGTTGTCCCACAGATATATTGTGAACCTGCCGATGAAACAGAAATAATCCGTCTGCTCCCTGTGCTCATGAGGGCCTCTGACAAGTCCCGGTCTGGTCATTGAAAGGTATGACATGGCAGGCCGGAATTCGGAATCGTCCTCCCTTATTACTTCAGCAAGCCAGCCGCGATGGTCGTTAAAAGGCGTTAATTCTTTTATCTGAAGTCCTTCCAATACTATACCTCCACTACTGAATCGTCTCCAAGCATCAATCTCAGGGCCTTATGGGTTTTTCTGTTTTCGATAATTCTTACCCTGCGTCCGACGAGGCTCTCTTCCAGTCTTTCTATGTCCCTTAATTCGCTTTCGTTCATTATGACCGAATGCTCAACAGATGATTTAATGATCTTCACATAGCTGCCGATGCTTGTGTGGGGACCGATAAAAGAATTTTCAATAACGGTATTGTCCCCGATAACAACAGGCCCCCTTATGGTGCTGTCCTTTATGACCGAACCCTTGCCGACGGCAACACGTCCGAGAATTCTGCTGGAATTATCGACTGTCCCGCTGATATTGCCTTTCAGCCGATCATCCAGGACAATCGCATTCGCAGTAAGGAGATCGTCCTTTTTCCCGGTATCGAGCCACCACATGTCAAGGACAAAACTTTCGACATTGGAGCCCATTTGAATAAGCTCCTGAATGGCGTCCGTTATCTCGAGCTCTCCCCTTCGCGAAGGTCTTATTCTTTCTATGGCATTGTGGATTTCAGGGGAAAAAAGATATATCCCCACAAGGGCAAGATTTGAAGGCGGCGCTTCGGGCTTCTCGATAAGTCTGATGACCTTCCCGTCACTGGAAACCTCCGCAACTCCGAATTGCCTGGGGTCCTCAACTTCTTTAAGGAGAATCAGGGCATCGGGCCTGTTTTTCTGGAATTCATCGACAAATTTATCTATGCCGGCGCCGATGAGATTGTCTCCCAGGTACATAACGAACGGGGAATCCGCCAAGAAATCGTGAGCTATTTTGATGGCATGGGCCAACCCGCCCGGCACGTCCTGGGTAATGTATTTGATGTCAATGCCCCAGCGGCCTCCGTCTCCCACGGTATCTTTTATCTCCTGCCCTGTTTCAGGTGAAATAATGATACCGACGTCCTTTATCCCCGCCTCGACAATGTTTTCTATGCAGTAAAAGAGGACCGGCTTGTTGGCGACGGGCACGAGCTGTTTCGCGCCCGAATAAGTCAGAGGTCTTAACCTTGTGCCTTTACCGCCGCTGAGAATGATGGCTTTCATGAATTGTTTATAATAACCAAAGCTCTGAATAACTTCAAATAGTTATTTGCTTCCTGTATTATTTGGAGTGGTTGCTGCTGTGGAAAACTACATCCAGCCACTTGTGGATCTGGACCATGAATCTTCTGCTGAAGATAAAGCTTGGCGGAAAGGTTTTAAGTATCCTGAGAACTCTTCCGGGCCTCAGATAAAATTTGATAAAGGTATATGCGAGGAGTTTCCTGACCTCATTCGGCGGGACTTCGGATATTGAGCTCGAATATTCATAATAACCCTCTCCCAGGTTCTGGGTCTTTTTCTCCCCTATATATTTTGTAAAAAGCTCCGTCCCTTTCTGCGGGATGGCGATTGAAAAGGCCGCCGAGTGCAAAGATGATTTTGCGGCAAAGTTTATCGTATCAAGCATTTCCTTTTTTGTTTCAGTCGGATGCCCGATCATGAAGAAACCCTCTGCGTGTATCCCGTTTTTTACCGCGACATCAATCATGCTGTTTATATTTTCAAATTGCAGGTTTCTCTGCAGGAGCTTCTGTAATCTTTCGGACACGGTCTCGATAGCAAAACACATGACCTTTGTGCCGGCTTTCGCCATTTTCTCGACTATGTCTTTTTCCAGCCTGTCGGCCCTTAAGCCATTGGGAAAGTAGAGGTTTATTTTCAACTGCTTCTCACCTATGAGAGCACAGATCTTCCTGGTCCGTTCCTTGTCGAAATTAAAAGTGTCGTCATAAAATTCAAAGTCCCTGAGGCCGTAATTTTTATGAAGGTGTTCAAGTTCGGCAACTACCCTTTCGGCTGAATGGGCCCTGAACCGCTTTGCGAAAATGTCGTGACAGTATATGCATTTGTAGGGACACCCTCGGGATGTAAAAAGCCCCATGTATTTTTTACCCATCCGGTAAAAAGCAAAGCTTTTGTTCTTCCAGTATCCCTCTGAAAGAGGCCTTTCAAGAATGAGGTCCCACGCAGGAAAAGGTATTTCATCGTCAAGGTCTTCTATGGTCTCTCTCCTGCCGGTGAAGCGGCTTGTGCCGTTGCGGTATACGATGCCTTTTATCTGTTCAAGCGGCGTATTGGTGCTGTCAAGCTTTTCAATAACTTCCAGAAAGGTCCGCTCTCCTTCATGGGCCACTGCAAAATCAATATCAAAGCTGCCGTAGAGCTCATTCATGAAGCTTGAAACTATAGGCCCCCCCAAAACCAGCGTGGCATTTTTATTTATCGCCCGGACGTCTTTGATGATCCCTGTCAGATACCGTCCGTCCCTGTTTGTCGTTGACAGGCCTATTACATCGGCGTCCCTCAGGCCTTCAAGCGCCTGCTCTTTGCTCTGAACGGAAAGGTCCGACAAACTCAGATTGTCTTTCCCCGGCCGGTATTTTCTCAGATAACCGGCAAGGTACATAATACCCAGAGGCGGCGTTACTTCGGGGATGCTTACAGAGGGCTCTCTTACTTTTATTAAAGAAATATTCATTCGGACGTATATTATAACCTATCCGAAAAAGTTTTTTAAAAAGCGCCCGGAACAGAAACGTCATGCTTTATTGACTGTTTAATGTCAAAGCTTTAATATAAACCTGAATTGATCGATTGGAACAGTCGCTGCTTCAAAATACCGGCTTGGTCAGAAAAATAAATGAAGTGTTTGCTTGTCTCACTACAATCCAACGCATGCGTCACGGGCTTAAAGTGTATAGCCGCCAACGTGCGGGACAAAGGGCATGACGCCCGGATACTGCTTTTGCCGGGGTACCTGGAGCTTGAACTGGATCCCGCGGTAGAGGGTTTTATCAGGGAATATAATCCTGATTTGATCGGTATAAGTCTTATGTCTATCGAATTTTATCCCGCCAGAAATCTCACCCGTCTTTTGCGCGAAAAGTTTCAGGCCCCGATAATCTGGGGCGGGGTGCATGTAACCGTCAAACCTGATGAATGTTTAAAGTATGCCGACTATATATGTCTCGGTGAAGGAGAAACAGTCATAGTGTCATTACTGGAGCACCTCCTCCATAAAGGGAAAGAGGTCCTTCCGGAGATTCCGGGCATATGGGTCAATTGCAGGGGGGAAATCATAAAACAGCCTGATAACCCTCCTGAGATGGACCTGGACATCCTGCCGTTTCAGGAATACCTGCCTGACTATTACTACGGGTTACATAAAAACAGCATATATAATTTCGCCCGGACCCCGAAGCTTTTCCGGAAGTATGCGATATACGGCGGCACATGCCACATGATGTTGACGACAAGGGGCTGTCCTTTTACCTGCGGATATTGCGCGAATTCTTATCTTGTCAAGGTCTTCGGGAAGAAAATAAGGGAAAGGTCGGTTGAAAGCTGCATTAACGAATTAAAGGGGGTAAAAAAAGACCCTTATGTCCTGTATATAAATTTCGAGGATGACTGCTTCTTTGCCCATAACAGGGAATGGCTTGAGAAGTTTTGCGAGAAATACAAAAGACATATCAACCTGCCTTTTATAGTAAGAGCGATACCGACAATGTTAGACAGGGAAAAGCTGTTTATGCTCAAAGATGCGGGATTGTGCGTGGTTGTTATGGGTATTCAGACAGGAAGCGACCACGTCAATTTCGAGATTTATAAAAGGAGAGTTCCCTTTGCAACAGTTATGAAGGCGGCCGGGCTTCTCGTGGAAAGCAAGGTAGCGCCTTATTACGAGATGATAGTGGACAATCCATATGAAACAGAAGAAGACGAGATGGAAAGCATAAAACAAATGTCCAGGCTGCCGAGGCCTTATACCATATCGCTTGCGCATCTGACATTCTTTCCGGGTACGCTTCTTACTGAAAGGGCCTTGGAGGAAAAAATAGTGGACCCCGAGGCGTATCTCACAAGATACATGGTCAAGATCGATACGACATATTTCAATAAGCTGCTTTATATGACGCCGTATATCCCACGGTTTTTAATTAAACCCCTGAATAAGCCAAAAGCAAAAAGGAGCGTTGTCCATGTGATGCTGACCGACAGTCTCTTCTTTTTCGTGAAGCGGACAATCGAGCCTGCCGTGTTCTTCTTTGTCCTTACAAGGGGATTAAAATACAACTTCAATTGGACACTGAGGACGGTTTTAGGCAACTGGAAGTCCGGCCTGGCGAAAATCCTTTTCAACTTTCTCGGAAAGAGCGATATGGAATTCGACGAGAGATTGGCGATAGCCAGAAAAAAGATGCCTGACTTATTCAAATGAGGGACAAGGACAAAGAAATTTTTGATAAAATATTCGTATTATGAAAATTAACATTCGCAACATTACTGAAACCGCCTTTGCCTGTGACGCATTGATATTGCCATTGCATGAAGGCGAAGGATTGAAGCCTTACGATGGCATCGACAAATCACTGAACGGTCTGATCGGCGACGTAATATCTTCTGAAGAATTTACCGGCAAACATAACGAAGTCTGCCTCCTTCATACCGGCGGGGCGATAAAGCCTGACCGGATACTGTTAATCGGTCTTGGAAAAAGAAAGGACCTCAGCCACGAAAAATTGAGGCGGGCAGGAGGAAAAGCGGTCTCATATCTCGGCAATCTGAAAATAAAGAACATTGCGCTCTCCACCGGTGTAAATTCTCCGATTGGACTTTCCCCGCTGGATTTTATCGAAGGCGGTCTGCTGGCCGATTACAGCTTTACCGGATATAAAAAAGAACAAAACCTGAGAGGGGTCCAAAGGCTCACAATACTTTCAGGCGAAGATTTGCAGCAGCAGGTAAGGTGGATTGAAACAACGGCATCAGCGGCACATTTTGCGCGCGATCTTGTCAATACGCCTTCAAATGACATGACGCCGTCGGCCCTTGTCAAAGCTGCGCGCTCTCTGAAAAACGTATCGGTCAGGGTCATTGAGCGAAAAGAGGCCGAAAGACTCGGCATGGGCGCATATCTTTCCGTTGCTAAAGGCTCCAATGAACCGCCCAAATTTATTGTCATCACTTATAAGGGCAGGAACGTCAGGCCGGTGGCCCTTATAGGTAAATCCATAACCTTCGACAGCGGGGGCATTTCAATAAAACCGGGCGAAGGCATGGAGAAGATGAAATACGATATGGCCGGTGGGGCCGCAGTGCTTGGGACGATAAAGGCGGCCTCTGAATTGAAAATGCCGGTCCACATCATTGGAATTCTCCCTGCCGCCGAGAACCTTCCCGGAGGAAGCGCCTCAAAACCCGGGGACGTTGTCAGGACGATAAGCGGCAAGAGCATCGAGATAATAAGCACGGACGCCGAGGGACGGCTCGCGCTCGCGGACGCCATCGAATATGCAAAGAGGTTTAAGCCTTCCGCAATCATTGATATTGCAACCCTTACGGGCGCCTGCTCGATTACCTTCGGCAATGAGGCAATCGCGATGATGGGGAATGATGAAGCCCTGCTGGAAAAAATGAAGAACGCCTCGGAGGAAACATGCGAGCGTGTATGGCAGATGCCCCTTTTCGAAGAATACAAGGATTATATAAAGAGCGATATAGCAGACCTCAAAAACTCCGGCGGGAGATCAGGCTCTCTCATCTCTTCGGCGTATTTCCTCAGTGAATTTGCAAATGACGCGCCGTGGCTTCACCTCGATATAGCGGGAACAGCGTGGACCGATAAAGACAGGCCTTACATTCCCAAAGGCGCAACCGGTATCGGGGTAAGGCTCCTTCTTGGTTTCCTCAAACAGCATGTTGCTTAGTCCCACATTATTCATAAACGTGGAGCGAGTATGGTGAAAAAAACATGTTGCGCGATACCCTGGCATCCATAATCCAAAAACATTCTGCTTGATGTGCACTCATGTGATTGTTGTCAGGTGAGAATCAAGAGTGGTTTAAACCTATTTGGAAGCCAATCGATCAAACTGGCAGTAATGGCCCTCGTTCAGCAGCATATGATACGTAGAGCATTCGCCCAATTCACAGGCCCTCGCAAAATCGGCGCAGGCCTTCTCGATTTCGCCTGTCACCAGATATACAACGCCCCTGTTGTCATAAGAGTGTGCAAGCGCAGGATCAAGCTCTATTGCCTTATTGTAATCATGGACGGCCCGGTCCAGCTCGCCTTTTGCAAAGTATGCCAGTCCCCTTTTGTTGTAGCATTTTGCATACATCGGATCTTTGTCCAGGGCCTTGTTGAATTCGTTTATAGCGCGTTCATATTCCCCTATATGATAATAGGTATAGCCCATATTGCTGTAGGCCCTGAGGTAATCGGGGTCTGTATCTATCGCCTTGTTATACTCATTAATAGCAAGATCGTATTGTCCCTTTAAAAAGTAGGCATTGCCTTTGTAGTTGAAAGCGCTGGCAAAGGCCGGGGAGCTTTGCAATGCCCTGTCGTATTCTGCGATGGCAAGATCATATTGACCGTTATCTGCATAATTAATTCCCCGATCTACCAATTGAGAGGCCATTTCACGATGGGAAACGGATGCGCAGCCCGCAATAAGAATCAATATAATAGATACTACACTTCTCCTCAACATAATACAGGAAAAAGCAAATATCATACCAATTCTTTGATTTTTATTGTCTTTGATTTTTAATGATTTTTGTAAGTTGAATTATAAGCAAAGGCCTGAATTGTGCCAGATTGCTTTACATTGTGTAAGATTATTCGACAGGCTTTTACCCAGTCAATATCCGCAATATCTCCTGATACCTGTCGGAGGTTTTCCTGACTATATCAAACGGCAATTCGGGGCCGGGAGGGGTCTGGTCCCAGTCCAGCGTCAGCAGATAGTCCCTCACAATCTGTTTGTCAAAGCTGTCCTGGCTTCTTCCGGGGGCGTAATCTTTTATACTCCAGAAGCGGGAGGAATCAGGGGTGAGCAGCTCGTCTATCAGAATTATTTCATCATTGTAAATACCGAATTCCATCTTTGTGTCGGCGATAATTATCCCTTTCTTCTCCGCGTAATCCCTCGCCTTCCCGTAAATCTTCAAGGTCAGAGCTTTCAATTCGGCAGCGGTATCATTGCCGATAATTTCTCTAACTTCGTCAAACGAAATATTGATATCATGCCCTGCTTCAGCCTTTGTGCTGGGGGTGAAAATCGGTTGTTCAATTTTCGAGGATTCAGGCATTCCCGCCGGAAGCCTTATCCCGCACACAGTGCCGTCTTTCTGATATGATTTCCATCCGCTGCCGGAAAGATAACCCCGGACTATGCATTCGACTGGCACAACCTTTGCCTTTTTTACAAGCAGGCTCCTGCCCTGAAGTATGTCGGTGTATTTATGAAGCTTCCCCGGAAAGTCTTTGACATCTATGGCAATGACATGGTTTTTGACAATATCTTCCATCATCCTGAACCAGAAGACAGAGATGGCAGTGAGGACTTTCCCTTTGTCCGGTATCCCATTGGGCAATACCACGTCAAAAGCGGAGACCCTGTCCGTAACCACAAGCAGGAGAGAATCGCCGAGGTCATAGATGTCCCTCACCTTGCCACGCCGGGGTGTTCCGACATCGGGCATTTCTGTTTTCAGAATTACTTTTCCCATGACATGGAAATATACACTATCTCTTGCCTCTAATGCAAAATTGGCGAGGTCGCGTCACCCTACATAATCAACCCTTAACTCATGACTCATAACCCTACATCCCCAGGGCCTCTCTCGTCATCCTCTCTGCCGTTGCGAACACCGCTTTCTTCTCCTCTTCGGTCCGCGCTTCGATATAGAATCTGACTTTGGGTTCTGTTCCCGACGGCCGTATCATGAGCCATGAGCCGTCATCGAAAACCAGCTTGGCGCCGTCAACCGTTATAACATCTTTCACGGTTCTTCGGCTGCCGTTTATGTCGACCGAAGCCCCAATCTTGTATTTTTCCCTGATGACCGAAAGTCTCTTGCCGAGTTCTTCTCCTGCCAATGACCTGTCAACCTCGATACCTGAACGGTCCGGGTAATAATATCCGAATTCATCCATGATATCTTTCAAATACCCGCTCAGATTTTTCCCGGTCACCGCCATCATCTCTATTGCGAGCAGGACACCGAACAGGGCGTCCTTTTCCAGAGTATGGTTGTATCCGGACACCCCGTCCGACTCTTCAAAAACAACTACCGCTCTCTCACAGGCGTCCCTGATCATATATGGCCTGAAATTTTTGAAACCGACCTTTGTTTCCCGAACCGGGACCCCCAGCTTGTCCGCTATGGCATTCAGAAGGTTGCTCGTTCCCACGGATTTCACCGCAACGCCGGGGAAGCCCTTGACCACATGAAGGAAATGAAAAGCCATAGCGCCGAAGTAATTCATGGGTATCTGCATGGCGGCATCGGCATGGCGTATGCGGTCGCCGTCAGGGTCCATTATAACGCCGAGCTTAAAGGCAGCGCTGCCTGCCCTCAGGACTTTTTCAACGCCTTCCATATTCCGGGGAGAAGGCTCAGGGGCCACCCCGCCGAACAGATAGTCATCTTCAGTCCGGAGATATTTTATCTTCCCGCTCTCACCGATGATCCTCTGTATCCTTCCTCTCGTTGCGCCGTGAACATTGTCAATGCAGACGATGCAATCTTCGTTGTTCACAAAATCGCGGACCTTTCCCAAATCCACCGTCCCCCGTTCGATTATGTAATCGATATACAACTGTGTGAGATCGACTCTTTCAATTTTATCCGGCAGTGCAGGCTGGGGTTGTGCAAATTCAGCCATCATCCTGTTAGCCTTCTCTTCGATCTCTGCCGTAATCTCCGGACCCGCAGGGCCGCCGTCAGAAGGATTAAATTTGAAACCGCCGTAATTTGCAGGGTTGTGTGAAGGGGTGAGATTGATGGAGCATGCGGCATTCAACATCACTATCCCTGTTGAAAATTCAGGAGTGGCGGCTTCACCTGCGTACCATGTCCTGATCCCCTCCTTTTGAAGGAGCCCGATGACCTCCATCGCAAAATCCCTGCCCAAAAACCTGTTGTCATGACCGACAATTACGCCCCTCTTTTTTATGTCTTCAAGACCCGACACACCCATCGCCTGCATGACAGAAGGCCTGTTTTCACGGAACATTTGTATAATTGCAGAGGTCACAATTCTCACGTTGTTGAATGTAAAATCAGTCCCGATCTCACCCCTCCAGCCCGAGGTGCCGAATACAACCTTTACAGGGGCCATGTTTTCCCGCGCAAACTTTTCGATTATTGAAAGCAGGTCCCTGTTCCTCCGGACATCAGACAATATCGCCTTCCAGCATGAAGCGGCATCCGCAAATTCCTGAACCATCAATGTCCTCCGTAAATTAAAATTCTATATTATAAATAATATCAAAGGTCAAGTTCGATGTATATTGAGCTTTTCGGTCAAAAAATACTACAACTTAATTGATCGGTTATCCATTTATTTCCACCGGAGCAATAAGGTAACATAATCACCATAACACAGAAAACCGGAGGAACAGTTGGCAAAAAACAGGATGTACCTTTACGGAAAGAACCCCGTCCTGGAGCGCTTGAAGGCAAATCCTCAAAGCATAAGAAAGATATTTTTACAGGACAATTTTAAGGACCCCGGCGTTGAGAAGGTCATTAAGACTGCAATGGTCCCCGTCAACCGCGTCTCTGAAAATGAACTCCTGAGGATCAAACGCGCAGACCGTCTTCAGGGGATTGTCGCCGAGGCGGACGAATTTCATTACTCACCTTTTGAAAATTTACTGCGTCTTCCGGAAGATAAACGCCCGACTTTCATATTCCTTGACAGCATTAACGACCCTCACAATCTGGGTTCTATTATGCGCATCGCGGCCTGCTTCGGCGGCTTTGCGATAGTGATCCCGCAGCACGCTTCCTGCGAAGTCAACGAAACGGTCTTGCATGTTGCCTCAGGCGGCGAAAATTATGTGCCTGTATCATTGGTGACTAATCTTGTCACGACCTTACTGCAGGCAAAGAAAGCAGGTTACTGGGCAGTCGGCACCGTCGTTGAAGGCGGAGAAGATATCAATAAAGTATCATTACCGTTTCCGCTCTGTCTTGTACTGGGGTCTGAGGGGAGCGGCATCCGCTACGGGCTGCAGAAACATCTCGACATGAAGATCACCCTTCCAATGAAAGGCGCACAACTTTCATTTAACGTAGCTATGTCATGTGCAATTTTCGCATATGAAATCGCGAAGCAGAGACTCTAAGCAGACTTCTCCGCATCCTTCACCATCAGCCGTGTAATTGCGCCTGCAAAGGCGGCAGGATCTTTAGGTTTTGAGCCTTCAAGCAGCAGCGCCTGGTTATAGAGGAGTCCGATATATTCTTCGAGGGCTGCGCTCTTCCGGTCTTTTTCAAATATCCTGTTCATGGCCTCGAAAATGGGATGGGACGGATTGATCTCGAGTATCCGCTTGTTCTCAGGGACCTTCTGCCCCATGGACTTGAGGAGTCTTTCCACATGGGGGTCCATTCCTTCTTCATCTGCAACGAGACAGCAGGCAGTGTCTTTCAGCCTTCCCGACAGGCGGACGTCTTTCACCTCATCTTTCAATTGTTCCTTTATAAGAGAAATAAGTGTCTCAAGTTTCTTCTCCGCCTCTTTCGCGGCATTATCGTCTTTATCGAGTTTAATATCGCCCCTGACAACCGACTTTATCTTCTTGCCCTTGTATTCCTGCAAGGCATTCATTATAAAATCATCTACTTCATCCAGCATTATGAGGACATCCCAGCCTTTTTCTTTGAAGGCCTCCAGATACGGAGATTTCATGATTTCATCACGCGACGCCCCTGTGATATAGAAAATATCCTCCTGCCCTTCCTTCATATTGTCGATGTACTCCTGGAGGGTAATATATGTGCCGCCGGCTTTCTGCGTTGACTCAAAAAGCAGGAGGTCGGCGATCATCTCTTTCCTGGCTGAATCGTAATGGATGCCTTCCTTTAATAACCTGCCGAACTCTTTGTAGAACTGAAGATAGCTCTCGTATTCGTTCTTCTTCATGTCGGTCAATGTGTCGAGCACCCTCTTTGTGATATTCTTGTTAATAATCTCAATCTGCCTGTTCTTCTGCAGGATCTCCCTCGACACATTCAGCGGAAGGTCGGATGAGTCTACCACGCCTTTTACGAATCTCAGATACATGGGTATCAGCTGCTCGCAGTGGTCCATGATCTGGACCCTCTTTACGTAAAGAGAGGGGCCGATCTTGTAGTCCTTATAATAAATATCGAAAGGCGCCCTTGACGGGATGTAAAGGAGGGCCGTGAATTCCGACGTGCCCTCCGCCCTGAAATGGACTACCCTGGCCGAATCGGAGAAATCATGGGCGATGTGCTTGTAAAATTCATTGTATTCTTCCTGCGTTATTTGTGATTTGTCCCTGAGCCAGATAGCCTTTCCGGAATTCAGCGCCTCTTCTTCCCTCACCTTTACCGTCTCGCCCTTTTTCAGCTCACTCTCTTTTTCCTTTTCAACCTCCATCACGACCGGGTGTTCGATGTAATCGGAGTATTTCCTTATTACGCCCCGGATTTCCCACTCTTCGAGATATTTTTTCTCGTCCTGCTTGAGGTGCAGGATGACGTCCGTGCCCTTGCCTTCCTTTTCGGCGTCCTCCACAGTAAACGTGCCGTCAGCAGTCGATTCCCATCTCACGCCTGTTTTTATGTCCGCTCCGGCTTTCCTTGATATCACGATGACCTTGTCCGCCACCATGAAGGAGGAATAGAACCCCACTCCGAACTGTCCGATAAGCTCAGGGTTGTCCTTTACTTCCCTGCTTTGCAGGGCGGCGATAAACTCCTTCGTTCCTGAATGGGCTATTGTCCCAAGGGACTGGACCATCTCATCCCTCGTCATACCGATACCGTTGTCGCTTATGGTAAGCGTTCCGGCTTCCTTGTCCGTGGTTATTTTGATTTTCCATTCGCCCTCGTTTTCCAGGATACCGCTGTTTGTCAGAGATTCATACCTCGCGCGGTCTATTGCGTCTGAAGCATTTGAAATAAGCTCCCTCAGGAATATCTCTTTATGAGAATAAAGAGAGTGGATCATTAAATCGAGCAATTGTTTAACCTCTGTCCTGAATTCCAGACTCGTCTTGGTCATGTTATACACCTCACGTGAATTTTATTGGTAAATAAGCAAAGCGTATTTGATATACTAAAAAGCCCGCATAAAAGTCAATTCTCACAGCCGATATAAATAGCGATTCCTTGATGTCATTGCGAGGCGAAGCCGAAGCAATCCCGTTTTATTGAGAGATTGCCACGCACCCTTCGGGCGCTCGCAATGACAGAAACATAATGACAAATTTTTCCCCGTCCCTGCCAAATTATGTCAACCAAATGGACCTTAATTCCCAAAATTGTATTCAAGATCAACAACTTCCTTTTTGGCACATCCCTTGCATATTATCACGGCAGGAGGCCGAGATGGTTGCTCTGAGAAGTTGTGAAATATTGGATGAGTTAAAAAAATTGGGAATAGAACTCCCTTCCGATCTCATAGAATATATAAGCGAATACTCTGAATATTGCTCCCGCCGGGACAGCACGCCGGAAAAGGTAAAGGATTAGCCCCCGCGACTGTCCTTTATTCACTCCTCCGTATTTTTCTGCTAAGCTTTTGTTATGCCTGTAATCATAGTCGAAAATCTTTCAAAGAGATTTGGAGATTTAACTGCCGTCGACAACATCTCTTTTGAGGTCGATGAGGGCGACATCTTCGGCTTCCTCGGCCCGAACGGGGCAGGGAAGACAACCACCATAAATATCCTCTGCACTTTGCTTTCTCCGACATCCGGCAGGGCGTTTATAGCCGGGCATGACTGTTCAAAAGAACCGTCGGATGTGAGAAAGGCCATCGGGATTGTCTTTCAGGACACGACGCTCGACAAAGACCTGACGGCTTATGAAAACATGATGCTTCATGCTTACCTTTATGGCGTAACAAGGGGTGAAATAAAGACGCGCATCGACGACGCACTCCGGTTTGTAGATCTGTACGCGAGGAGGGACGACCTCGTAAAGAAGTTCTCCGGGGGGATGAAGAGGAGGCTTGAGGTTGCGCGCGGCATGGTCCACAGGCCGAAGGTGCTGTTTCTTGACGAACCGACTCTCGGGCTCGATCCCCAGACGAGGGCCAACCTCTGGGAATTCATTGTCGAACTCCCGAAAAAACATAATGCGACCATCTTCATGACTACACACTACATGGAAGAAGCGGAGGTATGCGATAAGATTGCGATCATCGACAACGGCAGGATTATTGCCTCAGGAACGCCCGAGGAATTAAAAAAGACCGTAGGCGGAGACGTTATTTACATAAAAACTTCGGACAACGACAAGGCAAAACTCGAAATAGAAGGGCTGTTCAATCTCAATGTCTCGGAAAAGAACGGTGAATTGTTTATGACAACTCTTAAAGGAGACGCCTGTATACCTGAAATCATTAAAGCCATCGGAGAAAAAGTCCTTTCGGTAAGGCTGCAGAGGCCCACCCTGAACGACGCCTTTCTTAAAATGACTGGCAGGCAGATCAGGGAGCAGAACGGTACAGCGGAGGACACGGTAAAAGAAGCGGTCAGGGCCTACCGCAGAAGATCGGAAAAGTAGCGCTATTTGTCCAGCATCTCCCTCACCCTCGCCAGAAGGTCCCTGGGCACAACGGGTTTTAACAGAAGGACGGTGTCATCCGCGGAAAACGCGCCCCTGTCTATAAGGTCTGCGGGATAGCCGCTCATAAAGATGACCCCGATATCGGTCCTTTTCGCTCTGATATAATCATAAACATCTTTGCCGCCCTTCTTTGGCATGATGACATCGAGGATGCAGAGCTGCACGTCCCCGATATTTTCCGTGAATTTCATCATGGCGTCCTCTCCGTCTGCAGCGGTAATGACTTTATATCCGAACTCGCCGAGTACGGCGGCCACGAGCTCGCGCAGGTAATCGTCGTCCTCTGCAACGAGTATTGTTTCGGTCCCGCCACGCAGATATCCGCCGATGCGTTTCTCTTCCACCACACTTTTAAAGTTTATTAACGGGAGATATATCTTGAGAGTTGTACCTTTTCCAGGTTCACTGTATACGTTTATATATCCGTTGTGCTGTTTTATTATTCCATACACCATGGCAAGCCCGAGCCCTGTGCCCCGGCCTGTCTCTTTTGTCGTGAAGAAGGGCTCGAAAATCTTTTCCTGCGTCTCTTCGCTCATGCCGGTCCCGGTATCAGTCACTGAAAGAGAGGCATACCTGCCGGATTTCCCGAAGCCATGCACCTCGATATATTCACTGTCAATCTCAATGGTCCCCGTGCTGATGATCAATTGGCCCCCTGCCGGCATGGCGTCCCTTGCATTTGTCACAAGATTCATAAGCACCTGCTCCATCTGCCCGCTGTCGGCCAAGACTGTCAACTCCGTCTCAGATGTCTTTATTGTCATATTTATGTGTTCGCCGATGAGCCTCCTCAGAAGGACCTCAATTGCAGCGACAATCCTGTTAAGGGCCACCGGTTTCATGTCCAGGGTCTGTTTCTTGCTGAAGGCAAGGAGGGCGCGCACAAGCTGGGCCGCCCTGTCCGAGGATTCAAGTATGCGCTCAACGTGTGTCTTCAGTGGGTCATCGCTTACCATCTTCATCTTCACAATGCTTGCAAACCCTATGATAGCGGAAAGGATGTTATTGAAGTCATGGGCGATCCCACCGGCAAGCTGCCCTACCGCCTCCATCTTCTGCGCCTGACGAAGCTGTTCTTCCAATCTGGCCTTTTCATCCCGGACGTTCTCAGCGTGCTTGCGTTCAGTGATATCTCTTAATGCAACAATTCTTGCGTCACGTCCCTGAAACTTGCAAGGGGCGCCGAAGGACTCAACCTGGACCAGCGTGCCGTCTCTTCTCTGAAGCTCGACCTCATAGTGGCCTCTCTTTTTAGTGCGTATGTATTCCTGAATGGGTTCCTGAGAATGCGGAGGGATGTGGACCATTATACTCGTTCCCAATAATTCAGGCCGTGAAGATCCCAATATGTCCGCCAATTGCTGGTTCAAATCGAGGATCATGAAATTTTCGTGTATAAAGACACCGTCAAAGTTCTGTTCAAGCAGTATCCGGAAGCGCTCTTCGCTTTCCTTTAATGCATCCTCTACACTTTTGCGTTCAGTTACGTCCCGGAAAATACCCATGAGGTATTCTTTCTCCGAAACCATGATGAGAGATGCGCTGATATCAGCATAAAAAATCGACCCGCCCCTTCTCATGACCGGTATATCGCGTGCAACCGTTGTTTCTCCGGACGCCAGTCTTTCGAACTCTCCGAGCACGTGGGGCAGTTGTTCGGGCGGATGAATATCCGGGACAGACATACTTTGTATCTCCTCACCGCTGTACCCGATCATTTCAGAGATGGCTTTATTGCCGACATGGAATTTCTTCGTTTCGATATCGGCAATGAGTATTCCGTCGATGGCACAATTAAATATCGCCCTGAAGCTCTGCTCGTTCCCCCACATTAACCCTCCAATATACCGTCGATAACGGGCTTAGGTTATCATAAGTCGCCTGCGCATGGCAAACCCTTGTCTGCTATAATTTTAGAGACAAACATGGGCGGTCAAAAGGAGGCGTTCTGATAGAAATCAGTGCAGTTTACGTTTTAATCGCACGGGACTACAAAAAATTTGTGAGGGAGAAAAGCCGGCTCGTCTCCACCCTCGCGCGTCCGCTCATCTGGCTTTTTCTTGTGGGCGGGGGCATGTCGAAGCTCGTCTCGCCGGGATTGGGGATGTCCTATATTCAGTTCATATTCCCTGGCATACTCGGCATGACTATCCTGTTCAGCTCGATTTTTTCTTCGATATCCATTATATGGGACAAGGAATTCGGGCTGATGAAGGAGATACTCGTGGCGCCCGTATCGCGTTTTTCAATAGTCATCGGGAAGGCCTTGAGCGGGACGATCATTTCGGTCATTCAGGCTGCCATTATACTGATGCTTTTCCCGTTTCTCGGAATTGAGCTGAGCATATCGTCAATACCTTTCACCATTGCCATAGCCTTTGTCCTGTCATTCTGCATATCGGCCCTCGGCATCGTCATTGCGACCTTTTTTGAAAACCTTGAAAGCTTCAGCGCCATTATGAACTTTATAGTGATGCCCATGTTCTTTCTGTCGGGGGCCATGTATCCTGTGCAAAAGCTTCCGGAAGTCTTAAAATTTGTCGCGCACCTGAACCCGCTCACCTTCGGCGTGGACGCGCTCAAGCATTCCATATTACAGGATACCGTGATGTCCGACTTCCCTCTCTCCCTTGACCTGGCCGTGCTGACGGTTTCTTCAATCGTGTTTGTTATTACAGCGGGCTTTTTGTTCGAGAGGAAAAAGTGATGAAATATTTTCTGACGGCAGTTATAGATTTTTATTAATGAAATATCTTAGACTACAACTAATTATGCTGGCTGCAGCCTGTCTTTTATCCATACTTTTTATCCCTTCCGTCGCACATGCATGGGGGCCGCTTACGCACATTTACCTGGGCTATCAGGTGCTGGAGATAGGGGCCGCTCTTCTTCCCATCGGCATATACCGGATCATAAAGAAGTATAAAAATGATTTTCTGTACGGCAACGTAAGCGCGGACATCATATTCGGCAGGAGGTTCCAGGGACATGATAAAAGCTCCCATAACTGGCATATAGCATGGAAGCTGCTCGAAGCTGCAAAGACCGACAGGCAAAAGGCCTTTGTGTATGGTTATTTATCACATCTGGGCGCGGACGCGGTAGTACATAATATTAAAAAAAGCAGGGTGCCTTTCGGGCATTCCATCCTGGAGGTAAAGGCCGACAGCATGCTTGACAAGAAATACAGAAGGGCATTGAAGGACCTCGACAAGGTCATGCAAAAAAGGCATGATACCTTCCTGGAAAGCATGCTTGAAAGCCTGATGTTCTCTTTCAAGACCAACAGGAGGATATTCAAAGGGGTCCTCTTTCTATCGAGAATTCCCAACTACTCTCCCCTTTCAAACTTTATCGATGACCGCTTCCCTTTTGAAATCCCTGTCGTCGATATCCACAACTTCCGGGAGCAATCTCTCTCGATGATGCTGGAGCTGCTGACCAGCGGCAAAGATTCCGAGGTAACGAAAAAGCATCCGCTGGGAAGACACATAAAAAAAGCATCCTGAGCGCAACCTCCCTTTCGTAATCAGCGGTATAGAACGGCATTGTGTTTTTAGGCTTTTTTTGTTACGATTTTACCTCATAAACAGAAATTTACTACAGAGACACGGAGGCAAAAAAATTAGTCCGCAGATTTCGCAGATTACTCAGATAAAAACATAAAATTCTTTTTAAATCTGTGTAATCCGTGGATGAATACAGCCTTTCTCTGTGACCTCTGTGGTTATTAAAAATATTTTATGGAAGACAGGGAAGCCAAATCAATACTCGAAGCGGTCCTCTTCACAGCCGGCGAGCCGCTGAGCTTTGACACGCTGAAAACCGTTCTGGAGACGGGAGAAAGCGATGTTGAAAGACTTGTTAAAGAGCTTGTCTCGGATTATACGATCCAAAACACGGGGCTTCTCATAGTCGAAGTCGCGGGCGGCGTCCAGATGGTCACCAACCCCGCCTGCGGTCCCTGGGTAAAAAAGCTCCTTGCCACTGCCGTTCCGGCAAAGCTGTCTCAGCCTTCACTCGAAACCCTTGCCATCATTGCCTATAAGCAGCCTATTATCAAGGCTGAAATAGAGGCGATCAGGGGGGTAAATTCAGACGGCGTGGTCAAGACACTCCTTGAAAGGAAGCTGGTCAGGATGCTCGGCAGGAAAGAAGTCCCGGGCAGACCTCTCATGTACGGCACAACAAAGGAATTCCTCCAGTATTTCGGGTTAAAAGACCTCTCCGAGCTGCCGACGCTTAAAGAGTTTCAGGAGGTCGATATACCTGAAGCGCCCGAGATGCTCCCGGATGAGACGGTGATGCAGGAAATCCATCAAGAAGAGCAGATACCGGCCGAAGCACAGGCTGAACAAGCCCCGGATGAAGTACGGCCTCCCGCAGAATAAGCAGTTGGACCCCCTCGAACAGCTAATCATAGAGAAAATAAAAAAAGAAGGCCCGATCACTTTTGAGACCTTCATGGACATAGCGCTGTATTGTCCCGGGTCCGGATATTACTCATCAGGCAAGACCGTTATAGGCCGCGGGGGAGATTTTTATACAAGCCCTCATCTTCATCCCGTGTTCGGGGCCATACTCGCAAAACTTCTGATGGAGATGTGGGCGATTATCGGGAAACCGCCTGTCTTCCATGCGGTAGAAATGGGCGCTGGTGCAGGTTATCTTTGCAGGGACATCCTTGATTATCTGCATAAACCGTCAAACGCACCTTCTCTGTCAAAGGACAAAAATGATTTCATCAGGTCACTGAGATATGTGATTGTCGAGCCGTATGAGCATTTTGAAAAGAAACAGAGGGACCTGCTTGGTGATTATTTAAAATGCGGGGACGAGTGCCCTGAATTAGTAACATGGGTCAAATCACTGAAGGAGTTCCCGGAACAAATCACCGGATGCATATTCTCGAATGAACTGCTTGACGCTTTCCCTGTTCATCTTGTCGAAATGGAAGAAAAATTAAAAGAAATTTACGTGGATTTCGACGGCACGGAATTTGTGGAGGTGAAAGGTGAGTTAAGCACCCCGGAGTTGACGGATTACATCGGGGACTTCTCAATGAAACTGCCGCAGGGATACAGGACGGAGATAAACCTGAGAATCAGGAGCTGGCTTGAAGAAATAAACGCGGCCCTGTCACGCGGCTTCCTTCTGACGATTGACTATGGATATCCCGCAAAAGAATATTACAGCGAGGAAAGGACAAAAGGCACACTGCTCTGCTATCACAAACATCGGACAAATGAAAACCCCTACCGGAATATCGGCGAGCAGGACATCACGGCACACGTAAATTTTTCATCTCTTGAAAAATGGGGCGGGGCGCTCGGACTGAAAACCATCGGATACTGTCCGCAGGGTACGTTTCTCGTTTCATCGGGCATAGACGAGGTGATAACGGAGCTTTATCCGGATTCCCCGGACTATCTCACGGAAATATCAAAAATTAAAGGTCTGATATTCCCTCAGGGGATGGGTGAGACACATAATGTAATGATCCAGTATAAAGGAGAAGGTCTGCCGGAGCTGCGTGGATTTTCGATGAGGGACCGGAAGGCGGACCTGTAACGTCCCCTATTTCATATAGTCTTTCAGTCTCTCTATGCTCTTTTTTGCATCTTCGATGGAGTGGGCCTCGAGCGTATAGACACAGTCTATTCCCTTAAGCTCTCTAAAGAGGGTCACGAAATCGAAATCGCCGTCTCCGATGGGGAGATGGTGGTCGGCGTATCTGGAGTTGTCATGCAGATGCAGCTCCGCTATATACTGCTTTGTCTTTCCGAGCCATTCCGTAAGGGACACCTTTGAAAAAAGATTGAAATGCCCTGTATCGAAACAGAGGCCGAAATTCTCCGAATTCATCTCCTTCGCAAGCAGCATGAGGTTCTCCGGCCCGTCTTCAAAGATATTTTCTATTGCGATCCCGACGCCCATGTCTTCCGCCTTTATATTAAGCGGCCTCCACGTCCTGAGGCTGCCCTCAAGCCATATATCAACCCTTCCGTCGTACTTCCATTTGTCATACCCCGAATGAAAGACGACCGTCCGCGGCAAAAGTATCCCGGCAAAATCCAGGACATCATGGAACCTCTTTTCCGTGACCTCACGGACTTTCAAATCCACGGCGCCGGGAGACAAGTCCATAAAAGGGGCGTGGATGGAGAGTTCAGGGGCATAATCGAGTTTATTTCTCAGGGCCGTTATATCGTCCCTCGTCAAACCGTCAAAAATCCTCGAACCGAAATAAATCTCCAGATTCAGCCTTTCTTTTCTGACAAAAGAGAGGTATCTGTCCACAGCCTCATAAGGCACATGGACATGTGGTTTCATCAGGGAGGGATCGTTTCGTGAAGGCGCCACTATGATTTAGCAGTCTCTTTGGAGGGACCGTTTTCGGCGCAGGTCTTTTCCCCGGCATTCGGACTGTCCGGCTTTTTTTGTTCCTTCGCCTTCTTCCTGTCAGGGGAAGGATAATCGGTTTTGTACCAGCCGCTCCCCTTAAGCACAAAAGAGGTGTTGGTTATCATTTTCCTGAGCTTGCCGCCGCATGAAGAGCACTTGGTGAGAGGGGAGTCGGTTATCTTCTGCATGACCTCGAATCCATTTTCACACTTTGTGCATTTATATTCATATACCGGCATGGTCTTTCCTCCAGGTCTTACAAGATTTTGCATTTTCACTATATCATACACCCTGAATTATTGACAAGCCCGAAGCTCTGTGTTAAAAAAACGTATGTGGGAATACACTGAAAAAGTCAGAGACCTTTTCCTGCATCCCAAAAACGTCGGCGAAATGGAAAACCCCGATGCGGTCGGCGAGGTCGGCAGCATCGTGTGCGGTGACGCCCTGAAGCTCTTCCTCAGAGTCGAAAAGGAAACGGAAAAAATTATCGACGCAAAATTCCAGACCTTCGGCTGCGCGAGCGCCATAGCCTCATCCTCCGCATTGACGGAATTGATAAAAGGCAGGACCCTCGATGAAGCGCTCGAGATTACCAACAACGATATTGCGGGTTATCTCGGCGGACTGCCGAGAGAGAAGATGCACTGCTCGGTAATGGGGCGCGAAGCGCTTGAGGCCGCAGTCGCGAATTACAGGGGAGAAAAACCACCTGAGGCGGAAGAGGGAGAAATAGTATGCCAGTGTTACGGAATTACAGATAAAAAACTCATGCGCGTTATCCGGGAAAACAACCTTCGCACCGCAGAAGACGTAACTAATTTTACAAAGGCAGGCGGGGGCTGCGGGGGCTGCATCCCCGAGATTGAAAAAATCCTTAAAGAGATGTGGGCGGAAAAAGCAGTCGAAGAAGCCGTCAAACCTGCGAGGCTCACCAACATACGGAAGATTTCGATGATAAAGGATATTATCGAAAAGGAGATCAGGCCGTTGCTGCAGGCGGACGGCGGAGACGTCGAGCTGGTGGACGTTGACGGCAACAGGGTACTGGTGTCGCTGAGAGGGATGTGCAGGGAATGCCTCATGGCGGACGTCACCGCAAAGAATATCGAAAGAAAATTAAAAGAAATGATAAGCGAAGAACTTATCGTGGAGGCTGAATGAGGGTCATTTACCTGGACAACAATGCGACGACCCGGATCGCCGATGAAGTAATGGAGGAAATGCTCCCCTATCTCGGTGAGCTCTACGGCAATCCGTCGAGCATGCACACCTTCGGCGGTCAGGTACACAGGCGGATAGAGGTCGCGAGGGAGCGGGTCGCGGAGCTTGTAAATGCCGGTCCCGACGAGATAGTCTTCACGAGCTGCGGCACTGAAAGCGATAACACCGCCATCATGAGCGCCCTCGATTCCAATCCTCAGAAAAAACACATTCTGACCACAAGGGTCGAGCACCCCGCCGTACTCAATTTCTGCAAGGCGATGTACAGGAAAGGACACAAGATCACCTTCCTTCCCGTGGACAAATCCGGGAGATTGAATCTTGAGGAGTTGAAAGCGGCAATAACGGACGATACAGCCATAGTTTCCATAATGTATGCCAACAATGAAAGCGGCGTGGTCTTTCCGCTGAATGAGATCGCCGAAATCGTTAAATCAAAGGGAGCGGTGTTTCATACCGATGCTGTCCAGGCAGTGGGGAAAATCCCCATAGATGTAAAAAAACTTCCCGTTGACATGCTTTCAATTTCAGGCCATAAGGTCCACGCCCCAAAAGGCGTGGGCGCACTCTACATAAAAAGAGGCACACGCTTTTCTCCCTATATTGTCGGAGGCCACCAGGAAGGGGGCCGGAGGGCCGGGACGGAAAATGTCGCCTCGGTTGCAGGCCTCGGAAAGGCCTGTGGACTTGCAAAGGAGCATCTGTCCGAAACAGACCGGATGAAGTCCCTCAGAGACAGGCTCGAAGAGGGGCTTTTGAAGACGTGCCCCGACTCAAGGGTCAACGGCGACACCGTCAACAGACTCCCCAATACAACAAACATCAGTTTTGAATATGTCGAAGGTGAGGCCATCCTCCTGCGGCTGAATGAATTCAATGTCTGCGCCTCATCCGGTTCCGCATGCTCCTCCGGGTCCCTTGAACCTTCCCACGTCCTGAGGGCGATGGGGGTCCCCTTCACCGCCATACACGGTTCTGTCAGGTTTTCTCTCAGCAGGTATAACACCGATGAGGACATAGATTTTGTCCTCATGAAAATGCCGGAAATTATAAAAGAGCTGAGAGAGCTGAGCCCCTACGGGAAGGGACCGGGAAAGGTCTATCCCTAAGCCGAAGAAAAGTATTGCAGCAATAGCTATGGCAGTGAAAGCCGTCTTACAGGTTACAAATTTGCTTCTGAAGTCAAGATAGTATCTGGGCCATTTCCTGTAATCAGCGTGAAGTGAAACAAACGATATCTTTTTCATTAGGACCGCCTCGAATTGCGCCAAGATATCATTTGGAATCTTATGCATGTTAGTCCCCCCTCCGGACTAATATCCCATTTGGGTATATTAGTCGTTTTACTATGATAAGGATGTCAATATGTTCCGTCAAAATGGAAAATTTCTTCATTGACCGCCTACGAATCCTTCTGATATTATTGGGAACCTATCTAATACCTGGTTATGTCGCTCTAATCATTCAAATATCAAAGAGAGGTAGACAACTGACATGGTATCATATATAATACCTCAATGAAGAAACCACAAATAGTTATTGACACGAATGTTGTAGTTTCAGCGCTTCGGTCACAACGAGGTGCTTCCTACAAATTGTTGATGGTAATTGGAAGTGATAAGTTTGATGTACATATTTCAGTTCCATTGGTATTAGAGTACGAAGATGCTGCAAAGAGGTTAATCGGCAAGATAAGACTTACGAAAAGAGATATTGAGGATGTACTTGACTATATATGTTCGGAAGCAAAGCGATGGAAGATATTTTACTTATGGAGACCATACTTGAAAGATCCGAAAGATGATATGGTATTGGAACTTGCAGTAACTTCAAAAAGCGATTTTATAGTTACATTCAACAAACATGATTTTCAAAATGTTAGAACTTTTGGTTTGAGGGTAGTAACACCAAAAGAATTATTGAGATTAATAGGGGTGATAAAATGAGTACGATTAGCCTGAGATTGCCTGATTCATTGCATGAAACTGCTCGTGAGTTAGCAAAGAAAGATCATGTATCTATCAACCAATTTGTAGCTACAGCGCTTGCGGAAAAAATATCAGCATTAATTACTGGCGAGTATCTCGAAAAAAGAGCTAAAAGAGGAAGCCGGAAGAAATTTGAAAAAGCCATGTCTAAAGTTGCAGATGTTGAACCGGATGATTATGACCGCCTGTAATTAAGGCAACATAACCCTTATAAGGCCCCCCGTTGTCAAGCGCAAAGACTCACCCGGCACGGATTTTTGGAAAAAATCCGTCAAGTGAAGCGATACGAAACTAATAACAGGTCCTGACTTAGTTTCA
>QZJG01000049.1 GCA_003599275.1 Nitrospiraceae bacterium | reverse complement strand
GCGGCGTCGCTGCGTCAGGCTTTCGCCCATTGCGCAAAATTCCCCACTGCTGCCTCCCGTAGGAGTCTGGACCGTGTCTCAGTTCCAGTGTGGCCGATCAACCTCTCAGTCCGGCTACCCGTCTTAGCCTTGGTGAGCCATTACCTCACCAACAAGCTGATAGGACACAGGCCCCTCCTTAGGTACCGCGATTGCTCGAAGCTTTTATCCCAAGGAATTTCACCTCGGAATCTTATCCGGTATTGTGCCCGATTTCTCGGGAGTATCCCAGTCCTAAGGGCAGGTTGCCTATGCATTACTCACCCGTTCGCCACTAAATTATTAATCCGTATTGCTACTTCATAATAATCCCGTTCGACTTGCATGTGTTAAGCGCGCCGCCAGCGTTCGTTCTGAGCCAGGATCAAACTCTCAAAATATTAACTTGACTGCGGGCCTACTTTTTTGTTCTCAAAGAGCAGATAAAAACTAACAAGCTACGAATGCATAGCTCATTATGCTTCACCACTCACTCTAATGAGTGATCAGCTTTTAGCATGATATTTTTACCATAAATGCATATCCCTGTAAATACCCAGATACTGTCATATTATGCATTAAATGATAAATATTGCCCTCCTTTTTATGAATATCACGTTTATTCTCACAATTTCAGAATTTTTATAATAAATATTGCTCAGATGTTTTTGCGCGTGTAATAAATATATAGAGCAACCTTTTTTCAAAGCTTTTGAGGATGCTTCACTTTGGTTTGTCCTATATAAAATTGCAATAAGTCTCTGACTACGATTTGACAAACCCACATTTGAATGTGATAAAGATAGATTTCGACTTATCAAATGTTAACTCCATAAAAAATGGTGCGAGAGAGGGGAGTTGAACCCCTACGGTTTTACCCACTGGATCCTAAGTCCAGCGCGTCTGCCAGTTCCGCCACTCTCGCTCGATTGATTTTAAAAGATTTTTCTTGCCCGGTCAAACTTTCCAAGCTACCATCTATAGCAGAATTGTAATTAAGGGCAGATATTGGGGTACAATACTGGTGTGTTTCCACGTGGTGACCATCGACCATCTCCTACGCACACAAGCGGAGTTGTCGTCAAACTGCGTTTATAAACAAACACCGGAGAGTCATTCATCGGAATTTGATCTGTCATTTATAATTGGTTTTGTTCTGACGAGAAGAACGTCCCAGAGCCTTCTCCATGTTTGCCAGTCATGACTCCCCTTTATCACAATAACCCGTTCAGGCGGAAGAATCGATGCAAGCATCGTATCGGCAAAGACAAAACGGTCATCCTCTCCATATCCAAGATATATCGGCGGGAAATTATTTTTATGTTGTTCATAATGTTTCAACCAAAGCCATAGCTTAGACTGCCAATCCCCTTCAGCTATATAATCAGGCGCCCATTTCCATATCCCGCCCGCCTTTCTAACTTCATCAACTATTTTTTCTTCACCTAAATATGGTGCAACTATTATGATGCCCGAGATGTCATGTGCGAATTGCTTTTCATACAGCAGCGCCCCCAATCCTCCCATTGAAATCCCCACGAGCCAGATTTGTTTATACCCTTTGGACTTGGCAGGCTTGATTATATCCTCTTTCAGCCTGACTGTGATACTTCTTTCCATGTAGTAGCCTATGTGAGCGTTGACTGCCACCACGTCGACCGCAACATCCTTTTCCCTGACAGCCTGAATGAAGCCTTCTTTCTCAAATGCATCGGGGGCTGAGTTGCGTCCGGGAAGCAGCACAAAAAGGCTTTTACTTTTTCCCCCTGACTTTGCCTCGTAATACAGGGTGTCCATAGGGATTTTTGTAATTTCACTAATACATCCCGGTAATGAGCCGGCAATTAGCAGGACCAGACATATAAGTACGTTGCGCATTAAACGAGTCTTCAAGACATTCTCCTTGTTTATTACTGAATCGGCTGAGAATTCTATAAAAAGATATATCCCTTATTTGTCGCGCTGTCAACGGATTCTTTTTATTCATTGAAACTGCACGATTTAAAAGTTATAATCAGACGCTTAAACAAAAATGCACAATGTTAGAGGACAAAATGAGACATCTCATATTTGCGGCTTTGACTTTTCTTATCTTTTCTTTTTCTGCCCGGATCTATGCAGAAGAAAAGAAACCGGCAACATTTTCCAATGCAAAAAGTCACCGGACCATACTGGGCGGTTACGGGCAGACCCATAGAAATCTCGGCGATACTCACGTGAGGGTCCAGCAGTCCGACCTGATACTTCAGTACGGTCATTTTTTGACTGAAGAGGCTGGAAAGTCCTGGTACAAGGTAAGGCATGAGATATTGATTGAACTGCCTTTTTCATATGTGTTTCATCCGGATGACGGTATTATGACAGGGATCAATTTTTTGGCCTGCTGGGATTTCACCGCCACTGAAAAAATAGTCCCTTATATTTTTGCAGGCGGCGGACTGGTTTATACAAATATTGATGTCTCCGGACTCGGCTCGGATTACAACGGCAATTATCAGGGCGGGATCGGCATCCATTATTTAATACACAAAAATACTGCCCTTGACTTCAACTACAGGCTGCATCATATTTCCAATGCAAATACCGTCGAACCAAACGACCCGCTGAATTCAAGCAAGTTTCTGCTCGGAATTACGTTATTGAAGTGATATTGGTGCTTTCAACCTCTTATCTACCTGAAGCTTATTTCTTCCTGTGGCTTTCAAAGAGTATCTCTTCCACCATCTGGCAGAGGACATGGCCGAGGGTGATGTGTGTCTCCTGTATTCTCGGGGTGCTGCTTGAGGGTACGGCAAATACATAATCCGCTTTGGACGCCAGTTTGTCGCCTTTTGCGCCGGTAAATGCGATTGACTTCAACTTCTTCTTTTTTGCAACTTCAATGGCCTTTAGGACATTCGGTGAATTCCCGCTTGTGCTTATGGCGATGACGACGTCGCCTTCCTGGGCGAGCGCTTTGAGTTGACGCGCAAAAACTTCCGAGTAATCGGAATCATTTGCGATGGAAGTCATAACCGCCATATCTGTATTGAGGGCAATAGCCGGGAAAGGCGGACGGTCCTTTGTAAACCTGTTTACGAATTCGCCCGCGATATGCGAAGCGTCCGAGGAACTGCCGCCGTTGCCGAAGAGCAGGAGTTTCCCGCCCCGGCTAAAACAGTCTGCAATGAGCCTGGAGACTTCCATGATCGTATCGATATTTTCACTAACAAACTGCTTCTTGACAGATACGCTTTCCTCAAATGCCTTAATTATTTTTTCTCTCATCATCAATGATTCTCCGTCGTTATAAGGATTTCTTTTGATGGCGGGCCCTCGGTCGCGCCGACTGCAGCCACCTTGTAATAATATGTCATATTCACTTTAACGGTTTTGTCAGTGAATGCAGGCGTGACAGTTTCGCCCGCCAGTGTATAATCACCGCCTGTAGAGCGATATATCCTGTACAATTTTATATCCCGGCCTTCAATCTCGTTCCATGTAATGACAATACCCTGCCCTGTATATACTCCGACCAGCCCGGTCGGCGCATCGGCAACTGTCTTTTCCGCTTCACGACCGGGACCTTCTTCCTTTTCATCTTTTTTGATATCTTTGCTTTGTTCGGTTTTCTTCTCGACGGCCTTTTCGTGCCGAGGCTCAAGCAAAACCGGATCGCTCCTCCTGCCGCAAGCTGAAAGAGTAATAATACACAGGAAACAAGAAATAAAAAATATAATATTAATGTTATGAATTGACCTCTTATGTTTCACGCACCATTCCCCGCTTCCTGCTTTTTATTTTCCTGATTCTTGCGAGTACCATCTTTTTTGACGTGCCGCCGGCAGAGTTCTTCCCGTCGACCGACGTCGCTACAGTAATAAAATGAACTATATCTTTCCCGATCAATTCTGAAAACCGTCTGAATTCCTCCAGGCTTAATTCACTCATTTTTTTCCCGTTATCAACGCAATGTCTCACGACTTCGCCTGTAACCCTGTGGGCATCCCTGAAAGGCATGCCTTTCCTGACAAGATATTCCGCCAGGTCAGTGGCTGTAAGAAAGCCTCCTTCCGCAGACCTCGCCATAGCCTGCTTGTTGAAACGGACTTTCGGCATCATTGCGGTCAGCACATTGAGACAGGATTTTACCGTATCCACCGTATCAAAAACAGGCTCCTTGTCCTCCTGCATGTCCCTGTTATATGCAAGCGGAAGTCCCTTCATAACGGTCAGCATCGATATGAGATGTCCGAAGACCCTCCCTGATTTGCCCCTCGTGAGTTCGAGCACGTCGGGATTTTTTTTCTGCGGCATGATGCTGGAACCGGTCGTGAAAGCGTCAGGGAGATCTATGAAGCCGAACTCGTCGTTGTTCCAGATAATGATTTCCTCTGCGAGCCTCGACAGGTGGACCATCAGCATGCTTGACGCGGAGATAAATTCGATGACGAAATCCCTGTCGGACACTGCGTCCATGCTGTTTTCCGATATCACCGGGAATTTCAGCAGACGCGCCACATAGTTCCTGTCAATGGGAAGCGTGGTCCCTGCCAGCGCGGCAGAACCAAGCGGAAGGACATTCACCCTCTTCAGACAGTCCTCAAACCTTGCACTGTCCCGTTCAAGCATCTCAAAATAGGCGAGCAGATGATGAGACAGCAGCACGGGCTGTGCTTTTTGAAGATGGGTGAAACCCGGCATGACAGCGTCGATGTTTTTCTCAGACAGAACAACAAGGACTTTCCGGAATTTGTCGGTCGCCCTGAGTATCTCGCGGATTTCATCTCTGAGAAAAAGCCTGAGGTCAAGGGCAACCTGGTCGTTACGGCTTCTCGCAGTGTGCAGCTTCCCTCCGGCGGGACCGACTTTCTTAATAAGGGCATGTTCGATGTTCATGTGTACATCCTCGAGACTGTCATGAAACCTGAACCTGCCGTTTTGTATTTCTTCTTTTATTTCCTCAAGGCCCCGCAGGACCAAAGCGGCATCCTTCAACGGGATTATTTTTTGCCTGCCCAACATCTTTACATGGGCAATGCTCCCCTCTATATCGTACTTCCAAAGCCTGACGTCAAAAGAAAGTGAAGAAGTAAATTTCTCCACTGCCTTCTCGGTCTTTTCCTTAAACCTGCCGGACCAGAGTTTTTTCATAAAAGTAAGAATAAAACTTAACCTTGCGCATAGTCAACTGTTCAATGGAGAGAACGGGAAAAGTAAAACTACCGGACGTCAAATCTGTAAGTGATATCGATGGTGCTTGTCACGCATACGGCGTCTTTGATATATGCAGTAAAGATCGATGAGATCCCCGGAGGGATTGTACCCGGTTGTACCACGACGTTTGCCGTCCCCAAAAAGTTTCCATCGGCATCCTTTGCAGTAATGGACATGCGGACGTCGGAGAGGATATCGGCTGAGTTGTTCCGGATGACGCCTTCAATCCTTATACGGTGAGGGCCCTTTTCATTGGCCCACTTCCACGACTCTATTTCGAGCGCGCTTTTTTCCTTTGGGGGCTGCGCCGGCTCCCCGTCCGAAACAGACTGTTCGAAAATCCACCCCTCGGTGCGCACACGCACCCATTTCCCTTTTCTCTCCAGTTCCCTGAGCCTGGAGCCATAGAAAAGGTTGCCGATCTTTTTACCGTCAGGAGAGGACCGGAGATTTTCAATGGGGACATTTACGTAGACGTCACGGCTGTCGTTTTCAGCCGCGAAGGCTACACCGATTGCCAGTACAATCAGCAGCGGAAATATCATCAGATTGCCTGTATTCCCGAATTTCTTCATCGTATGTTTAATGGGCTGCGTCTCTGCAACCTCGACGGTATCGAGGTTGATAATTACTCAGCGGTTACTTTAGACTATACCCCAAAATATGAATATTTTACCATGCTGCGATGTCTTAATAAAAGTTTCAACTGTCCCGCTTGTATAACCTGTATCCTTATTGAATCAAGGCGTGAAGATTTTCAGGAGGATAGCGGATTTTTATGGATGATAAAGTCGTTATAACCGGAACCGGTATTGTTACTTCTCTCGGCACAGAAACCTGGGCTTCTCTGCTTGCCGGCGGAAAGGGAATACGAACAGTTGAAGGTTTTGATGTCAGCAGCTTTAATTGTAAGGCAGCCGCCCAGGTGCATGGCCTGGACTCCTCGGCAGTTGGCGTCCATCCAAGAGATGCCCGCATTATGGACAGGCATTCACTCATGCTTATGAAAGCGGCCCGTGCTGCATTCAGTCATGCAAAGCTCGATGCCGCGTATGTCCCCGGAGAAGAGATGGGATTTTTTACAGGTATGGGGATGGTCGACTACAATATCGGGGACCTCTTGCCCGCAATCTTGAAATCTTTGGGCCCGCAGGGAAGTTTGGACTACAAGGCTTTTTTTTCGGGGGCATACAGGGAAGTCTATCCCCTATGGCCTCTTTCCATGCTGAACAACATAAGTTTCTGCCAGGTTGCCATTGACCTCGGGATAAAGGGAGAGAATGCCGTCTTCTCTCCTCACGCAGACTCGGGCGCGCATGCAATTATAGAGGGCGCCAACTCCCTTATCGAAAAAAAGGCGCTGGCAGTGCTTGCCGGAGGCGTGAGCGAAAAAGTGTCTCCGTCAAGTATGTCCCGCGCTTCATGGTACGGTATATTGACGGAGGGACAAAGAGGGGATTACACATGCCGCCCGTTCAGCGAAGAGAGAAACGGGACCATCCTGGGAGAAGGCTGCGGGATCGTCGCCCTTGAGCTTTTATCTTCCGCAAAAAAAAGAAGCGCTCCCTGTTTGGCCGCGCTTACGGGATACTCCTGTTCTTTTGGAAAAAGCAGGGAGTTCAACGGCCCTGCTTCAGAGGCAATTTCAAGGGCGATGGAAGGCGCACTTGCTAAAGCCGGCCTCAAACCTGCTGATATTGATTTGATCATTGCTCACGGCGACGGGACCAGGGATGGAGATAAAAACGAGATCGGGGCCATTCATCAAACGTTCTCGGACCGCATAAATAAAGTGAACGTATTTTCATCCAAAGGCGCCCTCGGTCATATGCTTGCGGGCGCCCCTGCAGTAGACGTTGTATTGGGAATACACATGCTGCAGAATGGTATAATTCCGGCTGTAGTAAATGCCGGACCTTTGGACGGAAATGTTCGATTTAACGTTCCCTGCAGGGGACCAGTTAAAAGGGACATCAAGAGGATACTGATAAACGCACACAGCTATGAAGGGCAGTGTGTTTCATTGATAATAGAGGCGGTGGAATAGCCGTCAGGCCAACAACTTACAAGAAATACTTAAACTACATGCGGTTCCTGTACTACGACAAAATAGAAAACATAGAGAAGGGCAAATCGATAACCGGGGTGAAGACCTTCACTCTTTCCGAGGAGTTCCTGAGGGGGCATTTCAAAAAAAAGGCGCTGGTCCCCGGAGTAATTTATATTGAGGCGATGGCGCAGCTTTTAGGCTGGCTGGTGATTTATTCCCATGATTTCAATCTGTCCGCCGTCATGTCTCTTGTTGAAGACGTGACCGTTTCTCCCCTTTTGAGACCGGGGTTCAAGGCCGAAATACACGGAGAAATTATCTCCACCTCACGCAGGGATTCGCTCGGCAGGGCATGGATTACTGCAGACGGCGAAACCATAGCTGCGATGGACCGCATTATTTACAGTCATGTTCACAAGGTAGACCCGGAAGCCCTTCGAGCCCTGTTTTCTTACTACAGCGGCATTATTTAAATTTAAATCCGATACACATCATTTTTTGTATAATAAAACCATGGCTGTATTAAAAGACATTAATACCGTTGATGCCCTCATCGACAGGGTCTTCTCTTATAACCCTGAATCGGACGCAAATCTTTTAAGAAGGGCTTATGCCTTCTCCAACGAGGCGCACTTTAAGCAAAAGAGAAAAGGCGGAGGGGCTTATATAGAGCATCCCCTCGCCGTGGCTGCCATACTGTGCGAGATGCGCATGGACACGAATACCATAGGTGCGGGACTCCTGCATGATACGATTGAAGATACGGACACAACTGTCGAGGACATAAAAGAACTGTTCGGAGACGACATCGCCTTTCTCGTCGAGAGCCTTACAAAACTGAGCAGGATTGAATTCAGGACAAGTGAAGAGGCGCAGGCCGAGAACTTCAGGAAGATGCTGCTCGCGATGGCCGAAGACATGAGGGTAATTCTCATCAAGTTTGCGGACAGGCTCCACAATATGCGCACACTCGAATATCTTTCCCCTGAAAAGAGGGAGAAGATCGCACAGGAGACCATGGAGATATACGCCCCTCTCGCCAACCGGCTCGGAATAGGCTGGTTGAAGTCGGAGCTTGAGGACCTGAGTTTCAAATTCCTCATGCCGGAGATATATGAGCAGCTCGTCCGGCAGGTGGCCAAAAAGAGGGAAGAACAGGAAGGCTATCTTGCCGAAGTGATAAAGATAGTGGAGGCCCATTTGAAGGCCGCCTCCATCCCGGGCAGGATATTCGGCAGGGTAAAACACTACCATGGCATTTATCAGAAAATGCTGAAGCAGAAAATACCTTTTGAATTGGTGTATGACGTGATAGCCCTGCGGATAATTACCGATACGTCCGCAAACTGTTACGGCATCCTCGGTCTTATTCATTCGCTCTGGACGCCTGTGCCCGGCAGATTCAAGGACTTTATCGGGGCGCCGAAGTCAAACCTCTATCAGTCCCTTCACACAACCATTATCGGGCCGCGGGGGGAGAGGGTTGAATTCCAGATCAGGACAGATGAGATGAACAGTATCGCAGAGGAAGGCATCGCAGCGCACTGGAAATACAAGGAAGGGGATTATGCGGAGAAGGTAGACGACAAATATTTTACCTGGCTCAGGGACCTTGTAAAGGCGCAGAAAGAAACACCCGACGCAAAGGAGTTCCTCGAGGAGGTCAAGGGCAATATTTCTCCCGGTGTTGTTTATGTTTTTACCCCGGAAGGCGATATAGTGGAGCTGCCCCTTGACGCGACCCCCGTGGATTTTGCCTACAGCATCCACACGATGGTGGGGCATCAATGTATCGGGGCCAAGGTCAACAGCAGGATAGTCCCTTTGAGATATAAACTGCAAAACGGCGACACAGTAGAGATCATCACTTCCCAGGGGCATACGCCGAGCAGAGACTGGTTGAAGTATGTCAAGACCCCAAGGGCCAAGGCGCGGATAAAACAGTGGCTCAAGGTAGAAGAGAGAAAGAAGGGGCTGCTGTTAGGGGAAGAGCTGCTTGAAAAGGCCTTCAGGAGATACGGTCTAAGCCCGTCACTTGCAAAGTCAAGGGAGATACTTGATGTCGCCAAGCCCTATAAGATACAAACGCATGAGGACCTTTTCGTTGCGATTGGGTATGGAAGGATTTCCGTCCACAAGATCGCCAGGAAACTCCTGCCCGAACCCGAAAAGGTCGAGAAGGAAAAACTCCCCGTAAAAAAGGAAGCTCAAAAACAGGAGGAAGGCAAGGGGATAAAGATCAAGGGCGTAGACAATATCATGTTCCACCGCTCAAAGTGCTGCTATCCCCTGCCGGGAGAAAAGGTGACGGGCTTCGTTACGAGAGGCAGGGGGATATCGATACATACGTCGGACTGTCCGACACTCGACACGCAGACCATCGATGCAGACCGCCTGGTGGAGGTGGAATGGACGGCGGGAGGGGACACCACTTATGCGGTGAAGATACAAGTGCTTACAATAGACAAAAGGGGACTGCTTGCGGAGTTGAGCGCGGTCCTGTCGACTAACAATGTCAACATAAACCATCTCGATGCAACTACTACACACGAGAAACAGGCGCTTTTCAATTTCATCCTCGATATAAAAGACAAGCAAAGGCTTGACGAGATTATAAAAAAGTTGTCCCAGCTTAGCGGGGTCATAGAAGTAACAAGAGTACGGACCTGACGAGTGGTAGACAAGCTATTTACAGCTTATGATGTTTTTGTCTCTCCCCTGGGTCCCCTGTATCTGATATTTTCAGGGAAGTTCCTCTCCGGCGTCTCTTTCACCAAACCCTCTCAATTGTCTTTCAAAAAAAATACGGCACCGGATAGTCTTATCAAAGAGCTTGATTCATATTTCCGGGGTCAGAGCGACAGCTTTAGCCAGAAGATAAAGTTTCTCATTGGGACGG
Source organism: Nitrospiraceae bacterium (assembly GCA_003599275.1). Taxonomy (GTDB): domain Bacteria; phylum Nitrospirota; class Thermodesulfovibrionia; order UBA6902; family UBA6902; genus SURF-23. Next base: position 36,431 of record QZJG01000049.1, on the reverse strand, counting down.
ATTTCGAAAATAAGGTATGGGCTGCGCTTAAAGAGATACCCTACGGTGAAACGAGGACATACAAGTGGGTAGCTGAAAAAATCGGGAAGCCCGCGGCTGTGAGGGCTGTCGGACAGGCGCTTTCAAAAAACCCGGTCCCTGTCATCATCCCCTGTCACAGGGTCATCGAATCAGACGGCTCCATCGGAGGTTATTCATCAGGTGTAAACGTGAAAAAACGGCTGCTTGAGATGGAGTATTACGCAAAGATGAACAAAATGCTGAAGAGGTAACTTTACTGGAGCGGGCGACGGGATTCGAACCCGCGACCTTCAGCTTGGGAAGCTGACACTCTACCACTGAGTTACGCCCGCAGACGCAATATTGTATATTGCATGTATTGCTTAATGCAAGAAGCCGGAAAGAATTAATTCCGGAATTCTTTACACGGCAACAAAAAGCAACTACAATTATACCAATGGCAGCTTAACCCGCATTATTAATAAAACCGGAGCAAGAATGGTGAGAAAACATATTGCGCGATTCCTTTGCGATAAGCTGAGAAATGCACTCGGTATTCTGTTGCTGTCCGCAGCTATTGTCCCATCACCGGCGGACGCAAAAAAAGCATTGACCATTGACGAACTGGCCATGATGTACGACATCAAAACCTGCGCAGGATGTCACGAAGAGAAATACGAAGAGTGGAAGACGTCGAGCATGGGTAATTCGGTAACCGACCCGCGCGTGCTCAGGGCAATGAGGACTTTCATTCGGTTGGCCATCGACAGGGAAGAAGCATTGGAGAGAAAAGACCTGACGATATGTCTGGATTGTCACGTGCCTCAAATTAAAGATGCCTCCCCGGAACTCATTCTGCACATCGGCGATCTTGTGTTGACCTCCGTAGAGGAGAGAAACGCAGCAAAGCGGGAGGCCGCGATAAAGGAGCTTTCCAAACTGAACATTAACTGCCGCGTCTGTCACAACCTGAAATCAACTGGATATTATGTCAAACCCCGTGAGGATGTGATTTACGGACCGAGGAGCATAGACTACTCACCTCATGAAGGGATAGGATTCAGCACGGTAAGATCCGACTTCATGAAGACTTCCGAATTTTGTGCACAGTGTCATCACTGCCCTCCTGCTGTCCTCTGGAAAGAGTGTCCCACGATCTATACTTCATATATAGATGATTTTGTCTCAAAAGGCCATACGGACACCTGCCAGGACTGTCATATGAAGGGACAGGAGCTGAGCCACAGGTTTTTGGGGCCCTCCGACCCTGATTTTCTCAGCTCGGCAGTCAGCATGACTGTCAATGCAAGAGCGACAAGGTATATTGATATTTATGAGAACAATAAGATGCCTGCGGTGGTCGTAATAGTCGAACTTGCAAGTCACGCGGGACACGAAATACCCCACGGCTGATCCGTTATTCCTGAAATGGTCCTGGACGTGACCGTGCGAGATCAGAATGGCAAAGAGATTTTTTCTGCGAGAAATGACTACTCCGTCAATGATTTTTATTTCACTGGAGGCAAGAAGGTACCCATGGCTGAATGGGATGTGACCGCTACGGAGCATTTCGGCCTGGGGCTTAAACCTGCAGCGCCGGACAAAAAAACTTTCATCATCCCTGTAAAACCCGACGCCACGTCCGTAGAGGTCGAGGCACTCCTGACATATTCATATTCCGGCGAGACGATGTTCACTGTACAAAAGGTTATCCGGAAAATCGGAATAGAAGAACAGCTCCCATAACTGCTGCTGGGTGCCTTGACAGTATATAAACCCGCAGGATTACTTCCCAGCTATTGGGTTATAATAAACCGGTGAACGGAAAAAACCTGATTCTTTTTGACATCGACGGGACCTTGATAAGTCCCGGGGGCGCTGGTACAAGGTCTCTTGACATGGCTTTTCATGAGCTTCTCGGTATCCGGAATGCCTTCAGAGACATACCTATGGCTGGAAAGACCGATATCCAGATTATCAAAGAGGGGTTGGGCGCGCACGGGATTTCCAATCCGGACGGTAAAGTGGAAAAGATAAGAGACCTGTATCTCGATTACCTCGGGAGGGAAATTGACAATCCCCGCAAAAGTCTGAAACCGGGGATAAAAGAAATACTGGATCTGTTGAGGGAGATGAAGATGCCTGTCGGGCTTCTCACCGGCAATCTCGAAACCGGTGCAAGAATAAAGCTTGACTCTTTCGGTCTGAACGAATATTTCCTTGACGGCGCCTTTGGCAGCGATGATGAAGACAGGGACAGGCTCCTGCCTATAGCCCTTAAGAAGTTTGCGGCCAAAGGGTTTGCATTCACTGCGGGAGAATGCATCATAGTGGGGGACACCCCCAGAGATGTCAAATGCGCAAAGATTCACGGCGCACGTTGTGTCGCCGTAGCCTCCGGCCCCTACCCGAAAGAAGACCTGCTCAGGACCGATGCCGATATGGTTTTTGATTCTCTTGAGGACATCAGCGCCTTCATGGACTTTTTAGGATATTGATTCCCTGCGATTATTTTTTTTCTTTTGGAACTGCCGGGACATAAAAAGGGTCTATCTGGTAGGCCTTGTCAAAATACTCCCTGGCCATATCCATTTTTTTCATCTTGTAATAGGCATACCCTATAAAATAATAGGTGCGGGCGTCGGGATTCCCTTCAGCATGTCCTTTCATGAGACTGATAGCCTCTTCCATCCTGCCCTGGAAATAGAGCGAATAAGCCTTTTCCAATGGCGTCTTCTGCGCCCAGCCGTCAGTTAAAGATAAAGTGAAAGTGAAAATGGAAATCAGAAATACAATTATGACAGTTTTTCTCATATACACCTCCATGTAAATATTATCATATCCCTGAAGGTCTTTTTAGGTGGTGTCCTGATAAAATCTGGCGATTCCTTTCCGACCGGGCCGGAATATCCGATTGCTACTGTTCGACCATTACCAGCACATGATTGCATTCGAAGGCGTTACCACCGATGCTTTCGAGGGCATGCTCATATGCCTTACGGATTTTCCGGGACTTTATGTTCAGCAGTAATCCGATATTGACACATGTCTTATAGAGCGAAATGGACTCTATATTGATCACTTTTATGGAATCCCGCCTGTCTTTGTATTTTTCGTAGAAATCGCTTAAGCGGTTCGGGCGACCCTCTTCCCGTTTTTCACCTACAGGGGCGATGGCAAGTGTGTCCGTGTTCATGCTGAATTCACCATTCCTGACAACGAGCTCCTTATCGAGCTCTTCAAGAAACGCTGAAAAAAAGCGAGATTCTGTTTTTTCAAGGGAAGAGGTATTCAGAACAATGTTCCTGGTCCCCTTCTTTTGTGCAAGGTACTGCCTGATCCTGTCGGTCTGCTCGTCGAACTTCACGGATATGATATCTTTTACATTATGTAAATAGTCCCTGCTGTCGGAGAGCGATTTTCTCACCGATCTCTTCCCGTATATACCGACGAATGAATAGAAGAAGTCCCATTCCCATAGATTGCGCAGAATGGAATACCATGAATAAAATTTTCCCATGGCCTTGAGCGTCTCAACCTGCAATTCGGCGGCGGTCATCAGTTTAGGCTCAAATACCGCGTGATGCGCGTCGTACCTGCTCCAGTCCGTGTGCAGAAGCCGCCCCTGTTCCTTGATCTCTTCAAACACAGGGGTCCCGGGCAGAGGGGTAAGCACCATAAACTGTATCGACTCTATATCAAGCTTATTTGCAAACCTCTGGGTCTTCCTGATGGTCTGGATATCGTCAGTATCTGAACCCAGCACAAACATGCCGTGGATGTTGATGGAATGTTTCTTTAATAATTTGATGGAATTTTCGATGTCTTCGATTCCCTGTCCCTTGTTGTAAAGCGCCAATGTCTTCGGGTTGATCGACTCAAAGCCTATATAAAGCGCAAAGCATCCGGCCTTTGCCATCAATTCGACAAGCTCGACATCCTTCGTAATATCGGTCCTCACCTGCGCGCTCCATTGTATCTTTATGTTGCTCGCGATCATGGCGCGCAACAATTCTTTGGTCCTCTTCTTGTTTGCGGCAAAATTGTCATCGATAAAAAACACATGCCGCGGTTTATATGAAGCCGCCGCCTTGATTTCTTCGATAATCCTGTCTATTGTCTTATGCCTGTATTGTCTTCCGAACATCTGGATGACGGAACAGAACCTGCACGCAAACGGGCATCCCCTCGAAGTCGCAACAGGCACAACCAGGTTGTTCCAGTTATATACGACGCTGTAGTCAGGGACAGGCGCATCATTTAAATTTTTCATAAGGTCCCTGCCGGGGTTGTGGACTATCTGGTCATTGCTCCTGAACGACAATCCCTTTATCGAATCAAGAGGCTTGCCGGCTTCGAGATGTTCAACAAGCTCGACAATAGTCTCTTCCCCTTCTCCCCTGACAACGTAATCGACGTGCTGCAGGCTCTCTTCCGGCAGAAAAGTCGAATGCGGCCCGCCGATTGCGACAGGTATCCCCAGCTTTTTGAATTTCCCTGCAATCTGAAAGGCGCGCGGAGCGGTGGACGTAATGGAAGAAATACAGATGAGGTCCGCGTCCTCAAGCAGCTTCCAGTCAGGGGCTGAAATGTCCTCGATGAATGCCCTTGCGTTATAACCTTTCTTTTTCAGAATAGTTGCCAGCAGGATAGATCCCATCCTCGGCATCGGGAATTTGCTGAATATATTGGCGCCCGGAGATTTTGCTTCTATAAAATAAATATTTTTCATTTTCTTTTAAACCTTTTCCCTGTCTTAAGTTGCTAAACGTTATGTTCCCTGAATAGCTTCTGTAGCATATCATAGTAGAACTTATTAGACAATTCAACTTTAATTATGGCTCGTTATCAAACTGGCAGCCCGGAGCAAATATTTACAATCCGGCTCAGGTGAATTTTTCATAAAGAAAGGGTGAGGATTTTGTCCTCACCCTTTAATCGGCTTTCAGTTTTCTGTCCCGGGATACCGGGTTTTGCCTTTAGTACATCCCGCCCATACCGCCAGGCATTCCGCCGGGCATTTCCGGGGCTTTTGATTCCTCTGGAATGTCGGCTATCATCACGCTTGTCGTCAGCATTAACGCGGCAACGGAGGCTGCGTTCTGCAGGGCGTATCTTGTGACCTTTGTCGGGTCGATGATGCCTGCCGCTATCATATCAACATACTGTTCTGCATTGGCATCAAACCCGAAGTTCTTATTGTCATTGCTTTTTACTTTTTCAACTATCACGGAGCCCTCGAGTCCGGCATTTTCCACAATCTGCCTGATCGGTTCCTCAAGCGCTCTTCTGATTATGTCCACCCCGGCTTTCTGGTCGATACCGTCGACTTTCAAATTCTCCAGCGCCGGAATGGCCCTGAGAAGAGCAACGCCGCCCCCCGCAACTATCCCTTCCTCAACAGCGGCCCTTGTGGCATGCAGCGCGTCTTCGACACGCGCTTTTTTCTCTTTCATCTCTGTTTCAGTAGCTGCGCCGACATTTATTACGGCAACTCCGCCGACAAGCTTTGCAAGCCGTTCCTGGAGCTTTTCCCTGTCATAATCGGAAGTGGTTTCTTCGATCTGGGTCTTTATCTGTTTTACGCGGCCCTGTATCTTGCTGTGATCGCCTGCGCCTTCAACGATCGTAGTATTGTCTTTGTCGATGGTGACCTTCTTTGCTTTTCCAAGGTCCGACAGTTTTATATTCTCCAGTTTTAAGCCGAGGTCTTCAGCTATCAGCGTTCCGCCGGTGAGGACAGCGATATCTTCAAGCATCGCTTTTCTTCTGTCGCCAAACCCCGGGGCCTTGACGGCGCTTACCTGGAGCGTGCCGCGGAGCTTGTTTACAACGAGTGTTGCAAGGGCCTCGCCTTCGACTTCTTCGGCGATAATCAGGAGGGGTCTGCCCATTTTCGCGATCTGTTCGAGAATGGGAAGCAAATCCTTCATGGAGCTGATCTTTTTCTCATGAATGAGAATCAGTACATCCTCAAGAGAACATTCCATCCTCTCCGGATCAGTCACGAAATAGGGAGAAATATAACCTCTGTCAAATTGCATACCCTCCACTACGTCAAGTGTAGTCTGCATGCTTTTTGCTTCTTCCACGGTAATAACTCCGTCTTTACCGACTTTATCCATTGCATCTGCAATTAAATTGCCGATTTCGGAGTCGTTGTTCGCAGATATTGTTCCTACCTGCGCGATCTCTTTTTTGTCCTGGATGGTTTTGCTGTTTTTCTTTAATTCCCCGACAACAGCTTCAACGGCCCTTTCAATCCCTCTCTTTATTTCCATGGTATTCGAGCCCGCAGCCGCATGCTTCATTCCTTCTTTATAAATGGAATATGCAAGCACTGTGGCAGTAGTCGTGCCGTCACCCGCTACATCGGATGTTTTACTTGCGACTTCTCTTACGAGCTGCGCCCCCATGTTTTCATAAGGGTCTTTGAGGTCGATTTCCTTTGCGACCGTGACGCCGTCTTTTGTGATTGTGGGGGCCCCGAATTTCTTATCGAGAATCGCATTTCTCCCCTGTGGTCCTAACGTTGACTTTACGGCATCACTCAGCGTAGTTACGCCTTTAAGTATTTTCTTTCTTGCATCTTCATCAAAAAGCAATTGTTTTGCCATGTAATCCTCCTTAGTTTTGCTTTGTAAATTGATCTTCCCTGTAGCAAGCTACAAGGGACCTAATGTAAGGAATTGTTTTTTCATTCGCTCGCTTGACCCTGCAGTAAACTGCAGGGAATACGCTCGCTATCCATTTATTTTTCCACTATCCCCAGGATGTCATCTTCTTTTATTATCAGAACTTCTTCATTATCGATATTGATCTTTGAACCGGAATACTTCTCAAACAACACAACATCTCCTACCTTGATTTCCATTTTCTGGAGCTTGCCGTCTTCCGTTACCTTGCCTGATCCAACGGCTATTACCTCTCCTTTCTGTGGTTTTTCCTTTGCAGAATCAGGGATATAAATACCTCCTGAACTTTTTTCGGGTTCTTCCGAGTATTTTACCAATACTCTGTCTTTCAATGGTCTAAACTTCATAGTCACGTCTCCTTTCTTTTAGTTTGGGTATCGGTTTGTACTACTAATGACCAAGTAAATTGTAGCACTCCAGTAAGGTGAGTGCTAATATAATATGAATCCGGGATGAAGACAAGGCGTTATAGCAGCAGAAATGTGATTAGAATCGGGGAATAAGGGAAAATATATCCTTCTACCTTGATTTTTCTCAGGAATCTTGCTGGATGAAATGATTTTAAAGTTTTCAAAATAATCCCCGGCGGCTTTTTGTCAATATAAAAAGTTTTACAAATAAAAGGCCGGTGATAAAACCCCCGATATGTGCGAACCATGCAATCCCGCCTTGTCCGGCAAAACCTTTACTTACCATCCCGTTAATAAACTGAATGACAATCCAGAAACCTATTACCAGTATCGCCGGGAGCCGGACGACCTGGATAAAGAAGCCCAGAAAGATAAGCGTGTGTATCCTTGCATGGGGGAACAGCAGGAGGTATGCTCCGAGAATCCCAGATACTGCTCCGCTTGCGCCTACCATCGGTATTTGCGACGCCGGATCAGTTATTGCGTGGGCATAAGCCGCTGCAAGCCCGCAGAGGAGATAAAATATTATGAACCTCACATGACCCAGCCTGTCCTCAATATTGTTTCCGAAAATCCAGAGATAGAGCATGTTGCCGCCGAGATGGAAGAGGCCGCCGTGCATAAACATCGATGTGAAGACAGTTAAAAAAGGATGAATGGGTTGCAGGCCTTCAAAAGTCAAAAGGTAATTGGGGATAGCGCCATAGGCATATGTAATAATTCTCGAATCTGCTCGTGAAAAGGATTGCAATATTAAAACTGCCGTATTGAGGACAATCAACGCTATTGTGACAAAAGGGAATATCTTTGTCGGATTCTCGTCTTTAAAGGGGATCATTTTGTGGAATAAACCTTACCCAAAAAAAATGAGTTTGTCAATTTCGCAGACTTGCTGTGTTATAATTTAATCAACGGGGGCGACAGGCCTCGACGGTGGTCATGAGGTCTAAGTTGCATGTCGTGGCTCTGCCACCACGTAAAAAGGCAGAAAAAAACACAAAAGCCAACACAGAACTGGCACTTGCTGCTTAATTAAGCGGCACGTTTCTCCGGGAATGTCTGTTACCTGGAAGAGACGTCAGAAAGCAGGCTGGTCTGAAGAATTTGCCCTTGTTCTTCAGGCGAGACAAAAAGGGCTAAGATTCAGAAACGCCTTCTTGCCGGCAGTTCTGAATCCGAAATTAAATAAGCAAGATAAACATGTAGATGCTTGGATGTAGTGCTTCCGGACCCGGGTTCGATTCCCGGCGCCTCCACCATAAAGACGGAGTTTAGAGTCAGGAGTTAAGGGAAAAATATCACTATGTCCGATTTTTGCCCCTTATTTCAGATCAAAATCTGATGTCTTGAAATTAAATTGCCTTTTAGTTATCGTAACTACTCATTAATCTATTGTTATAAAAAAATATGGCCCATCCAAGAGTTCTTGCAATGATCATGGCAGGCGGGCGGGGGGAAAGGCTTTTCCCTCTCACCTTCGAACGCTCAAAGCCCGCGGTCCCTTTCGGGGGACGATACCGCATCATAGATTTTGCTCTGAGCAATCTTATTAATTCGCAGATATTCTCTATTTATCTTCTTGTGCAGTACAAATCCCAGTCATTGATCGAACATGTCAGGGAAAACTGGGGGCTTTCTTCCGTCATAAGCGAGCATTTCGTGACGGTTGTTCCACCCCAAATGAGGTATGGACCCGACTGGTTTCAGGGTACAGCCAATGCCGTATTCCAGAACCTGAATCTCATCAGACAGCATAAGCCGGAACTTGTAATTGTATTTGGAGCAGACCATATATACCGAATGGACATACGTCAGATGATAGATTTTCACTTGGGACGCAATGCCCACGTGACAGTTGCCGCAAGGCCCGTCCCTGTCAGCGAAGCCAGTTCGTTCGGGATTATCGATGCAGCTGATGACGGGAGGATTAAAGGGTTTGTTGAGAAACCGGATGACCCGCCACGTATACCCACCGACCCGACGAGAGCGTATTGTTCAATGGGTAATTATATTTTCAACACGGATACCTTAATAAAGGCACTGATACAGGCGGAGCGGAAAAAAGAATATGACTTCGGCAAACACGTGATTCCCAACCTTATGAATGAAGGGGAACGTCTCTTCGCCTATGATTTTGAGACAAACAATATTCGTGGGACCAAGCCCTTTGAAGAGCCGGGCTACTGGAGGGACGTTGGCAACATAAAGTCTTTCTGGGATGCGCATCAGGATATGTTAGGGGAAAAACCGGTATTTGAGATAAGCAACGAGCTTTGGCCCATACGCCCATCGAGAAATGAATTGCCTGCCACCAAGATATTGGGGGGAGAGATCACCAACAGCATAATTGCCGAAGGGACACTCATTAATAAGGCCAAATTAATTAATTCCGTTGTCCGCCGTGGGGTTGTAATAGAAGACGGTGTTGAGGTCAGGGATTCGATCATTATGGATAACGTAGTTCTAAAAAAAGGTTGTACCCTGAACAAGGTAATCGTTGATTCATATAATGTGATCGAAGAAAAAGTCCACATAGGTTTTGACAGCAAAAAACCTTACTGGCGTGCCCATTTAGACCCCTCAGGGATTACCGTAATCGCGACCGAAAAGCAAACAACGAGGCTTTAATCAGGAGCAGGGTAGAAAACCGGCGATTGGTTATAGTTACACACCCGGTCCATTAAACTGTACGTTCAGTTTTACCACGAATCTCCCTCTATTATTCTTTCCATGCATACCGTCTCCTCGACATCCTCATCTGCTTATTGAAGGGCGTCTTTCAGTTTCAATATGTCTCCAATTGTGGGGAAATCATACCTGTCATTTTTGACAGGTGACTTATGATTGGGATATTTGTTTTAATAATCGGCAAGACATTCAATCCCTCAGGGAGGCATATCAAAACCGCCTCCCTCCTTTGTCCTTGCATGCCTGGTTGAGGGGTGGCGTGAGGGACAAGGATAAGGCGGAAAAAAGGGGCAGGCTTGCTCATAAATACAAGCCTGCCCCTTTAGTCTCATTTTGTGAGGGGTACTTCTTGGGGTAGGATACTGAAGTACTGTCAGAATTTTTCGAACCTTCACTGATGACCTTGAATCAGATTTCATGTTTTGCCGATTCCCTGATGATGTTTCAATACGGTCCATTTCAAAGTGGCAACATCTGAGAGCTTATAAGGGTTTAAACTTGATTATGGTTATGGTATTATTTGGATACTTTTTTTCGTCAGGATCAACATCCGGAAATGTAAACAGCAGCCTTTGAAAGGAGAGAAACACAAGCGTTATGAAAAGGGACATAAAGAATAAACCATGTATGCGACACCATGCGGTGCTCAGGCCTCATCCGATCAGCCCGGGTATGACCGTGGACCAGGTAATTGAAAGCTCCATGTTTGCGTATAATGCAGGTCAATTCAGAAAGGCCTGCGAGTTGTTCGTGAAGGGCATGATCAAAGAGGATGTCCGCATAGGTGTTTCGCTTGCGGGCGCGTTGACCCCGGCAGGGCTGGGCCGAAGCTGCCTGATTCCTCTGCTGAAGGCAGGAATGATTGACTGGATAGTCTCAACCGGCGCTAATCTGTATCACGATCTCCACTATGTTCTCGGCTATGAATTTTGTGAGGGCTACGCCCACGCTGATGACGCAAAATTGAGGGAGAAGGGTATCATCCGCATATACGACATTTTTATGAATTATGAGGCGCTGCTCGATACGGACAATTTTGTGCGCGATACGCTCAGACGCAAAAGGTCTTATTTTGAAAAAAACGCCCCATGTTCAAGTGCGGATATACATGCCGTTCTTGGGAGTGAAATCATTAAGAGAAAACCGCGCCTGAAAGACCAGAGCCTGCTGGCAGCGGCTTATGAAGCGGGTGTTCCCATTCACACCTCGTCGCCTGCGGATTCGAGCATAGGGATGAATGTTGCAGCGCTGATACTCGAGAACAAACCCATTCCGATGGATACACACCGGGACATTAATGAAGTGACAAGCTACGTTTATGACATAAAGTCAAACGGCGGCAAGAGCGCTGTATTGATCCTTGGAGGCGGCAGTCCTAAAAACTTTGTGCTTCAGACAGAACCTCACATACAGGAAGTCCTCGGTCTGCCGGAGGCGGGCCACGACTTTTTCATCCAGTTTACCGATGCCCGCCCGGATACAGGAGGGCTCAGCGGCGCGACCCCTTCGGAGGCGGTCTCATGGGGAAAAGTAGATCCGGCAGCTCTCCATAAAACGATTGTCGCCTATGGCGATTGCAGCTTAATGCTGCCATTTTTTGTCAGTTATGTGTTGAACAAATCCGGAACACGGCCCTCATCACGTTTGTATGAAAAAAGGGCCGGGCTTGTTAAGAGATTAAAAGAGGATTACCGAAAGATCAGGAATAATAGCAAATAGATGTGGCCCCCGATGGTTGGACAGTTTGACGGCTGATTATGGAGTAGAAATCCAAAAAAGACGATCATGTTGTCGGATTCAAATATTTTTTTTGTCGGATATGTCCGCTGGATTGGGGAAAAAAGGGGGCTGTTCCTTTCGGAACAGCCCCCTTTATAATTTTCTTTTAAGGGGCGAAGTATCCCTCGCCCCAATCCCTCCTTACATTAAAGAGAGACAAATTTCTATTTCATTAGCGGAACGATCAGCAGTGCAACGATATTGATGACCTTGATCATCGGGTTGATTGCCGGGCCGGCCGTGTCCTTGTACGGATCGCCGACTGTATCACCTGTGACAGAGGCCTTGTGTCCATCGCTGCCCTTCTTGTGAATTACGCCTTTGTCGTCTGTAACGCCGTCTTCAAAGGATTTCTTTGCATTGTCCCAAGCGCCGCCGCCGCTTGTCATGGCAATAGCCTGGAAGAGACCGGTCAGGATACTTCCCATAAGGACACCTCCGAGTGCCTCTTTGCCAAGCAGCAAACCTACAGCAACAGGAACAACAACCGGGATAAGCGCAGGGACCATCATCTGCTGAATGGCACCCTTGGTCACGATATCAACGCACTTGCCGTACTCAGGCTTTCCAGTGCCTTCCATGATGCCCTTGATCTCGCGGAACTGTCTGCGGACTTCAACAACGATGCCGCCGGCAGCCTTAGCAACGGCCTCCATCAGGAGCGAGCCGTAGTAGTAGGGGAGCAAGCCGCCAATGAACAGACCGGCGAGTACCATCGGGTTCGAGAGATCAAATTTGATATCAATCGCCAATTTCGTGACCGGATCCACGAAAGAGCGGGAATACTCGGCAAAAAGAACCAGTGCCGCGAGGGCTGCCGAACCAATAGCATAACCCTTGGTGACAGCCTTTGTGGTGTTACCGACTGCATCCAATGGGTCTGTGATGTCACGGATCTCTTTAGGCATTCCTGCCATTTCTGCTATACCGCCTGCGTTGTCAGTGATCGGGCCGTAGGTGTCAATGGCCACCACGATGCCTGTCATTGAAAGCATCGAAACCGCTGACAATGCAATAGCAAAAAGGCCGCCTGAAGCATCGCCGTTAAATCCACCGCCTAAATGATAAGCGCCAAGGATCGAGGCAACGATAACGATAACAGGCGCTGCAGTTGACTTCATGCTGACCGCAAGGCCTGCTATAACGTTTGTTCCATGACCAGTCAAACTGGCTTGTGCAATGTGTTTCACCGGGGGACGCTGCGCAGAAGTGAAGTACTCAGTTATAACCACGATCAGTCCGGTCAATGCAAGGCCGATAAGCGCCATAAGGAAAACGTTCATCTGTGTAAATGAAGGGTGAGAGACCATTGAAGCCGGATCTATACCTTTCAGAAATTCACCTGTCACGATATAAAATGTTATTGCTGCAAGAACTCCGGCTACAGCAAGTCCCTTATAGAGGGCGCCCATGATATATCCGCCTTTGCCCATCCTGACTGCGAATGTTCCGATAATGGAAGCGATGATCGATATTCCGCCGAGCATGAGGGGGAACTCGACCCATGGGCTGTCAGCGCCAAAAACAGTCTTTGCAAGAAGCATTGCTGCTACGAGTGTGACTGTATATGTTTCATAAAGGTCTGCCGCCATACCTGCGCAGTCGCCGACATTGTCGCCAACGTTATCTGCGATAACAGCCGGGTTTCTGGGATCATCTTCAGGAATTCCAGCCTCAACTTTTCCAACAAGGTCTGCTCCTACGTCAGCAGCTTTTGTGTAGATACCGCCTGCGATACGGGCAAACACACTCATGAGTGAGCATCCAAAGCCGAGTCCTACGAGTGCATGGAATGCCTGCTCAGGGGCTGCCTGCTGTGCTATAAAATAAAAACCGGCAAGACCGATAATTCCAAGGCCAACTACCATAACACCAGTCACCGAGCCACCCTTAAAGGCAAGGCCGAGTGCAGACTGGAGCCCCTTATGGGCTGCCTGAGCTGTGCGCACATTGGCCCGCACTGATACCATCATGCCTATGTATCCGGCGACCGCCGAACCAACCGTGCCGATGACGAACCCTATTGCCGTCCAGAGCCCGAGGAAGGACAGAAGAACCGCCAAAGGTACCGCAACCATAGCGACTGTTTTGTACTCACGTGCAAGAAACGCCATTGCGCCCTCTTTTACCGCGTTTGAAATCTCCTGCATCTTCGCATTTCCTGCGTCCTGCTTTGATACCCAAACTGCTGTTACAATAGCGTATAAAACGCCCAGTGCGCCGCAAAAAAGCGCAAATGAAATCGTACTGCTCATTTTCTTACCTCCTTTTTTTGGGTTTAAAATCTATGTAAAGTTAGTTGTTGCCGTCTGTATTTTTGTCCGCTATTGTTTCTCTCTTCCCGAATACTTCAAAAAGCAGATCGCCGCCGACCTGTAAAACATATGAGCAAGCTTTGAATACGGGAGATACAGGAAAAGAGAGAGCACGAAAACAAGATGAATAAAATATACAGAATATGCAACGGTGGCAATTCCCGCAACCCTTGTCAGCCATGAAAGTATGCCTGACGCCATAATGACACCTATTATCGTTATCAGGAGCCAGTCAAAATAGCTCCCCATGCCGACCTTCTCCGCGTTTTTAAACCTGTTGGATATCATGAGAAGAACACCCAGCAACAGACCGGCTGCGCCAACGGCCCCGAAAATTTTTACAGGGAAACCGGTGCCGGTCAAACTGAACGGGGACTCTATATGGAGGATGTCGATATAAAGAACTCCGAGCGCGGTCGCTATTCCAAGGGCGACAAAACTGTAAAATACAAGGAAGTGCGCGGTGAACCGGTCTTTGCTGACACCGCACATCTTGAATTTGCTGTGGCCCAGAATCTCGCTTGCAGTCGCTGAAACGCTCCCGCCGAGGTCGCCTGATGAAACACCGGCTGACTTCTTCATGTCAGCCCAAAATTTCTTTACGCCAAGCGCTCCGACCGCAAAGCCGAAAAGCAACGCAGGGGTAAAGACAAACTGGAGAAAGTGAGTCGAAGCGAATTTTGAAAATATGATCTCCCCATCAGGAATAGCAAACGTCCCTGCTGCAGAGAGGAGTCCGGCCAATAACAGCAGCATAACAGGGATAAATGCCTTGCTGTTTACAAAGTTGACCATGAATGCCGGTGATGAGTACTGTTTTATCGTCTGTTTTCTTATAGCGCCCAGCACCTCTCCGGGTTTTGCATCTCTCGGACAATATGCGGTGCAGTCGTTGCACTGATGGCAGAGCCAGACATCGGGGTTGCCGGCAAACTTCTCTTTCAGCCCCCACTGCGCCCATACCATCTCTTTCCTCGGGAAAGGGTTGTCGTCGGGGGTCACATTGCATACGACCGTGCACGTCGCGCACTGGTAGCATTTCTTGAGAGATTCCCCTCCGCCTTCAATGACCCCTTTTACAAAATCCAGATCAGGTTTTATAACTGTTGCTTCTGCCATCTATTCCTCCTGTTAATAGTAGCTGGTAGTCAGTAGTAAGTAGTTAAGGGGATTTCATTCGGTGTCATTCCCTTTACTACTAACTACTTTGCTACTAACTACTGTTCCTATAATTCTTTGAACGGGTTCGGTCCTATCTCTTCCACCCTCTCGACAAAGTCGTTAATCATCTGGGGGAGCTTGTCGTATTCGGATATCGCAACCTGCATAAGCTGACATCTGTCGGATTCAAGCTGGAGTTTGTCCAGGGTCTCCTTGACCTTGCTGAAACGGTAGTTTGCAAGTTCACTCCCCTTTACAAAATGGCACTGGTAATTCTCGCCATACTTGCAGCCTAACAGAACAAGGCCGTCAATTCCCTTTGAGAATGCGTCGGTGACCCACACCAGGTTGGTCGAGCCAAGGCACCTGACCGGGATGATCCTTACCTTCGGATTCAGCTTGATGCGTTTTATGGCGGCGCTGTCCAGCGCAGGGTAAGCGTCATTCTCACATGCCAGCACAATGATCCTGAACTCGTCCTCATCCACTTCTATGGACTTTATCATCGAGCCTACCAGGTCTACGCTGAAATCCTTAAACGACACTATCCTTTCAGGACATGCGCCCATGCACGTGCCGCAGCGGCGACACCTGTTCAGCCTGTAAAATGGTGTGCCTTTTTCATCCTCATCTATAGCGCCGAACGGGCATTCCTCCGTACATCTCTTGCATGAAGTACATTTAATCATCATGGGGTCGGGGAAAGTGGTGTCCCAGGCCCTTGGATGGACCGCGATTCCCTTTGCGACATGTTCGACACACTGTATCGCCTTCAATGCGGCCCCGGCCGCGTCATCTGCGGCATCAGCCATGGCCATGGGCTGTCTGACACATCCTGCGGCATAAATGCCGGTCCTTCTTGTTTCATACTGGAAACATATGAAGTTGGAATCCGCAAACCCGTAAGCGCCTTCGAGTGAGGGGATTTCAGGACCCTGTCTGTATGTAAGATTTAAGATGAAGTCCGGCTTCGGTGTTGATTCAATGTATGACATCTTTGCATCATCGCCTTTCTTTTGCGCCTCTGTAAGTCCGTCAAGATATTCCTGCGGGGCGCGCGTGGCCGGGACAACGCCTATTGCGAGGACAACGAGGTCGGCCTCTACCTTGATCTTCTCTCCCAAAAGGGTATTCTCAGCCTCTACGTAAAGGTTGCCGTTGCCCGCATCGCTTACGCCGGTCACTTCAGCCTTTGTTAAAAGAACGCCTGGATCGTTCTGCATGTTCTTGTAAAACAGTTCAGTCTGTCCGGGGGTCCTTATGTCTTTGTAAAATATCATCGCGACCGAGTCGCCGTCTTTCTCCCTCACATATTTTGCCTGTTTGAGGGACGTGCCGCAGCAGAATGAAGAACAGTATGGCAGATGATTGGGGTCTCTTGATCCGGCGCACTGAATGAAAGCGACCTTCTTTGCTTCCCTGCCGTCGGACGGGCGGGTTATCTTTCCCTTTTTTGCCATCTCTTCCATCTGGATGCTTGTGATGACATTGGGTTTGCCGTAGCCAAGATATTCAAGCTTCGAGGCGTCGTATGGTTTCCATCCGGCTGCCATGACGACCGCTCCCACCCTCATGGACTCACTGTTTCCGTTGCTCTTTATGGTAATGTCCAGCAGACCGGGCTGCCCCTCTGTCTTTTCGATAAATGATGATTTAAAGACCTTTATGCCGGAATGTGCCTCAACCTCTTTGATTCTGGCAACGACCCTCGGCTCTTCAAGTTTGTCATAAGGATACTGCCTTGGGGTCTCTTTGTAGAGTTTTGCCGCCCAGCCTCCAAGCTCTGCCTCTTTTTCTACAAGCACTACCTGGTAACCGGCATTAGCTGCCTCAAGGGCCGCTGAAAGTCCGGCCATGCCGCCGCCGATAACAAGTATTGTCTTGCTGAGGTCCTGAAGGATATTCGGCTCGGGCACATCTCCCTTCTGCGCCTTGATTATCCCCATTACCATATAATCATCTGCAAGGCTCTGCGCGTCCGAGCTCATCGGCTCTGCGGTCCATGCGACAAACTCCCTCAGGTTGACCCTCTCCGTTATTGTGCCGGGGAAATCAAACTCTTCATATTTTACGCGCGGCGAGCACGCACCGATGATTATAGTATTTGTGCCTTCTTTGATATCGTTCTTAATAAGCTCCAGTCCTTCGGGACTGCATAATACCGGATGCTCCTTAATAATATCTGCCGGGACCCTGCCCTTGCCTGATACCCTGGGCTTCAACTTTTCCATGTTTATGGTTTCTCCGATGCCGCATCCCTTACAGAGATATACCCCATATTTCTTTTCCATCTATCTATGACCTCCTCGAACTCTGAATGCTTTTGATTGCGACCCCGGTGGCGTCCTGCACGGACTTTGCGACGTCAACCGGACTCTTAAGGGTCCCGACTGCATAAATGCCCTTTTTCAAAGAAGCCGCCTGCACAAAGCCTTCATTCGTGTATGAAATGTCGCCCGGTATCTTTGATGCCCTTGTTGACGGCACCATGCCGGTCGCAAGCACTACCATATCGAATGTCTCCGTAATCTTTTTCCCCGCTAACACGTCCTCGGCCACCATAATCACGTCGCCCGTTGCCGCATCCTCGGTGATCTTTGCGACCTTGCCTTTCGTAAGGGTCACACCCGGATCGTCCTTGACCTTCCAGTAAAACTGTTCATACCTTCCCGGCGTCCGGATGTCTATATAGAATATCCGGGCCTTCGAGTCAGGGTATTGCTCTCTTAAATAAGTGGCCTGCTTCAAAGACGCCATACAGCAGATATACGAACAATACGGCAGGTGGTTTTCATCCCTGCTTCCTGCGCACTGGACAAAAGCGATGTTTTTGACCTCTTTGCCGTCAGAGGGTCTCAGGATTTTCCCGGCAGTGGGCCCGTTCGGCGCGGCAAGCCTCTCCATCTGCATATTGGTTATCACGTTTTTGATCTTTCCGCCGCCAAGGATATCCAGCTTTGTTACGTCATAGGGCTCCCACCCTGACGCGAGCACCACCGAGCCGACATTTACCTTGACCGTCTCAGGCTTCATGTCGAGATGAATGGCGTCGTATTTGCATGCCTCGGCGCATTTTGCACAGGATGTGCCCTTACAGTGTTTGCCGTCGATCACGTATTTAAAAGGAAACGCCTGGTTGTGAGTGATGTATGCGGCCTTTGTCTTATCAAGTCCGAAATTAAATTCATTCGGGATCTCGACCGGACATGCCTCGTTGCACGCATTGCAGCCGACGCACTTGTCGTTTACAAACCGGGGATTGACCTTTATCGTGACATCGTAATTCCCTTCCTGCCCGGAGATACTTTCGACCTCGGCAAGGGTGTAGAACGTTATGTCGCCGTTGGTTTTGATCCTTCTGAAATTTATCTCGAGTCCGCAGTTCGGGGGGCAAAGCTTCGGGAAATACTTATTGAGCTGCGTCACCCTGCCGCCGAAAAACGGGGCTTTCTCCACGATGATCACCTCGGAGCCCGCCTCAGCAGTCTCCACCGCAGCAGTAAGCCCGCTGAAACCTCCTCCGATTACTAAAACCTTTTTCTTCTCTGCCATCTCTTTCCTCCTTAAAGGCAGTAAACCCTACTTTACTGGAATCCCTCTCTCTTTTTGCAGAAACGGACCGGCTGCCGCCTTGTCCTACGGGATTTCCGATATTTGCAGTATCCGGTCTTGATTCCGGACCTGGCATTTATATAATGACTGACTCTGCTTTATTCAGGCAGCTATAAATATATTAAATCCGGTACAGGAATTGCAATATGGAGATTGCACATCGCAAAAAAGCCTTTTACAATTTGCAATTTTCATTTGCAGGCCTAAAAATTTGGGGAGGGCATCGCCCTCCCCAAATAGAGTCAACTACTTAACCATCTGAACGTACGGCACTTTCTTCAACTCCCAAGTATTGGTTTCTGCATCATACCTGGAATTTGTAAAGCACTTCCAGTTCGAATCATCGATCTTGTTGTAGTCACCCCTGTAGTAGTAACCGGGGTATCTGGATTCTTCCCTGAAGAGGATATGTCTTGCATGCGCCTCAACAGACAAAATCCTGTGGTAGTTCTCAAAGCACCTTAAGAGCTCATGGAGGTCTTTTGCTGCCATCTTGGCCGCATCCTCTTTGAGCATCTCAAGCTTCCTGAGGCCTTCTTCAAGCATGGTCTTTGAAGTCATGTACCATGTTGCGACTCCACCGAAGTATTCATCGGCAATCTTCTGAAGCCTTAACTGAAGCGCTTTGGGACCAATGTAATTGGGATTGATATCGGCCCTTGTTGTATATGTCTTATACTTTTCATAGATCTCAAACGGCAAGTAAAGCTCAGCCGCGATCTCATCAAGAGACATTTTCGGCGATGGTTTGTAGTCCATATGGTCAAGGATGTATGCCAGCGCAGCCTTTGCCGCTGTCCTGCCTTCAGCATGTGAACCTGACGAGAACTTGTGACCTGATGCGCCAACAACGTCGCCAGCCATGAAGAGGCCGGGTACGGTAGACATCCTGTTGTAACCCCAGCTGTAATGGTCCGGTGTGCCGGCAATATCACCAGGGCCGCTTACCCAGAACCCTGCGCAGCCTGCGTGTGAACCGAGGAGATACGGCTCGGTCGGCATTATCTCGGAAGCGCTCTTGTCCGGCTCAATATTAGTTGCCGCCCAAATAGACGCCTGTCCGATAGCCATGTCAAGGAAGTCCTCCCATGCCTCTGCCTCAAGGTGTTTCATCTTCTTTTTGCCTTCTTTTTCACCAAGTTTCTCGGTGAAGGCTGCTCCTAAAGCTGCCATAGCTGCAGGGGTCTGCATGAGGATCGGACCTTTGCCGTCCTTCATAGCCCTCATCATAAGATGGTTCCTGATGGCAGTGCCGAGACCTTTTGCATAATCGCCATATCTGGCTACTGCATCGTCAAAATATTCCTTATTGGCACAATAGTCTTCTCCGTAGCTGTCAGTTGCCTTTGCTTTAAAAAAGAGGAACCATGCGCCTACAGGACCATATCCATCTTTAAATCTGGCGGGCACGAATCTGTTCTCCATCAAGGTCAGCTCTGCGCCGGCCTGCATACCGAATGCATAACCTGAACCAGCGCTAAACACAGGATACCAGGTCCTTCCCATACCTTCGCCGACCGACCTCGGCCTGAAGCAGTTGACCGCTCCGGCAGTCGCGCAGATCATGGCCTTTGCCTTAAAGGAGTAAATCTTGTTTTCTCTTGTGCTGAATCCGATGGCAGTTGCTACGTTTGTCCCGTTTGTATCTTTAACAGCCTTCACTATGAATACCCTTTCAAAGTGGTTCTGAGCCATGCCGGTTTTTTCCCGGTTGGTAGCGAGGGCTTTCTTGGCAGCCTCTGCAACAATAACTTTATAGGACTCACCGTTGATCATTATCTGCCATTTTCCTGTTCTTACCGGTGTGCCGCCCTCTTTCAATGATTTCTTTCCGGCTTCCGCTGCCTGAAAGCCGTCAAGTGAGAATCCGTCATCGCCTTTTTTCCAGATAGGAAGACCCCACTCTTCAAAGTGCTGAACGCTGTCATCAACGTGTCTGCCAAGGTCAAATACGAGGTCTTCCCTGATGATGCCCATCAGGTCGTTTCTCACGTACCTTACATAGTCTTCAACTTTGTTCTCTCCGATATAGGTATTGATTGCCGACAAGCCCATCGCAACAGCGCCGCTTCTGTCTGTTGCCGCTTTGTCAACCATAACGACCTTCAGTCCCTTTTCATTGGCCCAACGACATGCCTCGAAAGCTGCTCCGCAGCCTGCCATACCGCCGCCCAAGATAAGGAGATCGCATTCAACTTCAGTTACTGCAGGTTTCTCACAATATGAAAATGTACAAGTTTCTTTTTCCATTATTTATTCACCTCCTTAATTATTCTTTTCTTGCCGGGGCGGTAAAAAACCCGGGTTGTTTGATTGTTGAGAAGTCGGGCGCCGGCTTCCCTGCATACGGATCAACCGATCCTTCTACAGTGGTCCTGATGGGGAATTTAAATCTTTTCAATATACCATTTCTGAACTTGATCGTCCACATAATGGAGTCAGTGCCTCTCAGCGGGATAGTGCTGGATCCAAGCGGAACAAAGTCTGAATAACCTCTCACCTCTATAGCCTGCTGAGGGCATATTTTTACACAATTAAAACACTCCCAGCACTGCTCCGGCTCCTGATTATACGCCTTCATTTTTTCCCTATCAAGTGCCATCAAATCATGAGGACAAATATACTGACATGCAGTCTTGTCCTGCGCCTTACAACCGTCACATTTTTCTGTGATTACGAAACTCGGCATTTTAAACCTCCTTTAAATTTGAGTTAATAAATGGCCTTATCACTTAAAGCCTTACTTGTTATGTATAGTTAAACTTTCACCCCCTCTCATTACAATAAGGGTGTAGGGCTTAGGGTATAGGAAGTAGGACGCAGTTTTTTCTACACCCTCCCCCCCTACTCCCTGTTTTTTATCCGCCTTCCGCATGTTTATGCATCTTTATCTCAACTTTTTCAGTCAACCCTTCATAGTATGCCCTGAGGATCTTAAGAACTTCCGGCCTGCTGAATTTGTCGGAGACTTCCTCGCCTTCAGAAAGCATCTTTCTCAGTTTCGTCCCGCTAAGCATCAGCCTGTCTTCCTTGCCGTGCGGGCAGGTCTTCATAGAAGCCATTCCATCACACTTGTGACACCAGAATGTATGGTCTATCTTCAGTGCTTTGGTCTCAAGTGCATTCGCCGGGATCTCATCAAATATTTTATGAGCATCGAACGGGCCGTAGTAGTCGCCGACACCTGCATGGTCACGTCCGACGATCAGATGACTGCAACCGTAATTCTGCCTGAACAGTGCGTGCAGCAGCGCTTCCCTCGGGCCGGCATATCTCATATCAAGTGGATAGCCTCCGACCATTACGGAATCCTTTACATAATAATTCGCTGTCAGTGCGTCGATAGCATTCTGTCTTACATCAGCAGGAATATCGCCCGCTTTTAATTTTCCAAGAAGCATGTGAATATAGACACCGTCACAGATTTCAATTGCGATCTTCGTGAGGTATTCGTGGGAGCGGTGCATCGGGTTACGGGTCTGGAATGCAGCCACAGTAGACCAGCCTTTTGATTCAAAGAACTTCCTTGATTCCATCGGGGTCTGGTATATGCCGGGATATTCCTCAGGGAATTTACCCTGGCTCAGGACCTTTACCGGTCCGGCAAGATTGATCTCTGCCTGCGCCATTACCTTTGCAACGCCCGGATGCTCGGTATCCGTGGTCCAGAACACCTTCTTGCACTCATACTCCTTGTCGATTGTATATTTTTCCTTCACTGTCATGAGTCCCATTACTTCGCCGCTTTCCTCATCAACAAGGGCTATTTCCTCGCCGATCTTGATGCTGTCGGCCTGCCCTTTTGTGGTTGAAAGGGTGATCGGGATCGGCCAGAAGGTCCCGTCTGCCATTGTATATTTGTCGCAAACGCCCTGCCAGTCAGCCTTCCCCATAAAACCCTCGATCGGGGTAAAACCCCCGATGCCCAACATGATGAGGTCGCCTGTTTCCCTCGAGGTCATCTTGACCTGTGTAAGGGTCTTTGCCTTTGCCTTTGCTTCTTCAAGCGCCTTGCCTTCGAGAAGAAGGGGTTTGAGTTTCTTTTCTTTTCCGTGCGGATTAACTAATGCCATTTCTTCCTCCTTGATTTGTTATCAATCCCATTGACGTGCTGTATTTTTATGCTCCCAACATTGAACAGATTTTATTGAAAATCTCGTCTATACTGCCTACGCCTTTTACAGACTTGAGAATGCCTTTTTTACCGTAATAATCGATAAGAGGCGCGGTCGCCTTTTCGTATACATCGAGCCTGTTCTTGATTGTCGCCTCCTTATCATCATCCCTCTGGAAGAGATCTCCCCCGCACTTGTCGCATACGCCGTCTTTCTTTGCCTGAGAAAAATAGATATTATACATCTGCTGACAGCTTTTGCAAGTGCGTCTGCCGGTAAGCCTCTTCATGAGGTCATCCTTGTCGACATCAACGCTCAGCGCGACATCAAGAGGCGACTTCATCTCCGAAAGCACTTTGTCGAGTGTCTCGGCCTGGGAAGTGTTCCTGGGGAAGCCGTCAAGGATGTAACCTTTTTTGCAGTCATCCTGTGCCAGCCTTTCCTTTACGAGTCCGATAACAATAGAATCGGTAACAAGCTCTCCCTTGTCCATAATTATTTTTGCTTCTTTTCCGAGGGGGGTCCCGTCGGCTACGGCCTTTCTGAGGATATCTCCGGTTGAAATCTGGGGGATACCGTATTTTTCAATGAGCTTTTTGGCCTGTGTGCCTTTCCCGGCTCCGGGAGCTCCCAACAATACAAGTCTCATACGCTTCTCCTTTTCACTCCGTTATGAAAGATAACAATAAAAAAACCTGTTCTATTTATAAAGAGTAAACACCTATTAAAATAGTAATAGGGCAGATTTATTTGCGGTTTATTAATCCCTTTTGATACTCGCAAGAAGAATTAATGAGCCTCTATGATATGGAAGAGCTGCAACAGAGTCAATATAAAAATTTAAATTAATTTATAATTTTTGCTTATCAATTCCCTTTTGTATGCATTGTTCAAATTATTGCCGTAACCCGTATTTTTTGCGGCATTTTCTGCTTGCATTTATTTTGAATTTATATTAAAGTTTTGGAGTTTTAAATTGAGTATTTTTTTTAAAAACAGATTTCGGATGCGGGAGCAACAAAAATATTTAACGCCGTCATTAAAGTTTTGAAAAAATTTACCGATAAAGAAAATCACCGAAGCCTTAACAGGCAATCCGTAAAGCAGGGAGCTGTTCAGTAAAAAGTCTGTGAGACTTTGAACAGCCACTTATAGTAAGTATGAAAGGAGGTGAGAAGATAATTGAAAAAATTATTTGCTTTATTAATTCCAATGCTTCTCATAACAGGAGTTGCTTACGGTGGGAGCGTCGTCAATTCAAAGCATAATATGATCGGAGGCCCCGGCCCGTATATTCCTGATGCAGACACTGATCAGGTATGCGTATTTTGCCACACCCCGCATCAGACAGCAGATGCCACAGCCCAGGACCCCCTCTGGAACAAACAGGTTACTCAAACAGCTACGTTCGGCGTCTATGCCAGTCCTACCCTCGATGCTGATATGAGCAACGCTGAAATTGGCGGAAAGGGAGCTGGTTCACAATCCGTTTCTGCGCTGTGTATGGGATGTCATGACGGCACCGTTGCTGTAAATTCCCTTTACAGGACACCATCGGACGGAGGAGTGGGCGTTGCTAAAAAGCTAACCGGGTATGCCAACTTGGGCACAAGCTTGAGCGATGATCACCCAATCAATTTCACCTACGATGCTACCCTGGCTACAAAAGACGGTGGACTGAAACCTCCGGTTTCAGACAAGCGGGTTGATAATGTTGAGCCTTATCTCCCTCTTTTTGAAGGGACCCTTCAGTGCGCCTCTTGCCACAACGTGCATGACAATGACACCTACAAACCGTTTCTGAGAAGCAGTATCAACGGCAGCGCTCTCTGCCTGAGATGTCATGAGAAATAATTTTCTGTAAGTTTTTATTTGTTAAAAAAAGGGAGGGGGAGAAATTCCCCTCCCTTTTTATTATAATAGTCAGCCGGACAACAATCAGCCTGTGCAATTTTCAATATTTATTATGAATACAACCTTGATAAAAATCCGCCTGCTAATTGCATGTATAATTACAACAATTTTATTCAGCATAACAGCATGTACTCCGGCCCCGGACAAAAAAGTCCATAACATACTTTGGCCTCTCCCGCCTGATGATCCGAAAATAAAGTTTATTGAGACCTTCGGGTCCAGCAAAGACTTTGAGGAAGAAGATAATTTACTGCAAGCCATAATTTCAGGGGAAAAAACTGAATTCGAGCTTACAAAACCATATGGCGTCACTGTGGATAACGAAGGAAGAATTTATGTTACGGACATCGGCAGGATATTTATCTTCGACAGGAAGGCCAAAAAAACGGACTTTATCGGCGCAGAAATAGATTCCGTAAGCCTCAAAACTCCGATAGGCATCGCCATCTCCCGCGAAGGCAAAATTTATGTAACAGATACAGCTTATGACAAGATATTCGTTTTCAGTCTTGCCGGAGAGCTTTTAACTGCTCTCGGTGCAAAGGGGGAATTTGAAAATCCGGGCGGACTTGCCATTGATGAAAAGAGAAGGAGGCTGTATGTAGTTGACACCAGACAGCATAACGTCAGGGCCTACAGCACTATCGATCTCGGTCTTCTTATGACAATCGGCGAAAGGGGAAGCAACAACGGCAATTTTAATTTCCCTACCAATATAGCTCTCGACGGCGAAGGCAATATTTACGTTGTAGATACCAACAACTTCAGGGTCCAGATTTTCAATCCCGACGGGAAACATATAAAAACCATCGGCCGCATCGGTGACGCCCCCGGTTCATTTGCGCGGCCCAAGGGCATAGCAATAGACTCAGAAGGACATATATACGTTGTTGACGCGGCTTTTCAGAACTTCCAGATTTTTGATAAAAACGGACAGTTGCTGCTTTTCGTAGGAGAAGCGGGCTATGGAAACGGGCAGTTCTTTCTTCCGGCGGGCATATTCATCGACAGTGAAGACCGGATATATGTCGTTGATCAGTTAAACAAAAGGGTGCAGGTCTTTGAATATCTGGGCGAGAAGTGGAAGAAGAGACACGCGTCCCAGCCTCAGGCGTCAAACTAAAAGCGACCCCAACAGAATCCTTACTCGACTAAATCCAATTTAATGCTAAGTTCCTTCAACTGCTTTGCGTCAACTTCAGACGGGGCGTTGCTGAGAGGGCAGATGGCTTTCTGTGTTTTGGGGAACGCGATTACGTCTCTAATCGATTGTGCGCCTGTTATTATCATGACAAGTCTGTCGAGCCCAAGCGCAATGCCTCCGTGAGGGGGCGCTCCGTATTCAAACGCCTCAAGGAGAAAGCCGAACTTTGCACTTGCATCTTCAGGAGTTATGTTCAGAAGCTGAAACATCCTGTCCTGCACTTCCTTCTTATGAATACGGATGCTGCCGCCGCCGATCTCGTAGCCGTTCAGGACAATGTCATAAGCCTGCGCGCGGAGAGAAGAGAGTTTAGAGTCAGGAGTTAGAAGTTCAGGGCCGGGAACAGAAAGAAAATCATCAATATCATCTTCCATCGGGCTTGTAAACGGGTGATGCATGGCCTCGTATCTCTTTTCTTCATCGTTCCATTCAAAGAGCGGGAAGTCCGTTATCCATACAAACCTGTAAACTCCCTCCTGGATCAGATTAAGTCTTTTAGCCAGTTCATTTCTGAGCCTCGAGAGACAGTCATTGGCAACCTTCTCCTTGTCAGCGACAAAAAGGAGGAGATCGCCCTCTTCCGCTTCAAACCTTTCGGCAATCGCCTTTAATGCCTGTTCGGGGAAAAATTTCGCGATCGGGGATTCAAAACCGTTTTTGATCTTTATCCATGCAAGGCCCTTTGCGCCGAAGCCCTGTACTTCTTTTGTGAGGTCGTCAAGTTCTTTTCTCGAATAACCGGCAAGGCCTTTTGCATTGATGCCTTTTACAATTCCGCCTTTCGATATGGTGTCGAGGAACACCTTGAACGATGATTCTTTTACAATGTCGCCCACATTTTTAAGTTCCAATGAAAACCTCAAATCCGGCTTGTCGCAGCCGAACCGCTCCATTGACTCCTGATAAGTCAACCTCTGAAACGGTATTCCGGTCTCCGCGCCGATTGTATCCGTGAAGACCTTCTTTATCATGGCCTCGACAACAGCAATGATATCTTCCCTGTCAATGAAAGACATCTCCATGTCCACCTGTGTAAATTCAGGCTGCCTGTCCGCCCTCAGATCTTCGTCACGGAAGCATTTGACTATCTGATAGTACCTTTCGAGACCGGACACCATAAGTATCTGTTTGAACAACTGCGGCGACTGGGGCAGCGCAAAGAACTGTCCGGGGTTCGTCCTGCTCGGCACAAGATAGTCCCTCGCGCCTTCCGGCGTGCTCTTTGTCAGCACGGGTGTTTCTATCTCCAGAAATCCCCGTGAATCGAGATAATCGCGGATGCTCTTTGCCGCTATATGACGGATGACGATGTTACGTTGTATTATCGGCCTTCTGAGGTCAAGGTATCTGTGTTTGTAACGCAAGGATTCCGACGCATCGGTATCATCCTCTATCATGAACGGAAGGGGCTTGCAGTCATTCAGTATCTTCAGTTCTTCTGCGACAATTTCAACCTGGCCCGTGGGAATCGAGGAATTCTCCGTGCCCTCCGGCCTCCTCCTGACATCGCCTTTTATCTGAAGGACAAATTCGTTTCGCACCTTGTGGGCGACCTGATGGACCTCCGGATTGTTCTCGGGATTAAATACTACCTGAACGATCCCGCTTCTGTCCCTGAGGTCAATAAAAATAACGCCGCCGTGGTCCCGCCACTTGTTCGCCCAGCCGGCGATATTAATACTTGAGCCGATATCCTGTTCGTTTATTTCACAGCAGTATTTGTCGCGTAACATTGTTAGGTTTCCTTGTATCAGTTTATTTTGTCATTCCGCACTTGATAAATATTACACCCTGTGGTCTCTGCCACAGTTTCAAATTTCTGTCATTCCGGTCAGAGATTCGTACCGAACTTGTCCGGAATCTGGTTCCCGACGCGCTTTGCTTGCGGGAATGACTCTGCTTTTTTCCTTACCCCTTACCCCTTACTCCTAACTCTTTACCACTTACTTCTTTTTTCAGTTTCTCTATCTCCTCAGGAGTAAGGTAACGGATGGCCCCCAGCTCCAGTCTGCCTAATGAGATACCATTGATCCTGGTCCTCCTGAGCTTAATCACGGGATGCCCCACCCGTTCAAGCATCCGCCTGATCTGTCTTTTCCTGCCTTCATGTATTGTCATCTCAATCCATGAGTTCGCCTCTGTCTTTTTTATCTTTTTTACCTTTGCCGGTGCTGTCATGCCGTCGTCAAGCCTGATCCCCTTTTCGAGCCTCGACACATCCTTGTCTTCAAGAAAGCCGTCAACCTTGACAAGGTACGTCTTCGGGATCTTTTTGCTTGGATGAAGTATGGCATTGGCGAGATCTCCGTCATTTGTTAAAATCAAAAGGCCCTCCGAATTATAATCAAGCCTTCCGACCGGGAATACGTGCGCCCTCACGCCCTTTAGAAAATCTTTCACCGTTGGCCTTCCCTCAGAGTCCGCCATTGACGTTAGACACTTTTCCGGCTTGTTGAATATCAAATACACCTTCGATTCGACATTTCGGATGAGCTTCCCTCTGACCTTTATGTGGTCTCTGTCGAGATCTGCCTTCATCCCGAGTGTTGCAGGCGCGCCATTCACCTTTACAAGACCTTCGAGTATCATCTCCTCCGCCTTTCTCCGCGAGGCGATGCCGCACTTTGCCAAAATTTTTTGAAGACGCTCTTCCATGTCAATATAGAGTTGAGAGTTAAGAGTTTAGAGTTAAAGAAAAATCAGGCATTAATATTATCACAAACCCTGAAAAACAAAAAGGGCCGTCCCTGATAATCGGGACAGCCCCTTCTCATCTTTTTCTCTGTGTCCTCGCTTAAAGCACCTACTGTTGGCTGTGGTTACGGAATTAATACTTCTTTTCTCTCTTCTCCCCCTCACAGACTTCTTTTATCTGGTCTTTAATAAGCTTCCCGTCCTCCCAGGCCCTTTCCTGGACCTTGTGGCATTTTGTTTTTTCATCATAGTCCAACGGATACGCCTGATAAACGCCGCGACCGTCGGTCGTCCTGTATTCCACAGGCCTGTCGGTCCGCACAGCTTCCCTTGAGGCTTGTGAAGATACCTCTGTAAGAGTAGCCCCCGCGATGGCGCCGAGGACCGCGCCGATGACGCCGCCTCGCCACGGGTTCGATCTGTCAAGGAGTGCCCCTGCAACACCGCCGACGGCGCCACCGACGCCTCCGCCCCTTGCGCCATATTGCGTGCAGCCGGCAACCATAAACAAAAACGCCAGGACCATCAGCAACGAAATTATTTTTCTCATGTTTCTACCTCCCATTCCTGCTTTTAAAATTAAGCCTTTTTCCTTTTTGGCCCGCGCATGGCTTCTCATTCTTAAGAGCTATATATCACCTTTCAACTGCTTGCGCAAGTGATGAGGCATAGAGACTCTGCTCCCTCCGGTTTTGTCTTATGGTTGCAGACATGGAAGTCTGCATGGGTGGTTCTGTGAAGAATTTATGAAAGATATTGCAGGGCTATCCTGTGTGTTTCACCAGGCAGGCACACAGGCCTGCCCTACAAAAGAAAAATGGAATGCCCCTACTCCCACTCTATAGTGCTCGGTGGTTTTGAACTGATGTCAAACACGACCCTGTTAATACCTTTCACTTCGTTGATGATCCTGCCTGAGATCGTGCCCAGAACTTCATAGGGGAGCTTTGCCCAATCGGCTGTCATCCCGTCAACGCTCTTGACCGCCCTGACGGCAACCACATTTTCGTATGTCCTCTCATCGCCCATTACACCAACGGTCCTTATGGGGAGTAAAACTGCAAATGCCTGCCAGATTTCACTGTAAAGCCCCGCCTTCTTTATTTCTTCGAGCACGATAGCATCAGCCTTCCTCAGGATGTCTGCCCTCTGCCGTGTAACTTCGTCTATGATCCTGATCGCGAGTCCGGGACCTGGGAAAGGATGGCGGTTGATAATTTCATCAGGCATGCCCAGCTCCCTGCCTAACACCCTGACTTCATCTTTAAACAACTCCCTCAGCGGTTCGACAAGCTTCAGCTTCATGTCTTTCAGGAGCCCTCCCACGTTATGATGGCTCTTTATCATAGCGGAAGGTCCTTTGAACGATACGCTCTCGATGACGTCGGGATACAATGTGCCCTGAGCGAGATACTCAGCGCCCCTGATCTTTTTTGCCTGCTCCTGGAACACATGAATAAATTCATTGCCGATGATCTTTCTCTTCTTCTCCGGATCGGTCACGCCTTTTAATTTATCCAGGAACCGTTTTGATGCATCGACGCAGATGATATTCATGCGGAAATGTTTTTTCAACATGCCTTCGACCTTTGTCGCCTCTCCGAGTCGCAATACGCCATTGTCAACAAAAATGCATGTAAGCTGTTTGCCTATTGCCTTATTTATCAATACGGCAGTAACTGCGGAATCAACGCCGCCGCTGATCGCGCATACGACTTTGTCTTTGCCGACCTTGTCCTTGATCTCTCTTGTTGTGGTCTCGATGAAGGACTGCATAGTCCATCGGGGTTTGCATTTGCATATACTGAAAACAAAGTTCTTTAAAATTTTTGTGCCGTTTTCCGTATGCGCCACCTCAGGATGAAATTGCAGTGCGTAGAACTTCCTGTCTTTGTCAGCCATAGCGGCTATGGGAGAATTGTCCGTATGTGCTATAGGGGCGAAGCCTTCAGGTTGTTTTACGATCCTGTCACCATGAGACATCCAGACCACCCCTCTTGACCCTTGACCCTCGGAATCGAGTCGTATCGACTTGCCCCTTGCCCCTGTTTTTTTCAGCAAATCCGTATCGTCGTCAATCATCAGCTCTGCGCGCCCGTATTCCCTCCTGGCAGACTTTGCGACTTTTCCGCCAAGCATGTGGGCCATGAGCTGCATACCGTAGCATATGCCTAGCACCGGGATGCCGAGTTCAAATATTTCCTTGTCCGGCAGAGGGGCTTTTTTATCATATACGCTCGAAGGACCTCCGGAGAGGATGATCCCCTTAGGGGCGAATTCTTTTATCCTGTCGATAGTGACGTTATACGGGAGTATTTCCGAATATACTTTTTGCTCACGCACCCTTCGTGCAATAAGCTGGGTGTATTGAGAGCCAAAGTCGAGAACTAATATTTTTTCTGTGAAGTGCATAGATCAACCTTTCAAAATTGAATGTGTCAGGCAGGTTAGTATACTAAAGTTTTCAGGAATATTTCATCAGCCTGCCCTGCCCTGTTATTTATCCTGTCACATCCAATTACTTAAGAATTCCAGCCGGTTTTTCATTTGTTCGGCGGACAGTGAAAAAACAATTTTACTCAGCCCACGCAGCATTTCTCTAACCGACCGTTGGTCGGACAGGATTATCCCGCTGTGCTCTTTGTTACTCACGATGTATTCTTTATGAAGGACGGCAAAATCTCTTTTGTTATGCGTTAAAAATGCCCTTTTTGCGGTTATTGCAAATGCAAGCTGTTGAGCGTCGCTTAATCTCTTGTTGCCAGCTTCCTGAGTGGTGAGAACATCTATGCCTTTTTGTCTTAGAGGAATGGTAAGCGAAACATCAACGTCTTCGTCAAGGTAGAGCTCGATTCTCACAGGCTCATTTCTTGCTTTATCCTATCTTCAGAGTCTGAGTCTATGTCGTGATCTATCTCTTCCTTATAATCATAGTAATATGACAATGCATCATACACCTGGGCGAGTTTAAGATGAGGAAGTTTAATTTGTATCTCTTCCGGGATGAAACCCATCCTGTGATATACAACGATGCTTCTAACGGGCGTCCTTGTGCCTTTTATTACTGGCCGCCCCCCCTGTATTCCCCCAATACTTTCGATATGAGCGTGTTCGGTCTTTATTGTCATAGGTTCTCCGAATCTGTTATCAGGTTAAAGAGCTTTTCAATGAATTGATTATAACACATTCTTTGTCCCCTCATGAATCATTCATTTTCCATTGCCGGCAACAGATAGTTTTGTTTTCGTCTTCATCTACTCTCAATTCAAATCCCTCCCCCGCCTGTCATGCTGTCCCCTCATTCCGTCATGAATCGGCGAGGGTGGGAGAAGTCTTGCCGGTTATTAAAGCAGATTCCAAAAGCAAAAAACACCTGTCAAAAATAACAGGTAGGGATTTTCCATACTGGCTCCGTAGTTCTGAATTCTGTCAAAATATGGGATGTGTCCCCTATTCTCTAATAAAAAGCGCCGGGACACTGTATTCGCAGTGGTAATGTCATGTATCTCTTTAATAGGGCACTTTCTCAAAGGTATTTAATGGGTGACCCAGTAGCCTCCATTTTTCATTTCTCCAACTCTCTTCTAAGTTCCGCTGGTTTCAGCAAAACAAATTTCTTGCCTTTAAAATTCGCCAGCAATTTCTCAGCTCGATCATATGAGTAAATTCCGCCGTGAGTTTCTTCGAGTACTAAGTCACTCTCTTTATCAGAATATGAAATAGAACTCGGATTCCCAACAACACATTCATATTTTTCAATTAACAGACCATTCGTTTTGCCTAACCCTATGATTAATCCAACCATAATATCTTTTGATTTATCACTGTCCCGATATTCATATTCACTGTAAAAAACAGCTGTTTTATTCTTTTCTAAGTGGCCTAAATAATCAGCAATATATTTTACATATTCAACATATTCACATTTATCTGAAGCAAATACAAGTAAGGGGAACAATAATAAATATATAAAAATTATTTTGTTCATCGCTTCTTCCCTCCATACGTATTAGAGTATATTCCTGTTGCATTAAGTGTTTTTGTGGGGAAACTATTATTAAATGGACCATGTTGTGTTGATATACTAAGTCCCTGAAAAGCTGATCTTGAGTTATTATTTCTGAAATTAAAGTTCGTAGCTCCACCGGTAGGATCAATCCCTCGGCTTTTTTCGTTATGCGCATTTTGAGCTGCTTGTTGACTTTTATCATATATCCCTTTTTCAGCTGTTGGAACATCTGCTGTTTTGGGGGCAGTACCCGCTACAGCATCTCTTTTATTTCCATATGCACTGTCTGCATTAAAAATAGTATGTGCAATGTCTTTTCTTGCATCATCAATGCCCTCCCCTGATAGAGAGCGGGTCTCATTGAAGACTATATTACCAACTTCTTCCGTTGAAATTGATCCTTCATTTACATTTAGACCTTTTGCGGCATTCTGATTATTCACCGCCGGGTTATCTTGCTTCGAGCCGGGAGTTTCACCGCCTCCTCCCCCGTTATCCATTGCACCGCTTGTAGCACTGTCAGATGACTTGGTATCGCCATTTAAACCTGTCACTGTATTTGTTGTCTGTGTATTATTATTCTTTGCATTGCTCTGGCCGGTACTGACAGGAGTCGTTGCTGGTCCGGTTGTGTTGCCGGTTGGTCCACCGGAATGACTGGATGAAGGTGGAGTGTAAGAAGGCGCAAACCCCGCAAAGCAATTTCCGTTCAATTCTCTCAGCACAATCGGATTGTTCAGGGTGAACGCATATCGATTCAAGCTCTGCGGATAGAACGGCAGCGGCACGATTGTGTCTGCGCTTATAAATCTTGCCAGCTTCGGATCATAATATCTCGCTCCCATGTAGTAGAGGCCTGTTTCCCCATCGTATTCATGCCCGGAGAATTTGTGCTTAACATTGATTGTGCCTGTGTGAAATCCGGTCATCTCTCCGTAAGGATAATAGAACATCTGCTCTACGTTGACGCCGTTTGTGTCAGTCATTACGCTTGAGCTTTCAAGATGGTCTGTGTGGTAGTAGTAAGTCTCTCCCCCTTTCTCCTGGGCCATTCTTCTTGTCCCTGCAAAGATGTACTTCGTGCATCCGTTTTCGTCACATTCATACAACTGACCTATGTACTTCGTGATGTTCTGTGAAGGCGCTGAGATCATCTTCTGCACCCTGTTGCCGGATGCGTCATAAACATTCACCACTGCATTATTGCCGTATATGATGCTCACCGGCCTGTTGTCGTAATCGTATGTCAGCATCCTGTTTGCCCCTGAGATCATGTTGCCATTGGCGTCATAGCTGTAGGAATCTATCAACGTCCCGTCCGCCTTCCTGATTTTGGTCACAGCATGGACATGCTCAGGATCGTCGTAGAAATAATAACCGTACTTGCAATTATAAGTCATGTTCCCGATTTTATCATACTGGTAGAGCAGCTTGCCGCCATATGACTGGCTGTCGGCTTCTATCAGCCTGTCAAGGTCGTCATATGCGTAACTCCTCGTCTTTGTGCCGTCCAGATGGTCCTGTATCTTTGTGATATTGCCGGCCCAATCATAATAATACGAAAGATTCATGAGCCCGGTTGTCTGCTTGTTCGTTGTTATAGTGAACAGACGGTTGTTCTCGGAATGATATTGATACGTCGTGGTTACTCCATTGCCGTATGTTATCAACAAAGGATTGCCGAGGGCGTTGTAGCTGTTGTATGTCGCGTAAGTCTGCGCCCCTGATTTGATGTCTTTGACGTTTCCATTCCCATCATACGTGTAATCAATCTCCGAGGTGTCGGGATATATTATCTTCTTCACCCTTCCAAGCGGATCATATTGAGTTTGTGTCGTGTACGTTGACTGGTCTGACGCAATCGTCTTGACCATCTTTGTTATCTGCCCCATTGAATCATAGTAAAACCCTGTCGTGCCTGAATTGTCCGTCAAGGTCGTCAGTCTGCCTTTGGGATTTGATGAGAATATTTCATCGTATATATACGTTATGTCCGTCCCTGTGGGATAGTCTTTCAGGATAATCCTGTTGAGCGCATCGTATGTGAACGTTATAGTCTGGCTCTTTGCGTCTGTCTGTGATGTGAGATTGCCATTGGCGTCATACTGGTATGTCCAGTGTCCCATGTCGGGATCATCCATGGAAATCTTTCTTGACAGGGTGTCATAAGTCATCGTTGTCTCATTGCCCTGCGCGTCTGCGTCTGTAACTTTTGTCAGATTATTCAGGACATCATATTGATAACCTGTTGTCGCATACAGCGCATGGGTTGCGGAAGAATTTCCTGTGTATTCTTCCACTGAAACAATTTTCTCATATATATCCTTCACCGCCACTTTCTTATGCCCGTTGGCGTCAATGTACATGGTCCTTGCTCTATCATAGCTTATCGATGAAGACGTGCCGTCAGGGTTAAATGTTCGTTCAGGCCTGTCTATTGCATCATAGATGTAGGTTATTTCATAAGCAGTGTCTCCGGAATAATAAGGATAGGATTTCTTCCATACAAGTCCTTTGTTGTTGTACACCGTGCTTACAATTATTGTCCCTGCATCCGGCCCGCCCTGCGTCTCGTAAGTCGTCCTGCCGAGCCCGTCAAAGTATGTCTCTTTAAAGTGGATAAGATTCCCGGACTGGTCTTTTGCCTCTTCCCTGACGTTTTGATTATAAGGATCACCGTAGCTCTGATATTTGTATTCTGTTATGCCGTAAGGCGACGGCTTTGTAACTTTCTTCAGCCTCCCGAATTCGTCATATTCATATCTTGTTATGTTTCCGTTAGGGTCTGTCTCTGTAAGCGGCTTGCCGAATCTGTAGTCGTACGTTTTCTGGACCGTATGCCCCAGAGAATTGGTTGCCGTCGCCGGATATGTATAGGTCGAATCGTAAGATATGGTTGAAGTATTGTTTCTTGCGTCTATTATGGTGGCTACGTTACCGTATGGATCATATGTGTAAGTGAGTACCGGATTTGTCCCTCCGCTAAGCCACGATGTCTTTGTCAGCAGATTGCCTTTAGTGTCATACGTAAACCATGCCTGCGCTCTCGTGTTTCCAACGCTGTCTTTTAAATATGTGTGCAACGGAAGCGAGGCTATCCAGTTCGTTGTGTCATACGTGTATTCAATATACTCATCCCTTTCGTCCCCTGTTATGGATACATCGCCATGGAGATATTTACGTGTTATGTTACCGTAAGAATCATATGTGAATGACGTCGTCGCCTGTTTGGCTGTCGGAGTCCCGTCGTATACATAATCATCTTTCTGACTAAGGTACGGAAAATTGACTCCCGCGTATGGAGATGTCGATAGATAAGTGTTGTATGCCCTCGTATAACTATTTCCTGAGGAATCTTTTGTTATTTGTTCTTCAAGAAGTCCCTTGTATATGGAATCCTGCTTGAACCACATCTCGGTCGTAGTGCCATTGGGCGCTGTTGATTTGACATATTCAAACCCTCTGTATTCCCTGTCTGTATAATCGAAATATCCGCCTGAATAATCATAAGTAGTCGTAGACGAATTGCCATTTCCGTCATTTGTTGTTACTGATGCAAGAGTCTGAGTTACAAAAGGCAGACATACCGTCTTTCCCTCAATATCTTTACAATTGTCATACGATGAGGATGGAAGATATTCAAGTGTGGTTGTCCCGCCAATGCCGTTGGAGATCGTAGAGATAAGATCAGGCGGATTGCTATTATCGACATACCACTGGTTATTCCCCGTTGACCTGTCATACCACATAACGTCCGTTATTCCGTCTCCGTTCCAGTCCCCAAAATATATGTTTGTACCATTGTTGATCTCTACGGTCGGAATGGGGTTAACAT
>QZJG01000012.1 GCA_003599275.1 Nitrospiraceae bacterium | reverse complement strand
CGCCGTTAGCATTCATTCCGCTTACTGCGGTAAATAAAGAAGTCAACATTTTACCATCCTCCTTTTTTTTGCTGATTTCACCTGTTATTAATCTCTGTTTTAATTTGCGTAATCATACTTATTGTATTGCCTGGATCTCGCTCAGGTAAACGTTTCTGCTGCCGTCGAGCACAAGATATGTGTTGCCGTCCTCGAAGACCACCCCTGTCACCTGTCCCCATGAATTAGTCACTGCAGAAACCGGTTCGCCGGCAACGTCTTTTGCATCGACTTCATAGGTATAAGTCCCTTCCGGCATCTGATTGCCCTGGCCGTCTTTTCCGTCCCAGATGAATTTATTGGCGCCCTTTGACTGGGCCCCCGCGTCCTTTGTTGCCACGAGATTACCTGAGCTGTCGTATATCGAAATCTTCACCGATGCAGCATCTGCTGCGAGCTCATAATTAATCTCCGCCTTATCATTGAGATACGTGCTGTCTCCCTCCACTTTCACAGTCCTTCCGATAAAGTTTGCAATCGCCGCATTCTGCATCGAGTGCTGAAACGCGAGAACGTCATTCAACGTGCCGTTGATTGTGTTGAGCTCCTCCAGTGAGCTGAACTGCGTCAATTGCGAAGTAAACTGCGTGCTGTCCATAGGATTAAGCGGGTCCTGATAACTCAACTGCTTGAGCAGGAGGTTCATGAACTCTTCTTTGCCGAGCGTCTTGCCGGCCACTGATTGTATCCCGCTTTGAACACTGCTCACTCCTGAAATTTCCATACAAGCTCCTTTCTTGTCTCACTTCCCATTCCGGTTTTCATGCAAATACACTCACAAGTCCTGTTACAGCGTTTATCTTCGTTTCACCATTTACAGGTCCTTTTTCATAATTATTGTCACTGTTGGCCGTAAATATTTTTTCGGGCCGTTCATTGCGGTCTTTTAAATCCACGGAAAACCCTCCCACGCTGACGCCGTCTTTTGCCAGAGAATCGACTATATGCTGGACGTTGTTTTTGATGAATTCCCCGACCTCTTTGTCAGAAGCATTGATGTGGATGTTCAGCATCCCTTTTTCGAGAGACAGGTTGATGTCGAGTTTTCCAAGGTCATCATGCAGGACTGTGACGCCGAGCCTGCTGCCGCCCTTCGCCAGATAAACGACATTATCCAGTATCTTTGTAAAGCCGGCCGGTCTTGCCGCATTTCCGGAAACCGGGCCTTCAGCGGATTTGCTTTCCGGTTTAATGTCCTGGTTGGACTGTCCATAGCCGTCAAAGCCCTGATCTGTTTTTGCGACTTCCCTGATGTTGTCGGCAAAGCCTTCCGTTCCTCCCTGGCCGTCGGGTCCTTTGCCGTTATTGAGCGTCAGTCCCCTGAAGGGCTCTATAACATGCTTCCGGTCCTCCCGGGTGTTAAGGCCTTCGATAACGTCTCTTGCATGTGCCGTGGCGTTGATCGCAACGTCGCCCTTTCCAGACCGCTCCTTTGCACCGGATAATTCCTCTATCTCAGGCCCGGCAATCTCGCCGGCGGCAGCAGCATCGGACATTTCCTTGCCGCCGGTCCCGGTGTGCCTGTCTGATGCTGACAACAAAGCATCCGCCTCCGCGCCTTCCGCATCTTCTTGTCCAACGCAATTACAAAGGGCGTTGAAGTCACCCTGAGTTTTCGTCCGGTCTCCTGCTGCCTCCGGCATATCAGTGGGGAGATTTAATGCCATGCCGTTTTTCAGTGCGTTACCGCCGATAATATCCGGATGACCTTCGCCTGTGCCCTGGTCCTCAGCTCCGCTCGTCTGAACAGTTGTATCGGCAACCACGATGTTATTAAGCATATCAAGAAGCATGTCTGCCATCTGGAGTTTATTTTCCGGGCGGACTTCCGGCGCCTCCTCCTGTTCTTCGGGGACATCCTGTAATCCATCCTGCGCAGGGGCCTTTTCCGGCGGCGACGTTGTTTCCCTCATTTCATTCTCCACAAGAGAAGAGAATGTGGGACTGCAGTCCTTGCCGCAGCCTGCGCAATCGGGAGCGCCGCCCGACTGTTGTTGCGCGGTTTGAACGGCGTTCACATCCGGCATGGTTGGGGCCAGTATTTCCATGCCCTGTTGTAAAGCAACCGATGTGCCAGAGAAGATTAAAATATTTAAATTTACAACCAACTGATTTTATTGATAATGGAAGGCCCGTCGGATTTTTAAAAAATAAAACAAGGAAAAGTTTTTTCCCGGTAGGAAAGTTTTTCCAGCCGCAGAGCAAAAAAAATCCCCTCCGGCATGGAGGGGATTTTAGGGCAATCTCTTATTCCTTACGGCACGACCGGCCCTTTGATAAGAAGCTTGAACTTTTTGTCCGGCACGGCGTTTGAGAAGCTGTAGCAGCCCTCAATATCGGTCTTCTTGCTCTTGTTCAGTTCATTGTCCTGCTTGAGCAGCACCTTTCTGTCTGACATGGCTGAACCCTGCAGCTCAGCGCAACCGTTGATTACAGGCACAGGCGATGACAGGACTGGGCCGTTTACCTGCACTGAAAAAGCCTTCCCTGATATTGCGTTTAAAAATACATAGCATCCGCCGCTGTCCGTTGTTGTGGTCTGGTTTACCTCGCCCGTCTGCTTAAGTATTACCTTCTTGTTTACAAGAGGCGAACCTCCAAGATCGATGCAGCCGGTGACGTCAACAACCGGGGGCTGTCCGCCGCGCACGCACCGCACATAGAAGTTACCGCCCTTACTGCCGTAGCCGTAGACAGCGCCATCGTCGAAGTCCACGTACCACGTGTTGGGCGGATAGCCGGCGCTGGTAGTAGACGACCAGTAACCGGACGCATGTGCGTTCGGAAAGTAATTGGTATCTATCGCAGGATTATATTTCGTATCGTCTGTTATTGATTCAAGCTCCTTGACATTCGGCAAGCGCCAGTCTGTCTTGTTCCCGAGGTCAAACCCTTCACAGTATGAAAGAGCGGAACCCCATGTCCTTGTACCCGGATCGCCCTGCTGCCACACAAGCCCGGTCTTGTTATCAGTCACCGTGCCGTTGCCGTTGTCCGTAAAGGAAGGAGAAAACTGTCCGCCCCGCACGCACCGCACGTAGTTGGCAAAGACCCCACTGTCGAAGTTGACATAGCCATTAGTGAAGTTCACGTACCACGCGAACCCGATGTACGGATGGTTGGCGTCGTTAGGAGACGACCAGTACTGGTGCGATAATTTCGTATTCGGGAAATATGCAGTCCTGATTGTCGGTCCGGGATATGGGACAGCATAATCAACAATCGTTATCAATTCCTTCTTAGACGGTAGCCGCCAGTCTGAAGAGCCGCCGAGGTTGAGCGAGCCGCAAACGTCCTGTGAATCCGGATTATACCACGCGTGATACGTGCCCGAAGCCCGATACCAGTTGTAGTCCAAAGCCGTACCACTGCAGGTATCATCGTTGTTCTGCCCTGTGCTACACTTCTGCCACATCAGTCCTGTGTTGTTGTCCGTTACTGTGCCATTGCCATTGTCCGTGTAGCTCATGGGGTTAATGTCGTATTCCCCGTCCTGTCCTGTGCCTTCGCAAGGTATTTCATCATAAGGACTGACATCACTGTAACACTTCGTCTGTCCGGTGTCGGGGAATTCAAAGGCATAGGCATGGTCCGACAGGCTCACCATGACAAGACAGAGCAGCAGAGCAACAGCTAAACCAGATGGTAAAATCGAATAGCATCTCTTACACATAAAACCTCCTGACCATATTCTTGTAATTACTGTTACAATGAGAAGAAAACCATTCAGGGGGTAATGTTATGAAAATAGAATATAGTAAAGGCATTGACGCTCTGTACATAAAACTCAGAGAGGTCAAAATAGCCGACTCAATGGATATTGAGGAAGGCGTTACTGTTGACCTTGATGAAAAGGGCCACATTGTAGGGCTTGAAATCCTTGATGCAAGCGATAAATTAAATATATCAGACCTTGTTAATATCAGCATTGAAAATCTTCCCCTTGAGAAGGTAACTGATAAGGTAGCTTAACAGTTGCTTTGTTAATGTCGTTCTGCAATAAAGCAAAAAGGCGCTCCGAAACCCTCACGCCCTCTTATTTGACTGCTGCGCTACTGTTCTACTGCTCTGATCTGATTGATGCCATGCCGATTCGTCCCTCAATTTAAATAATATGCTTTTTTATTAATTTGCAAATTATATGCCTGTCTGCAACATCCTGAATTTTAAAAAAACCGGATTTCTGAAAACAATAAAAATTGTAAATTTTCCAAACAAAGTAAGAAATTCCGACACTAATAAGATCGGCAAAAGAATAAGGTGGCTTTCAAAATGTCTTAGTATATGCGCACAAAAAAAATCCCCTCCGGTGCGGAGGGGATTATTCAGGGGGGTGCTACATCTTTAATCTGGCAAGTTCTTTAGTCAGGAAGGTCGCCTTTTTGGTGTCCATCATTCCCATTACAAGACCGGCCTTTTTGCTTTCCATCTTCAGAAGGATCTGGACCGCCGTCTCATTATCAAGACCTGCAATCCGCGTGGCCGCGTCTTCCGGAGGCATCGCCTCATAGGCCTTTGCAACGTGCCTCAGTCTCTTGTTCCCTGCGTCTTCAACCTGCTGCAGGGATTTCTCAATCTGCTGAAGGAGGTTTGTGTATCTCGCGATTTCATCCTCCACTTCCTTTTTTATGACCTTGAGCCTCTCTGTCTCCTGTTTGATGACCTCTTCCTTCTTTGCGAGCTCGACTTTCTGCTTCTCTATATTGTTTGAATTATTCGACGCTTCTTCCTGAGCGTGCGCCGTAAAAGAAATCAGCAGCGCTGACAAGATACAAAATAGAATCCTTCTCATCTTACCCTCCTTGAGATCGCATAAAAATCGTTTTCTTTCTGCTCCGAATCCAGCCTCTCTTTGTTATTGTTTTTGACCGCCCTGTCATTCAGTATCTCGAACACCTTCTTTTCCTTGTGTGCAGTTACGAGCGTGTTCTTTAAAGACGTAAGCTCCTTCACGCATTGAGAATGGACCTGCTGCTGCTCGTTTATCTTGCCGTTGATACGTGAAAAAAAATCATAGCACGAGACCAGATTGCCTGCATTGAGAGAGCCTTCAGCATGCTTTTCATTAAAAAATGTAAGCATATCGGTAAAATCCTTTTCAAGTGCCTGGAGCCTGATCTTCTCCGCGTCGGCCCTGTCGGCGGCCTTCTTCACTTCAATCTCGATCTCTTTCTTCCTGTTGTCTTTCAGTTTAAGGATCTTATTGATCGTCTTTGTCTTACGCATGTTCGCTCTCCATTCCGTCAAATATAAAATATAAGCCCTGTAAGCTGTCGGCAAAATCTATAAATTCGCTCATGTCCTGCTTCAGATAATTCTTCAGTCTCTCTATCAGCTTTATTGAATAATCGACCTTGAAATTGGAGCCGTGCTTGTAAGCGCCGAGGTTGATCATGTCTTCAAATCTCTTGTATGTGGACATCGCCTCGATAAAACGCCCCGCGTACTCCCTGTGCCTGTCGTCGATAACATGCGGCATGACCCTGCTTATGGACTGCAATACGTCTATGGAAGGATAGTGGTTGTCCATCGCAAGGTCTCTCGAAAGCACGATGTGCCCGTCGAGTATTGACCTCGACATGTCCGCCACCGGCTCAAGCATATCGTCACCCTCAACAAGCACCGTATAGAGGCCCGTAATGCTGCCCGCGCCTTCGGAAGTGCCGACCCTTTCAAGCAGTTTCGGAAGCAGGGCGAAGACAGAGGGCGTATATCCCCTCGTCGTGGGAGGCTCACCCACCGCAAGCCCTATCTCCCGCTGCGCCATTGCAACTCGTGTCAGCGAATCCATCAGCAGCAGGACATTTTCCCCGCGGGACCTGAAATACTCGGCAATCGCGGTCGCCGTATAGGCCCCCCTCACTTTCGCGAGCGGCGTCTGTTCGGATGTAGAGACGACGACAACGGACTTTCTGAGTCCATCCTGTCCGAGGTTCTTGTCGATAAATTCCCTTACCTCCCTGCTCCTCTCACCTATCAGCGCTATTACATTAACGGTTGCCTCGGAATATTTTGCGATCATCCCGAGAAGTACGCTCTTGCCGACACCCGAGCCCGCCATGATCCCGACTCTCTGGCCCTTCCCGCAGGTAAGTAATCCATTGATCGCCCTTATCCCAATGTCTATCGGCTCTTCTATCATAAGCCTCGTAAGCGGGTGCGGAGACGCGCTGTAAAGGGGATAATCCGTCCCGTCTATGCCGCCTTTTCCGTCAATAGGGTTCCCGACGGCGTCGAGGACCCTTCCTATAAGCCCGTCGCCCACCTTTACCGAGATATTCTTCCCGAGCGTGTACACCCGGCTGCCGTGCCTGATACCGGATATCTCGCCTGTGGCCATCAGAATGACCTGCCCTTCCTTGAAGCCAACGACCTCGGCGTCAACAGGAGGGGCATTGTCGGAATATATCTTGCAGGACTCACCGATGCTTACGTCCATCCCCCATGCCTTGATCGTAAGCCCTGTGATCTCCGATATCCTCCCGTAAATCTTGAGCGGCTCCGAATTCCCGACAGCCGATATGTATGGGGCAAGGTCAATGTTCATAATTTATGGCCGATTACTGTCATCTGTTGTCTGTCTTTTAGTTGCCGTCTTCATCTCTTCCATAACGTTTGCAAGCAGCGAATCGATATCGGTCACTACTTCCTCGGTCCTGCTTACAACCAGTGGACCCGTGACCGGGACGCTGGAGATGACATCAAAAACTATGTCCGGATGAATATCGGCAAGCCCGGGTTTCTTCTCCGTGAAAAGGTCATAGAGGGCCGGGTTTATCCTGATTGTGATGGTGCCCATTCTCTGCATCTTCTTCAGCGCCTCCTTTACCATCGTCACAATTATCTCAGGCCTCATGCCGATTTCCTCGATGATTATCTTCCTCGATATAGTCACGGCAAGATCGACTAACTGCGGCTCTATCTCACAGACCAGGTTGTCTTTAAACGCCGCCAGCTCACCCATGATCTTCTCAAGCCTTTCACAAAGAACGAGCGCCTTTTGTTCTCCAGCCTCGTATCCGGCCCTCTCACCCGAAATAAAACCCTCCTCATAGGCACGTCTCTGGGTCTCTTCCGGACTCAGTACAACCGGGCCCTCGTCCAACCGTATGTTTTCTTTTTCGAGAGACGGCATATTGAAAAGCAAGGCGTCGCTCCTCTTCAGTATCCTGCTTTTATACAAATTCCTCCTTGCCCCTTCCCGCAATCGCGATCTTGCCCTCTTCGTCAAGCTTCCTTGCGATCTTGACAATATTCTGCTGTGCCTTTTCAACGTCGGTGACTTTGACGGGCCCTCTCGTCTCCATTTCCTCCTTCAATATCTGGGCTGCCCTCTGGGACATGTTCTTGAAGATCTTCTGCTTAAAGGTGTCGGGGGCCGTCTTCAGGGCGAGTGTCAGGTCCTCAGTGGTGACCTCTTTCAGTATCATCTGGGTCCCTCTGTCATCGATCTTCTCGAGATCGTCGAACACAAGCATCAACTCTCTTATGGAGTCCGCCATCTTCACATCGCGCCCCTCGATATTTCCGAGGATCTTCTGCTCCGTGCTCCGGTCGCAATGATTTAATATCTCGGCAATCACTTTTGTTCCCTGAAAGGACTTACTCGTGTTGGCCTTGCCTATGTCAAGCTGTCCCTTGAGCACCTCTTCTATTTCTTCCAGCGCGCTGTCGGGGATCCTCTCGGTAGTCGCCACGCGCATTGCTACATCACTCCTGACATGCTCAGGCAGCGCCTCGATGACCGCCGCCGACTGCTCTGCCTCGAGGAGGCATAAGATCAGGGCGATGGTCTGCGGGTGCTCCGTGACGAGAAAACTT
This sequence comes from Nitrospiraceae bacterium, assembly GCA_003599275.1. GTDB lineage: Bacteria > Nitrospirota > Thermodesulfovibrionia > UBA6902 > UBA6902 > SURF-23. The sequence goes on along the minus strand of QZJG01000012.1, from coordinate 39,420 downwards.
GAAAGTATCTTGGGATTGACCCATTTCAGGGACTCGAGTGGGCTCTCCTTTGAGACCATCTCAAGGATCTTTTCAGCGCTTTCATTGCCGAGTCCCTTGGTAAGTATATTTTTTACATATTCCTCGCCCCCGAGCTGGATATCTCCGCTCGTGACCTTTTCCAGTGTTTCCTGAAAAACGCTTTCCACCCTGGCGCGGTCGCCTTTCTTCAGACGCGCCATATAAGATGTGACCTTGCCGATGGCCTCGGGGTCCATACCTTTCAGTATCTGGGCCGCAGTCTCCTCGCCGACACTGCTTAAAAATATCGCCGCCTTTTCATATCCGTTCATGGCCATTTATTTTTCCTCAAGCCATCCTTTTACCAGCACAGCCGCCTGCTGGGGATTTTTATTTGCCCAGTCGATTACCTGTTTTTCAAGCGGGATCTCCTTCGGCTGAAGCATGTTCTCCTCCTGCGCCTTTACCTCGGCCATGCCTGCGTGCGAAGCCGTAGTCCTGACAGGCAGCGCCGTAAGCGATTTCAGCAGCGGACGGACAACGAAAAGGAAGAAAAAAGCGGCAACAACGACCGGCAGCAAATACTTCAGGGCGCTCAGAATAATCGGCAGATACTCCCTGGGCGCCTCCTGCCCCGCGTCATCGGCCTCCATCTCTCTGAACGGCATAACATTGACGCTGATTTCGTCTCCCCTGTCAGAAGTGAATCCCACCGTCTTTTTCACTATATCTTCATAATACTTCATGTCTTCCTCTGAGCGCTGCACGTACTGCTTGGCGTCTTCAACCGACCCCTGCTGCGACGGCAATATGCCGTCAATCAGTATCGCGACCGTGATCCTTTCGAGCGAAACAGGCGATTCAACTACCCGCGTAACGGTCTTGCTTGTTTCATAGTTGACGGTCTCGTCCTGCTTCTGTGATTGTCCCTGGGAAGAGGCGTATTGCTGTGCCCCGCCTCCCGGCAGATTCGACGCAACGCCAGGCACGCCTGCAGGCGTTCCGGAAGTCGACTTCTCCGTGCTCTTCTGCTCACTCCTGACGACTACGCCCTCCGGGTCATATTTTTCCTCGGTCCTCTCACTTTTCGTAAAGCTGAAATCGGCGGACACCTTCGCCTTCACCTTTCCCCTTCCCGCAACCGGTTCGAGTATGCTGATGATCTTTGACGAGAGGTTCTTTTCGTAATCATGCTGAAACTCCATCTGCGAGCCGCTCATGCTGAGCATGCTGTCGTCGTTGGCTTTCTGGAGGAGCTCTCCTTTATTGTCAACGACTGTTATACTCTCCGGGCTCAGGCCTTCGACGCTGCTCGATACAAGATGAATAATGCCGTCGACCTCGCTGCCGTTGAGTTTCCTGCCCTGGGCGAGCGAGATAAATACCGCTGCGGACGCCTCCTGCCTGTTTTCCTGAAGGGCGAATATGGACCTGTCGGGGATGACCAGATGCACCCTGCACTGCTTGACGCCCGCAAGTGAGCGTATGGTCCTCGCAAGCTCCCCTTCGAGTGCCCTCCTGAAATTGAGCTTCTGGACAAACTCGCTCGTAGTAAAATTAGTGTTGTCGAATATCTCGAAGCCCACTCCCCCGCCCTGCGGCAGCCCCTGTGAGGCAAGCTGGAGCCTGACGTCGTAGACTTTGTCCGAGGCCACGAGAATGGCCCCTCCGGCACCGGCCTTGTATGGTATCTTCTTGTCCTGTAATTCCTGGACTATCTTGCCCGTGTCCTCCTCGGAGAGGTTTGAATACAGGACCTGGTAATCCACTTTCTGTATCCATGAAAATATAAGCATAATGCCGGCAATGCTTGTCACCAGCACGGCCAGCGCCGCAGTCTTCTTCTTCGCCGGCCACGACTTCAGGTTACCGATAATGTTGTCAACAGCCGCCATAGTTTCTCCTTGTTCTGCGCTATAGTGTTATTGCGCTACTCCCTCCCTACTCCCTACACGCTACACGCTATTACATTACACCTGCATCCTCATTATTTCTTCGTAAGTGCTCAGGAGCTTGTTCCTGATTTCCAGCATCACCTGAAACGACATATCGGCCTTTTCAACTGCCAAGATGGCGCTCGTGACGTCGCCGCCTTTTGCAAGCTCGCCCACCGCCTTGTCGGCATCGTTTTGCACCTGCGAGACCCTGCTCAGCGCCTCATTGATAACTTCATCAAAACTGCTTCCCGAAACGTTAGCTGCCGGATTTTTCTGTGATGTAATATTGGCCGCAATATTGCCGCCGATGTTCCTGACAGGCATATCAGACATTATACCCTCCCAAGTTCAAGGGCCTTCTGAAACATTCCCTTCGATATATTAAATGCCTTCACATTCGCCTCATAGGCGCGCAGCGCCATCATCATGTTGACCATCTCTTCAATGACATTGATGTTCGGCATGGAGACATTGCCGTCTTCATCCGCATCAGGATGTCCGGGATCATAAATTGTTATCGGGGGTTTCCTGTCCTCGACCACTTCCCTCACCGTTACACCTTCCAGTTTCCCGTTGGGTTTCGAGTTAACAGGCATCGCCGAAAATACTACGTCCTTCCTCACGTAAGGGCCGCCCGATTCGGTCTTCGTCGTCTGCGCATTTGCCATATTGGAGGCTATCGTATTCATCCTTGTCCTCTGGGCGTCAAGCGCCGAAGCGCTCACCTTGAAAATATCCATCTGTTACCTCCCTCTCGTGCTGATGGCATTTTTAAACATCTTTATCTTCGTCGTCATAATGGTGACCGCCGCATCATGGAGCAGCGCGTTTTCCGTCATATTGGCGACCTCGGCATTAAGCTCGACATTGTTTTTGTCTTCCCATGAAAGGTTGCCTTCGACCTCTTCCCGCGCACTCATCACTCCGGCGTCTCCGCCACCAATGTGTTTAGGGTCCGAAGTCAAAAGCTTCATCTCCCTGCCGAGGAGGTTATCGAACTTTACATCCTTCGCCTTGTACCCCGGCGTATCCACATTAGCGATGTTGGAGGCGATTACCTTTTGCCTTATATTGGCCGCCTGCACTATCCTCTCGAGGACCCTGAACCCTTTATCCATCTTTTTATCTCCTGGATTTATACTTCAAGAACTGTGCCATAAGAAACCGAGACGACGGGAAGTTGAGAAGCCATGAAAATATATGCATTATTTCGATTCCAGTCCTCTGATCTTCCTGTCTTCACGAGTTCTTTTTTTGTCATCTGTCAATTTTTTCACACAGCAGGAAAATTTTTCCCATACTCACTAAGCTTGTTTCTGATTGTCCTGACGCTTACACCCAGGAGCTTTGCCGCCCTTGTCTTGTTGCCGTTGGTCTCCTCCAGCGTCTTTAATATCAAATCCATCTCCATCTCACGTATGCTCCCGTTGGCGGGGTTGCCGGGATTTGAAATTTCCCCGAACATAAAGTCATCCGCGCAAATCATGTCCGACCTGGCGATAAGGACCGACCTGTGAATAGCATTCTCAAGCTCCCTGATGTTCCCTTTCCACTGCCTTGTCGCAAGCAACTCGCCCGCCTCCTTCGTAAAACCGGAAACAGTCTTGTTGAGTTTTGCGGCAAATTTTTTCGCGAAGTGCTCTGAAAGGAGCATAATATCTTCAGGCCTTTCCCTCAATGAAGGCAGGGTGATCGGGAAAACGCTCAACCTGTAGAAAAGGTCCTCTCTGAACCGTCCCTCCTTTATCTCCTTCTGAAGGTCCCTGTTGGTTGTTGCGATTACCCTGACGTCAACCTGCACCGGCTGTTTGCCCCCTATCCTGTCTATCTCTCTTTCCTGCAGTACCCTGAGGAGCTTCGCCTGCAGGGTGGCCGACATCTCGCCTATTTCATCGAGCAGGATTGTGCCGCCGTGGGCCAGCTCGAACTTGCCGGTCTTTCTTTCGGCTGCGCCGGTAAAGGCCCCTTTCTCATAGCCGAACAGCTCGGACTCAAGGAGATTATCGGGTATCGCTGCGCAATTTACCGCTATCAGAGGCTTGCCGGTCCTGCGGCTTGTCCTGTGAATATATCTTGCGAGCAATTCCTTGCCCGTGCCGCTCTCTCCGAGTATAAGCACAGTGACGTCGCTTTCGGCGACGCTCCTTGCAAGATGCATCAGATTTTGCATGTTCCGATTGTTTGTCAATACGCCGTCATCACACTGAAAGGCGCTCGACATGATGGACTCTATTGTCCTGGTGATCGTATCAAAGGAAAAAGGCTTCATGAGATAATCGTTGGCCCCTTCCTTCATCGCGTTTACGGCATTTTCGACCGTCGCAAAACCGGTTATGACGAGGATCGGCAGGCCCCCTGTCCTTTTCCTCGCCTCTCTGATAAAGGCGACCCCGTCCATCTTGGGCATTTTCATGTCCGTAACGATCATCGATACGGAGGTCTCATCAAGCCTCCTGAGGGCATCGACCGGGTCTTCGGCAAGCACCGCATCGTAACCCATTCTCACGATGGCCTCTCTCAGGGCCGCCCTCAACTGCGCATCATCGTCAACGACAAGTATGGATTTCATTTTTTCATTCATAATATCTCTCCGCTGTCCTTTCCGGCAAATTCGGGTTCACAACCCGGCCCTGAAACCCCGTGTCCGATTTTTGGGAAATAGAGACGGAATGTGCTGCCTTTGTCCTCATTTATACAGGCCTTGATGAAACCGTCGTGGCACTGCGTTATCTTGTGCGCGATAGTCAGGCCCAATCCAGTCCCTCTGTCCTTTGTGCTGAAAAAGGGATCGAATATCTTTTCGATATTTTCAGGGACAATACCTTCACCTTCATCACTGACCGCAACGGTTATGAATTCATCGTCAGCCCGCATGGAAACTTTCAGTTCGCCTCCGTCCGGCATGGCCTGGACCGCGTTCAGAATTATGTTCATAAATACCTGTTTCAAAAGCTCCGGGTCCCCGTTTATAAATTCATCCGTAAGGTCCTTTGTGACTTTGACGCCCCTGATCTCTATCAGCGGCGCGAGCATGCTTATGGAATCTTCAACGGCATCTCCCGGCTTTATCTCTCTGAAGGCGGGTTTTTGATTACGGGCAAAGAGCAGCATATTGGTAAGAATATTATTGAGACTTTTGATGCCGGCCGATATGCCCCTCGCCATCTCTTCATGAGACGTCCCTTCGAGGTCGTCAGAAAGCATGGTGGAGAAGAGCTCTACACTGCACAGGGGGCTCCTTATTTCATGTACTATCTTCGCGGCCATCTCTCCCATGGCGATGAGTCTTGAATTCCTCTCGTTCTGCCTTTCGAACTCTTTCAGCTCCGTGATGTCCCTGATCATGATGACATAGCCGCGTACCAACCCCCCGGAGTCAAATACGGTGGAGCGGGACATTATGACGTCGCGCATCCTTCCTTTCACTGTAAGGACCGCACCCGAAACGCTGTCTTTTATAGCGCTCCTGAAGTCATTAAACGTCATACCACCGACTTCATCCCGACCGAGACAGTACAGCTCACGCGCCGCACTGTTTATCATGGTAACCCTCTCATCCTGATCGAGGACAATAATCGCTTCACCGATACTCTGCAGGACCGCCTGCAGAAAATCCTTTGATTCGCTCAATTCCGAGACGGCCTCTTTGAGCTGGTTGTTCCTGCTCTCCAGCTCCTGCGTAAGGTATTGGACCTTCTCGCCCAGTTTTGTATAGTAAGCTTCGAGGCTCTTTGACGCCTGTGTAAAGCTGTAAAACGCCTCGTGGAGCCTGACCGTTTTTTCCATTTATTGATAGACCTCGTCAATCCTGTTCAGGATATTCATCCCTCTGAGCTTTGTCTTTGCAAGACGGCTTATCAGCGTATCACCCTTCTGCAGTTTGCCGAACATTTCGTTTGTCTCGGGCGTCCCCACGATGCTTCCTATCCTGTACATCGCCCATTCGTCCCCCGGATTTTTCTCATACGCTGCCCTGTAATAAGCAAGGGCCTTATCGTCTTTCTCATAATCGTAGTAGATATCGGCAAGCCTGACATAATCCCCGGCATCCGCGTCAAACTTATTTATCATCTTTTCATATAAGGCCACGGCCTTTTGCACATTGTCCGACTGCGCTTCCTTCATACCGGTTATTACCCTGCCAAGCAGTTTGAAGTCGCCGCTTTCGAATTCCTTTATCGCCGCGAGGTTCCTGAATGCAAGATCGGTGTTTTTGGCGGCCTGGTTGATTTTTGCTTCGAGCCTGAAAACGTCATCACCCGTTTCCCTGACTTTTGAGTCCCTGACCATGCCGAGGTATTTTTCGGCCTGCTGCATCCTGTCAAGCCCTGCGTAATACTCCGCCAGTTCGATTGCCGCTGCCGTCTTTGCCTTTCCCTGAGTATTTTCTACAAGCCATGAGCACAAATCTATAAACGGCTTGCCTTCGGGTTTCAGTCTTCTTGCAATCTTCATCAGAAATTCTTCTCTCGAACCGTCGAGCATCCACTGTCCGAATTCTCTCCACAGGTCCGTAAACCTGACGTCCCCGCCGGGGCCAGTGGCTGTTTTATCACCTGCCTCAAGAAGGATTGCCTCGATTTCACCGAGGACTTCCGCCGGGGGCTCTTTTCCATAAACAAGTTCTTTAAGCAAAGAAACGGACTCCTTCAGCATCCCGGTTTTCCTATATAGTCTTGAAAGCAGAAAAAGTGTCTCTTTATAAGAAGATGTGGAGTCGTAATGGTTGTGCCTGACTTCTTCGAGGGTCGATATCGATTCCTTCAGTTTGTCCGCCTTAAAATACGCCAGAGAGAGGTTAAGTAATGCCTCCACCTTCGTCTTTCTGTCTTTTGAATAAGCAGCCGCTTTGAAGTATTCTATGGCTTTTACATAATCCGGCTCCTCCATCGCGATAAGTCCAAGACTTATATTTGCGCTGTCCCTGAATGGGCCGGTGTTGATTGCGGACAAATGTTTTTCGGCCTCATTTATTTTGCCTGTCATACGCATATTCTCACCTATGAGATAATATGTTTCGGGGGATTGTTGGGGATAGGCGCTGTCAGCGAGCATGGCATTAGCATACGCCTTTCCGGCCTCCGGTGCCCTGCCGAGCTTCTGTAATGCATTTGCCATGCTGAACAGGACCTCAGGGCTTCTCCCTGCATTCCCGTAATGCTCCACTGCTTCATTCTGGAAGCCTGTCTCGGACAGGCTTTTCGCCATGCCGAGATGCGCCTTTGCGATATATTTTGAAGACGGGAATTCTTTGAAGAATACAAGATAATTAGACCTCGCTTCGTACATCAGTCCTGCCTTCTGATATATCTCTGCCCTCCTCAGAAACGCTGTTTCTTTTAAATCCTGATCGGTTGAATAGATAAACGCCAGCCGGAGCTGATTGATGGCCTCAAGCTCTCTCTTGGCCGCACTCAGCGCCTCGCCGTATATATAATGATAAACACCTAATGATTCAGCATCGCCCGGCTTCCCCGCTGAAAGCTCCTTTATGACTTTATACGGGTTGTTCTCCGCCTTTAAAACCGACCATATCTTCTTATATTTGTCCGTTATGAAACCATACTCATAAGGGCTGTCCTTTACATAGCCACCGGATTCCCTGTCCGCATAAATTTTTTTGTGTGTTTGCCCGGCCTGCAAAGCCGCTAACTGGACAGATGTGACCGCTTTCTGAGATACAGTCGGACCGGCATTTTCATGTGAGGACTTCACCAACGGCCTCTTTTCAACTTTGTCTGCATCCTCTGTTTTCTCTTCCACTGCTGTGCCGGGATTGGGGCCCGTCTTATGAAAGGCGTCGATAACAATACGGCTCGGACCATCAAGATTAAATACTTTAATATCGCTTTCATTATTCAGCGCAAATAAGACGGCATCCCCGCTTCTTGTGTAGCTTACCGGCAACCTGTTCTGCCTTATCTCGAAATCCTCGCCGGAAAAAATGACCTCTATGCCCCTGCCTTTTTTACTTACCTTTCCTTTTGATATCAATTGATCGGGACCCTCTATGACTATTCTCAGAAATTCGGAATGATTGCCGGCCCTGATCTGAAGGAGCGAGGGATCTTTACCCTGAAGTGAGGCTTGAATGTCGGTTACAGTAAATGGGACCGTTATCAGCATGAACGCGATAATTACGCACATAACATTCATGCCCAAGAGTGAGCAATTAATATGCCACATTCAACAGCTGATTTTTAAAGAGTTTTCAAAAAAGGAGGCGTCATGAAAATGACATCTTTAATTAATGCAGGCATCCCGGCTTAATCGGGTCTTTTAGCGTCAAACTCGATTGCCTTCTTTTTCATTTTCTCGATCAGGGTCGTCCTGTTCAGACCCAAAAGGCTTGCCGCCTTGCTCTTTACGCCCTTTGACATCTCGAGCGCCTGAATTATCATATTATTCTCTATCTCATCGAGCACCACATTTAAATCAACACCCTCGGCAGACAACGTCTGTTTTCCCGTCAGGGCCTTCGGCATCGGGCGGTTGTCGGAAAATCTTTCAGGAAGGTCTTTAAGGGTAACAATATCTCCCTCTTTAAGGATTATGAGCCGCTCCATAAGGTTTTCGAGCTCACGTACATTTCCCGGCCACCTGTAATCTACAAAGCTGTTCAGCGCCTCCGGTGAAATCTTCGGAGGCTCCTTTTTCTTCCTCTTTGAGACCTCCGCTATAAAATGCTCGACCAGCAGGGGGACATCTTCCTTCATCTTTCTGAGCGGCGGCAGATGCATTGGAATGACATTTAATCTGTAATAGAGATCTTCCCTGAAGGCACCGTCCGCTACTGCCTTTTCCAGGTCCCTGTTTGTTGCGGCGATGATCCTGACATCAACCTTTATGGTCTTTACCCCCCCTACTCTCTCAAACTCTTTTTCCTGAAGGACCCTGAGAAGCTTGACCTGAAGAGCAGGGGCAAGCTCGCCTATTTCATCAAGAAAAAGCGTACCGTTATTTGCCATCTCAAACCGGCCGATTCTCGTATTGACAGCGCCGGTAAATGCGCCTTTTTCATGGCCGAAGAGCTCGGACTCAAGAATGTCCTTTGGAATGGCGGCGCAATTCAGGGGGACAAAAGGATTACGGAATCTTGAACTCTGGTAATGGATCGCCTTGGCGACAAGCTCCTTGCCGGTGCCGCTCTCTCCGGTAATGAGCACGGTACTGTCCGTATCAGCGATTTTCTCAATAAACTTTATGACATTCTGAATCGGCGCGGAATTACCTATGATCCGGTGAGTGCTGAATTTTCTTTTAAGTTCTTTCTTCAGCCTGAAATTTTCCTCCTGAAGCTTGGAAAAATCGAGGGCCCGTTTGACTGCAATATGAATGTCTTCGAGATTAAAAGGCTTGGTAATATAATCAAATGCGCCGAGCTTCATGGCCTCTACCGCTGTCTGAATACTGGCGTGAGCGGTAATCACAATCGAGGGGATTTCATGTTTTTCGGAAGCAACTTCCCGGAGCACGTCCATGCCGCTTATGCCCGGCATCATGAGATCGAGGAGGAAAAGATCAAATTTTTCGTCTTTCAGCAGGGCAAGACCCGTCTCCCCGTCCGAAGCTGCCGCCACTTCATAACCCTTCGACTCGAGGAAGTCCTTTAAAAGTTCCCTGATAGACGCCTCGTCGTCAATGACAAGTATGCGGTGCATGAAAGATATATTGCCATATTAAAAAAACAACGTCAACACTTTGACGTTGTTGACCAAAAAAATTTCTTGACTATGACAACGTTATGATTCAGGAATAAATCACGCTGAAAAGCAATAATCTCACCGCGCTCAGCTTTTTTCACAAGACGATAAGCTACTTTTTGTACATGTGTTTGTAAACAAAAAATACCGCCCCGGCAAGCAGCAGGACCGCGACCGCATGGCTGAACGGCTTGGTATACTGGCGTACAAGTTCCCAATTCTCTCCAAGCTTATAGCCGAGATATGTCAGAAAGGTATTCCATAGAAAGCCGCCTAAAAAAGTAAAAATGGTAAACCGCTTGATATTCATCTCTGCAATCCCTGCCGGGATTGAAATCAAGTGTCTCACAACCGGAACAAATCTGCTGATGAAAATTGTTTTTTCGCCATTACGGTTAAACCAGTTATGGGTCCATTCAAGGTCCTTCTTGTTGATTAAGAGATACTTCCCATACTTTTCCAGGAAGGGCTCCCCGCCGTATTTACCAACATAGTAAGAAAGCAGGGAACCGAAAATGGTCCCAAGCGCCGATATAAAACAAACTGACCAGAAACTGAATTTTCCCGTGTAAGCAAGATAACCTGCAAACGGCATCACCAGTTCACTTGGCAAAGGAATCATTGTGGATTCCGCCGCCATCAGTATGAATACCCCAAAATAGCCCGAACTTGAAATCAACTGTGTGGTGTATTTTGCTGTCTCATGGATAAACTTTTCAATAAATTCCATTATATTTTTCCTTTCATTATTTGACCGGACACCCTTTATTATTCAGGTCTCTCTATTTTCCGAATCTTAAAACATCTTATCGGACTTGAATGATTAAAAATAAAGGATTGCATCCTTGCGTCAAGTAACACTTTAAGTTTTGGGGCAATCTCAATTTTTCCCAAAAAGGTCGTTCTAATCCGGAAACATTAAATTTTTTTTGAAAGTATATCGTTTCGCAAGCGCAGTAAGCCGATAAATTGATGGAAGCAAATCATGAACAGTTTGGAAATGTAAAAAATTGATGTGCTTCCAATTTTGCGGGCATAATGAGGTACAGGGACTTCAAGTATCCTGTAACCCTTATGATGGGCCCGAACAACAAACTCGGCAGTGAAAAATGACATATATCTGACAGCAGGGGCAATCTCATTGGCTACATCACGGCGTATAAGGCGGAACCCTGTATCCATATCCCTGTAAGGTACTTTAAGAAAAAGGCGAAGTAAAAAATTGTAACCCTTTGACAATAAAATTCTGTATAAAGGGTCCCTCCGGGGAGATTTCATTCCGAGAATAATATCATATTCACGTCTGTACGACTCCAGTCTCCAAAAATCAATAACCGCAAACTGATAATCGGAATCTACAATAAAAAGCCAGGGCTTGGTAGCGTATGAAATGGCGTCTTTCAGCGCCCCCTGATAACCTTTTCGTTCATTACTCATATAGACTTTAATAGGAAGTTCTTTGGCAAGACGTTCTAATACGCTTTTGGTATCATCAATGCTTCCGTCTTCGGATACGATAAGCTCAAAGTCCTGGACCCGTCCGTGCATCTCGGCAAAATAATTTCTTATCGTCTGTTCAATTATAAAAGATTCGTTATGAACGGGGAAAATGAGAGAAATTCCTCCCAATTCAGGATCGGCAGGCCCCCTGAGCGGCATCTCATTAAGTTTCTTGAGATCGTTTTTTTTCATTAAAGAAAGCGGACGTTACTTATCCTTCTCGAAAGTTGATCGTTAATCTTAACCTATAAGATAATTCACGAAAATTTCTGCTGGATTTGGAAAGCATTTTTTACAAACGTTTTACTTATGATCGTCTTCTCTCTTTGATTTCAGATTAGGCAACGTAACATATTCTATGCTATTTCATTAAAATTACACAATCACTTTTATTTCTGTTATGAAATATTCATTCTCGTCTCTAAAGGGCCTTTTGGCGAAAAAGTCCGTGACTTATACAATGACTTGACTATATTGCAAAATGTGGTAAATTTTCGTATAAGGACTCTTGGAGGAATGATGATTTTTATCAGGGATTATGAGGAAACATTAAAACGCCTCGGCACAGAATATTTCATTCATAACCTGCAGTCAGTCCCTAATCTCATGTCCTGGGTCAGAGACAACGGCAAAGACCTTGGAGAGCCTCACCATCCGATGAAACTGGTCGCAGCCGACAACTCCCTCACCATGATTATGCAGTCAGAGATCGACGATGAATCGCTCAACGACGTCATAAGAAATCTCGGTTTAAGATGGTCCATAAAAGACAACTCTGCAGACATTAATAAAAAACTTGACGACACCACAAAAAGACTCGTATATTGCTTTCTGAAAGAGTATGCAAGAACGTTGCGGAATGTAGGCGGAGACGAGCTTCTGGAAGATCAGTGGGTATTTGACGAAATGGACGACCTCGGCTTTTTTAAAGAATAATGAAATAAGCTAATACGATCTCAGCTATACCTGATAATATGTTGTCCCTGTAACCGCAATAAACTGATACTTATATTGCCGACAGGAGCTGGCGTACCTGGTTTACCGCAGAATATTCCATGCCGTTGATCCGGTCATCCAACCACAGTGTAACAAGCCGGTAGTCGTCCGCACCCTTTGAGAGGCGATCTGTAAGTATCACCGGTTTGCCGCGGCCAGGGGCCTCAGCCAAAGAGACATTCTCCCTGATTATGGGTGATACTTTCCCGGGGAACATCTCTTTAAGCGTATCCATAATGTCCCAGTGGATCCGGCGACGACGCTGGGCCCTGCAAGGTATAATGGCCTCAATCGCAATATCGGGATTCTGTAATTTGAACGTCTCTATTGCCCCGACCATTTGCTTTAATCCGTTAAGTCCCAAAAAAGATGTTTCGACCGGGACGACCACATGTTTTGACGCCATCAGAGAATTCATGGTATGAAATCCCAGGCTGGGAGGGCAATCGATGATCGCAAGGTCCCAATCGCCATGCGTTTGTTCCAGGCACCGCGTCAGAATGTCATTCCCGTTTTCCTGCAACCACATACCCGCATTTGCAAGCGCCATCCCGGAGGGAACAAGATCAAGTCCGGGAACCCCGGTACTGACAATCGGCAACGCAGCACCCCTTTGCAGAGCATCGAGAAGCTCATTCCCTTCATTCATCACGCCTACGCTTATACTTGCGCTTCCCTGAGGGTCCATATCAACAAGAAGGACCTTCTTCCCTGTTTCACCCCAGCAGGCTGCGAGGTTTACTGCCGTCGTAGTTTTACCTACGCCTCCCTTAAGATTGACTACCGCTAAAACACGTTTCATACCCTTCCTCCTCCACGTGGTCTTCCGGACACATGCCAGATTACAAGAAATGAAGCAACTCAGTATAAGTTTGAGCTTTTTGACGCAGGTAGTAATTTAAAGATTTTCATATGAATCTGTCAACCTTGCGAGACCAAACCGGAAGGAAATGCACCCGTATATTAGAAATGCTTTGTCACTCTAATTCTAATATATTTTCATCAACAGGCAGCGCAACAGCTCCCGGCTTTCCAAGAAGAACCTGATAAGCAGGGTGGTGCATATTCGCAATAATCCGTAAAGGATATGATGGGATATAGGGTGGATCAAGCCATTCCTTTTTATGAATATATCTGTAGTCGGCGCATACAGAGGGGTTTCCCCTGCAAAATGAAATAAACCTTCTGTGATTTTCCTTTGACGTGTAGGTAAAAACGTCAAAGGGCGTTTCAAAAGAATATTTATAATCCGTTCTTCCGCATGTACCTGAGTCTCCCATATGATCAATCAGGCACCACACGTCGCCGTGCTTAGCATTTTGGATGTCGGTTAACCCGTACATTTCCCTTACATAAACATTGGGACCGGCATAATAAGGAAGCTTTCCTCCCATATCTGAAAGCAACGTTGTCGGAAATTTCAGGCCGGCCAGCAGTTCGCCCACCTCCTGCAAATGGGAAGTTCGTTCGATACCGATATATTTTTTCGAAATTATTGACGGCCGTATGAAAAACCCGATCCATAACAGCGCAATTATTGTCATTGTTGTATATACCGAGTACCTCATGGGCCGTGATTTTTCCCGGCAGACCCGAATAAAGAGGCTCGCAGCCCAAGCCATAAATATCATCAGCAGAGGTAATACGGGAAGCAGGTGACGTTTATACGGGAAAAAATCTCCTCCCGCCCAAACTGAAACAAATACATTCAGAGAGATACAGAAAGCAAATAGCCAAAGAAGGAAATCACTGCTGTCTTTCCTCCTTAGAAGCACTACAAACGGGATCCATGCCCCCAGATAAAGAAGGGGGGCTTCGTATTTTAATCCACTTACAATCACCCTGAGAAAATCCCTGAGCGCCTTAACATTTCCTTCCCAAAGAACTTCTTTAAAAGAATGGGACGCCCATCCCTTTGCTATTACCGGCAAAGGGACCCATTCATTGTAATAACTATATCTGATCAAAAATACGGCAATTACCATAAGAACAAAAAAAACTGTCGTCATGATGAACCGTATTGGAAAAAGCCCTTCCGTGCCCAAATGCCTTCTATTGATATGGATAAAAGAAGTAAAGACCGCAAATATGACTATTGCATATGCAAAACCTTCAGCCCTCACCAGGAGCAAGAGAAGGAAAAAAGGCAGTGTCGTCAGATAATTCCCCGAGTTTAAACTCTTGTATGTGCTGCACAGGCAGAGCATCAACACTAATGAGAAAATCAATACATCCATGCCCCCCAACGCATAATATGCGGAACCGTGCGTGAGAGCATAAAACAGAGAGAGAGAGACCGGCATTAATCGGGACTTGCTGATTTTCAGTAAATCACAAAAATAAGTAACAAGGAGAATATTTGCGATTCCAATGAACAGATTCAAGAACGAAGCAAACATTATTGGCTCGAATCCGAAAAAATTACCAAAGGCCAAAAGAGCAACCCATAAAAAACTCGAGCACCCTTCTACATATTCACCAACATTATAAACAGGGCCGAATCCGTTGGCCCAATTTTCTGCATACCTGAAAAAGAAATATGCGTCGTCAATAAAAGGGATACCACGATAAAAGAAAACGGCGACAAAAACTGTAACCGCTGGAAGTGCATTCAATATATAATTTCTCTGGTCCGTGTCAGTGCTCAAAATATCTCTCTCCGCCTTCAACCCATTATTATCATAAGGATAAATTTAATATAGGAACCTCGGCGCTCCAGGAGAAATGAGGAACATTATATCAGTCTTTGGGCACATAAATAAATTCAGGCCTTGTACTCAAACCGGTAACGGGGATAAAAACAGTTTCATCGTCAAATATTTTCTCTTTCTTTATATAATATTTTTCCAAATCCGGAGGATACCATGGCTCAAACGAGTTTATGATTACAGCAGCAAATTTCTTTTCCCTGATAGCCTGCTTTAACTCCTCAGTAAACCGGTTCTTGATATCCTGATGGTTCTTGTCACTCGTAGTGAGTACGTCTCTCATGCCCATCATGTTCACATAGCTTTTCTTTCCCGCCATTGCAGCCAACGAGCCATGAAATGGCATGAAGACTTCTCCCTTTATTTGAGACATCTTGCCAATAAGTTTTCTTCCTGCCTCCATATCCTTTTTGGTAGGGACCTGATCAAGCGGATTATATATAAGGCTCCCGTTCATAAATTGTACGATGCATGCAAGATATATAAAAATCTTCATCAAATGCTTCTTGTCTGCACTAAAAGATTCTCTCATCTCCAATAATTTGTTCAGCCCGAGTCCAAAAAGAATGGATGTTATGGCATATGCGGGCATCAAAACATTATAATATCCTCCCCCCCGGAAGCGTGAATACCATGAGGCGATAATCATGCCTATTGCTGCCAACATATAAAAAGCAAAGTTTTTATTATTTGAGTTTAATCGCAAAGAAATGATGTAAAATATCGCTACCGGGAAAGCAAAAAACATAGTTGTAAGAATATCTCCCGTCCAATATCTTACAAGATACCTGTAATCAACAGGGGTAGTTCTCGGAAGTTCGAAGACATAATAATTGAACCACCCGTCATGAATATAATTCAGGAAGATACTGCCAAGACCCATAATTATGACTATCGGAGCTATAAAAAAAACAGCGGAACGTCTTTTTATTAAAACACAATAAAGCATGACCGGCAAAGAAATGACTAACGCCGTTTGTTTTGTTAAATAAGAGAGAGAAATTAATATACCCGCCCCCAAATAAGATACAGATGAATCATAAAATCGAAGGACATAGAGAGCTGCCAATAAAAGAAAAAGGAATAATGAATCTGACCTCCCTATGTCAAACCACGAACCACTCATGTTATATGTTGCAGCGAAAAGCCCTGTTGCTATTATCCCTGAAAAGACATTTTCTGTTTCACGCCGTACCATCAGAAATATTATGATGAAGCTGCCTAATGATGAGACAAAGGAAATCAATCTGAGAGGGAAAAAACCGATGCCGGTAATTTTGGATAATAATGCTGAGGAATAAAAGTAGAGAGGGGTATAGATAGAAGCAACAAACTCGATTGACGGGCTATCATAATATCTATGCCCTGAAAGTATCCATCTTACATGGTCGACAAACGCCCCTTCCTGCCATTCCAGTTCGAACGGATACTGAATCCTGTAAACTGCGAGGATTACATAAACTATGATATATAGAAGTGCACCCGCCAGTAATATGCTTTTGAAAAGCTTAGATATAAAATTCATATGTCATTATCAACTATTCACTTACCAGCTAATTATATATTAATATATTATGATTAATATAGTTAATGAATGTCCCAATGAAAAATGATATCGATTCATGGATAAATTTCTGGAAAACAGAAACTGTTATCAGCGATGACAAATGGCAGAGTGACATGGAGCTTTTTATCAAGGCTACCTCTCCCCTGTTAAACTACAATTCCCAGGATGTAATTTTAGATTTAGGCTGCGGCCCCGGCTTTCTGGCGTCCTTCCTGAAAAACAGGGTGAAGGAGATTCACTGTCTCGATACTTCCGAGCGCTATCTCGATATATGCAAAATAAAATTCAGCAAAGATCAAAATATTTTCTTATACAAATTAGATGAGAACAATTATACCGACCTCTCTTCTTTACAAACCGGAAAATTCTCGCTTGTAATATGCCTGAGCGTAATACAATATTACAAAAGCATCGATGAGGTAAAAAGACTGATAGAACAGGTACAGAGGATTGCATTACCCGGCGGCAAGTTATTAATTGCAGACATCCTGGTCCACAGCAATACATTTTCAGACATTTGGGGTGTCTTACTCACCGGGATCAGAGAAAGAAAATTATCTGAAACTCTCAAATATTTGTTTCGCATGAAAATGTCCAATTATTATAGGACCCGCTCTTCCCTCGGACTTTTGTATCTTTCATTTAAACAGCTAAACGACTTATCAAAAACATTAGGCCTGAAGGCTGAGGTATTGAGTGCGCAGATAACAACCAACAGAAACAGAAAACACTTATTGATCAGGTTCTAAGCCGATATTCCGTGATACGATCTGTTTTCATGAAATTATAAGTCCGTATAATATCGCCCACAAAACGATCGTAACGATCATCTGTTTATCGCGGAAAATCTGCGAAGCAGGATCATCTCCCGTCTGATGAAACATTATCATATACAAGAAGCGAAAAATGCCAAATATTACTAATGGGATGGTATAGATGAGGTTTGTAGTGCCGTGTATTTCAATTGATCTGGCGCTTAAGGTGTAAAGAGAATATGTGATTATGGTGGCAGATGCCATAATGGTCATAAAAGATTTCAAAGTTTCATTGGAATATTCCTGCAGGACCTTTCTCTGATTGTAAGCATCTTCCCCCGAGGTCAATTCCGAGTATCTCTTTGCATACCCGATAAGCAGACTAATCTCAAAACCCGTGATAACCATCCATTCCGAAATGTATATGCCGATGCCTGAGGTCCCGGCAAAAATCCTCAGCATAAACCCCAAACCTATCTGAAAAACATCGATGATAGGCACCCTCTTCAGATAATACGAGTAAGCCAGATTATTCAGAACGTAGAGACTGATTATTATTACGGCAGCAGTGTTGATGAGTGACGCAAGAAACAAACTCGATAAACAGAGCAGAACCGCCAGGACCAAAGCATATCCGACCCCGATCGTACCCCGCGCAAGGGGCCGGTTTTTCTTCAAAGGATGATTTCTGTCAGAAGCAATATCACGAAAATCATTTATTATATAAACAGACGACGACACCATACAGAAAGCCCCGAATACAGACAGAGCGTTTATTAACAGATTATAATTACCGTAATCTCCAAGAACAAAAAAACCTAAAAATACAAACGCATTTTTATGCCATTGACGTATTCTTAAAAGATTAATGAACTCGGCAAACTTACTCATTTTGGGTACGCGATTTCCATATTAAATGACCTGTAAAAAGCATAATCGGCTATTTCCAGCATTTCTTTATCACCGGGACTGTCACCATATGCATAAATCTCATAATCACTCAAAGCACCCAGATACTCCTTTATGCGTCTGACTTTTTCAGCACCGTAACAATTCTTATCGAGGATTTCGCCAGTGATTGTATTGTTCCCGTCAACTTGCACTGACGTGGCAAACACTTTAGAAAACCCCACGTCTTCCGCCCACGGAATTATATATTCCTGTATTGAGGCGCTTATCAAAATACATTCATGCTTACGCTCTATATGCCATCTAAATCGGTCCATTGCTTCTTTTCTGACCAATCCCGGCAGAACTCTCAAGCTGAATTCTTCTGCCCTGGCAGTAAATTCATTTTTATTTACCCCTCCCCAAAATACACGAAATATACCTTGCTTCGCTTCATGATTACCAATATCATTCAGAATGTATTTAATTAAGACGGGTAAAGAACGAATTGATTTTATCAAAAATGTTAACGGGTTTTCATAAAACCACATAAACCTCGGAAGGGAATTCCCTATTATAAATGTACCATCGAGATCGAACAATGCAACAGATCTTTTTTTCATTGTGCCAAACCGGTCAAAATCTCCTGGTTCACAATTTTATTTTTTTGAATATCATTTCCGGTACATGCTTAATGATCATCATAATAAAGCGCCAATAAGCCGGAAGATAAACTTCCGACTTCCCTTTTAAAACCGCTTTATAAATTCCTCGCGCAATAACTTCCGGTCCGACAAAAAGAATGCCTTTTTTGAAATCGACGGTCATGGGGGTATCAACAAAACCCGGCTTAATAGTTATAACACTTACCCCTGCCCTGGACAAACGCTGCCTGAGTCCCGACAAAAACACAGTCAATGCGCCCTTTGCAGACCCATAAACATAATTGCTTTGCCTTCCCCTGTCTCCACCCGGCGAAGAAACGGCTATTATGGTTCCTGTGCCCCTCTTTTCAAAATAGTTGGCAACGATTGTCAATATGGTTGCCGCACTCGTAAAATTGATATCAATAACCTGCCTCATGCTGTCTATGCTTGTCTCGCAAACCTTCTGGTCAGGTAAAAAGCCATGTGCAATAAACAGTCCGTCCAGGTCTGGAAATTTGATTAAACAGTCATTAACGGCTTCCGTAACCGAGTTTACATCCAGTGCATTAAATGTTGCAAACCGGACTTCCTTTGCGCCGCGAACGATTAAATCATCCGCCAGACGCTTCAACTCATCTTCTTTTCTCGAACATAAATAAAAAGATGTCCCGTCTTTGGCAAAAAGTTTAATTGTTTCATAAGCGATTGCAGAAGTAGCGCCGAAGACTAACATCTTTGAAGGTTTTAACATGTTACCCCCCTACTCTTCTATAAAAACTTGATGAAAATTTCGGATCTATGTAAGACGTAAATTCGTTAACTGACGGAAATGATGCCCTGAATGTATTCCGGGACATACGTGCGTCCTTGGCAGGATATATCCTTCCTCTCACATCAACCACCACTTCATCAAGCCTGTCTAAAAAAGAGAATATTTTTTTTTCTCGATTGGGGAAATCCATTGCCAGAGTAATCCCACTCATAGGAAACGAGAGCATGCCTTCGGAGGGATGATTACCGAACTCCTTAAATACAACGAGAAAGGAGCCGAGTCCGCTTTTATGGATTTTTCTTAGTATCAGCCTTATCGCCTCATAATTATCGTTAACAGGCACTGCACATTGCCATTGCAAAAACCCACTCTTTCCGTACATCCGGTTCCAGTGATTAATGCTGTCCAGAGGGTAGAAAAAAGGATCATAATGTACGATACTCTTTTTTATTTTATTAAGCTGCTTATTATAATAAATAAAATTAAAGAGCTTTATAGACGGCGTTGAAAGCAGATAAGACGGTGCATCACACGGGAAAGTTTTCCACTGTGAAGTTTTGTGAGTAATTTTCAACTCGGCTTTTTCTTCTTTGTCGATGTGATTTCCCCTCATAAAAAGGCCCCTGACATCATTACTGCTCAGACAATCCAGCCATGAAACGGTATATTCGAATAAACCTCCAGACGAATGAGATATTTGAAAAAACTCATCCAGACTGTCGAATTTAATTGATTCCATCTCAATATATGGACCTGCTATAGGTCTCAATTTAAGCTCAGCCCATAAAATGACCCCTGTTAATCCTATTCCTCCGACAGTTGCCCTGAACCAATCCCGATTCTCGTCCCTGCTGCATAAAAACCTGGTTCCGTCCGACCTCTCCAATTCAAACCTTATGACATGATTACTGAAAGTTCCTTCCCGATGATGGTTTTTACCATGTATATCATTAGCGATCGCCCCCCCTATGGTAACGTATTTGGTCCCCGGCGTCACCGGAAGGAACCAGCCCTGGGGAACAAAAACCCTCAGAATCTCATCGAGAGTGACGCCTGATTCACATCTCAATACGCCTGTGTCAGGAGCAAAATGCATGAATTTATCGAGTCGCTTCGTCGACAGCAAATAACCTCCGTCATTGAGACAGGAATCTCCATAGCTGCGACCCATTCCTCTTGGGAGTAATGACGCATCAACCGATCTCATGGAATTTCTGACTTCATCAATTGACCGGGGGACTATCTCTCCGGAATGCAGTGCCGCGGGGAATCTTCCCCATGATTCTAATGTAAGATCATTTTGCATGTATCTTTAAATAAAAATCTTACCTTTCGCTGTGCTGCGCAATTTTTTGATTTGCAAGGTCAAGATTAGAATCAATTAATTTTTTCAGACGTATCGCAATTTCAGGCTTTTCATCAATGAGATTGTTCTCTTCATTCGGGTCCTGGTCCAAATTAAATAGAAGCAAAGCCCGTTCTTTGCCGAAATAGTCAACAAACTTATATCCCCCGTCCCAGACAGCAATTGTGCCGCCCTCAAGCGGATGTTTCCCGGTTTGACGATTCTCGATCAGCTGCATAGAGAATATCGGCCTGGGAGTGAATGTTTTATTCTCCATCAGCGGTAGCAGAGAACGTCCTTCCATCCATTCCGGCACCGGGATGGAAACAAGATCCAGTATGGTCGGAGCAATATCAATCTGCTCAACAGGTATATTGACTGACCGTCCGCCTGATATATTCGGGACCTTGATCATGAGCGGCACGCGAACGAGGGGCTCATACAGGTGAGCGCCGTTATGCGCTACATACCCATGTGAAAAACTCTCCCCGTGGTCTGCTGAGAGGATAATGATTGTGTTCGAGACATCTATGGTTTCAGCAAGACGAGACATAAATAATTTGAATTGCTGGTCGGAATAGAGAATGAACTCATCATAACGACTTCTCAGGATATCCACATCTCCCTGTCTTTTAGGAGCATAGTGAGAATAAAGCAGATCACTGTCCAACTGCTTTTCTCCGGTCTCAAACGCCTCATGATTTCCAAATTTTCCTATATACTGGTCCGGCGGAAGATAAAGATCATGAGGAGGCAACAGATGTATCCATGCAAAAAAAGGCCCTTTATGGCTTTGTGAAATATAATTAAAGAACCGGTCATATACAGGCTCTGCCCGGATCACGCCGGAATAAATGACCAGCCGCATATATGAAGGGTGGCGTGTATGTTTCAGGTTTAGCGGCTTGAAGAGAAGGTTGTTTTCGATAACAAGCTCGGCAGCAATCCGCCTGTTATAATAAAATCTTGTAAGCAGATTCATCCAGCGTTTATCAGAAATAAAGAATGTATATGCCTCATCGCTAATCGAAAAAGCATCGTCAATCCCAAGCGTTTTAGGATGAGCAAGATTGTTCTGAACAAATCCATAAATACTGTATCCGTAATTCTTGAGTATCTGTGGCATATTATTTTCATATTTATCGACCACGTGGTACTGAGGTTCAAACCATAGTTTGTGGGTCCAGGGTCTTTGCCCGGTCATGAGGCTCATGGCAGACGGCGTCGTCCAGTTTGAAGAAGCATAAGTCTTTTCGAACAATACTGCATCCTTTGCCCATTCCGTAATAAAAGGCGTCGTATTACGGCCATATCCGTAAGCACTCATATCCATGGCTGTCAGGGCATCCATGGTAACAAGAATGATATTAGGACGCTTAATATCCGATAAACCTGCGG
The DNA here is from genome assembly GCA_003599275.1 of Nitrospiraceae bacterium. GTDB lineage: Bacteria > Nitrospirota > Thermodesulfovibrionia > UBA6902 > UBA6902 > SURF-23. The sequence goes on along the minus strand of QZJG01000012.1, from coordinate 17,204 downwards.
GATGACTGTCGAAAGAAACTTTATCAGAATGTGCAGCTTCAGGTTCCAACACGGATAAAGGCACTGCAGCAATAAGCAGCAGGGTAAATAACCAGATTAAAGGCGTTATTCGAAGATTAACTTCTTGCAGAATCTTTTCATAATCGGCAAATTTGCCGACGATATAAACAATAAATGTCGAAAGCACAACACTTACCGTTAACGCGGTATATTTGCTTAATAAAAAATCATTTAAAACTGTTCGCAGAACGAAAAAAATTAAAGCAAATGAAGCCAGCCATATCAACATATATTCAAAACGCAATGCTCTTAACGGCTTTATTTTCTTCGGCAGCCAGAATATAAATATCCAGACAGCAACCGCAAACAGAAGCATACTAAAAGACCATATAATGAAAGCAAGCGACAAGTCAGGAAGGAAATTTTTGAAACGCATATAATACGAAAATCCGTCCCATCTGTAAAAGGCGACCTTGATAAACTGCAAAGAAAAAAGAATGAATAGAAGGCGGAGGACGATAAGAAATGATTTCTTAGCTGTCACCATTCCCCTTTTTCCGGAATCTACTCTTGACAGCATGAACTATTCTCTTCCAGAAAACTACAACAGCTGCAAGTATTCCATATACAAAAGGCAAAACGGAAGTAAAGAAAAATCCTCCGGTATTGGGGTCTACATAGGCATAGGCGTCACGAGAAAAAAAAGAAAGGAAAATACCAATTGACATAAATAATTTCAGGCACTTACGTTTTATAAATTCCATGAATTCTCCTCAATAAACTTTGGATGAAATTAGTATAACACAACAGGTTTATTTTGAGCATGGCAACCTGAAGTCAGTTGCTGTCTTTCAAAGAATATATCTTCAGACCGGTAACGCTTCCGTTTGTTATTTCTTTGTACGCAGATAAGAAACCGGCCTGATTATTAATGTCGCCGTCTTTATACCAAACAAGGTAATAATCAATATCATATTTTTTCAATTCATTTGTCAGTTCATGATCACTAATATCTTTTTTTGCCTGGCCATAATATCTCAATTTCACGTCCGCATAAAAAAACAGTTTTATTGTCTCGGAAAAATTATCATTGGATGCGATGCTGCCTTGCAACTTATTAAATTCCATCATTTGTCTGCTCAAGGAGCCGTACATTGCCCTGTCATGGTTAGTCGCGCCAATTACATTTTTAAAGGGCAATGCAGCAAATGACAAAACGAAAAAAAGAATGAGAACATTTTTTCTTGTTTTATTAAAAAAATCGCCCTGAAACAGGAAATGAAGCAACTGAGCTCCCATTAACAGGACCATAATGCAGAGAACCCATAAATATCTTTCATGGGGATGGAGCAAAATATATCCTATGGGATAGATAACCAGCACCATCAGCGTATAAAACCCGCTTTTATGCAACAATTGATTATTAAAAGGCAAAACGTTTATCAATATGTACCCGATGATGATCGCGCTTGAAAGCAGGGAAAAAGATCCTTCCAGTATCCCTACTGTATAAAAGGTATTCCTTAAGACAAGCTTGATTTGATGTTTGAAATTATCTATTGATTCAAAAGGACTCCATGCCTTCATAAATGGAACAAGATAGCTGAAATCTTCCCAGGAGTTTAATGCAGTCCCGTTTGACGGCGGGAAAAACCCCTGATCATAAACCGGTTGCCCCATTCTTGTATATAAATGCCAGCCGCTCCACGCCCACCAGTCTCCTTCCGGTTCCTTTGCCTCGGGACCTATAACTCTATAATTATATTCTCCCGAGTTGCCGACTGTTATCTTGTCGTACTTGTCACTTAAGGCGATGATCCATGGCACAGTAAAAAGAGAAAATACAACAAGTCCCAGTAACGCATTCCTCAATATATTTTTTCTCTTATCGCGAAACCTGAAACAATAAAAAAAGTTAGACAGGACAAAATGTAAAATAAAAAAAGGCAGAATATATGATTTACTGAAATATCCGGCGGCGCATATTGCCCCGCTTAATGCGCCATTATACATCCTGTCAGGGTAATCCTTGCTCAATATAAAAGTCAGATAATAAACAAGGGCGCAAGTTACCAGTAAATCCGCCACATGGTCCATCGAGGTAAACTGGAGAACTATCGGAACAGCCGTAAATGACACTATATTCCTCAGGCTCTCAGACATTTCAAACCTGTATGACAATGATCTTATCCCTATCAGCAAAAGCACTCCTGCGCTGAAATTCAGAATACTCACCGAGAGCACAGGCGCAAGTCCCAGTTTTAAAAGCGGGACCAGCAGCCAGGATTCAAGCGGTCCGAAAGCTCCGTTAACGGCATTTCTGAAGTCTCCATTTAAATATTTTTGAGCAATTTGAATATAAGAAACAGTATTGGTAGTTACTTCATATTCATAGAACTCCTTGTATGTCACTACAATAACCTGTATCACCGCATAAATAAGCAGTGAAAGAGTAAAACCCATATCGCACCTGAAACAAGAATTATTTTTTCTCATCATTGACAATTCGTCTCTTTCCCGTCATTCATATCCGATTGACCATTGAACAATATTCAATATATCTCCCGGCGGAATAATCGTCGGCTTGAGATGTTCCGGATCCCATCCCCGGATGGACCACCAATTCTGCATCGGTGTCTTTAAATTTCGCGATAAGCCTTCTTAGTAACCCGGCATAATCCCCCTTTGTTGCCAGGGGCATAAGCACCAGATTCCTGCGATACCTGATTCGGGCTTTATTTAAAGTTCTTTTCATGTAACTACCCATCAGGTAAAGAACAATCATTTTCGGTATTTGAGCAATAAATCCATATCGGACGAGAGAAGAAAAATAAAACAGCAAATATCTGTTTTCCATTGAAATACATCGTATAGACTTAATTCCCCGCTCGTTAGCGTAACTTACCAATGCCTGCAAAACCTTGGGAATTATATGGATATGATGGTGAGTGTCAAGATATGTAAAATTGAATTCCTTTATCTTCAGGATTTCATGTTGATCCTTAATAGTGTTAATAATCTGCTCGACTTTTAATTTTCCTGAAAATATTAAATATACCAGTCGCGGCGGAGAAATTTTTTCATTTTGACCGGCCCCGAACAATCCAGTCGTTGCAGTAAGATTTATGTGAAAACCCGTTTCCACATCTTCACCCATGTCGGTCCTGGAATATTGAATAGACTCATTCGCCATCACACTTACTTTTGTAACAATACGTTTACTCACAAGGTCCGAAATTGCCTTATTGACATCCGATGAAATACCATAATCATCCGCAACTATTTTAAATGCACACATTATTATTTTTTGTAATATCCTGAAAGTCGTTTTAAATAAATGCGGAACAACCCCAGAGTCATGATAAATATCTGTCTGACAAAATTTATTGTGCTTATCTCCGAGTCATAATTAAGCTCAACCGGGACCGTATGAATATCTTTATTGTTTTCCCTGGCACAGACCAAGAGATCGATATCAAAACTGAAGCCTTCAATCGTCATTCTGCTAAAAACAAGCGCGGCCGTGTCCCTGTCAAAGCCCTTCAGTCCGGCCTGAGTATCCTCGAACTTAAGTTGTGTGAAAAGTTGAATCAATTTATTGTATATACGGCCTGCAGTATGTCTGACATAAATATATGAAAGATTTTCCGATCTGATTTTGTAAACACTGTCTTTATGCATCCTGTTTGCTATAGCAAAATTTGCCCTGTCTTCAACAAGAGCATGAACGACATCCCCAATGTTTTTGAATGAATATGGCAAATCACTATCAATAAAAATAATATATTGTCCCACAGAGGCCTCAAAGCCACTTTTCACTGCATTTCCCTTGCCTCTATTTTGCGGAAGATTGACATATTTGACAAAATGGTTTTTCTGTCGGTCACCCCGGTTATTTATAAATGTCTTGATTATTTCGTTTGTCCTGTCAGAACTGCCGTCATTAACAATAATAATCTCGCTCGAATACTCAGATTCAGCGCAAAAACTGTAAAACAGATCAAGTTTATTATAAATAAACGATTCGGCCTGATATGCCGGTAAGATATAAGATATCAGAGGCTTTTTTTCCATGCATTGACAATGAAGAATAAAATTATTATAGAATATCATCAAATTTACTAATATGTCAAAAAATTTAAATTAAATCGGGACAGTTAAATATATTTCCGGAAAAATGAAATTAGAACACCACACAATGATATCGGGAGCGATATCAGGCATCATATACGCCGTGTCTAAATCATGGGAACTTTCTTTAGGCTGTTTCCTGTCAGGAATTCTTATCGATATGGACCATATTATCGATTATATTCGTGAATATGGGTTCCCGTTCAGGATAAAAAGTTTTTTTAACGTTTGCAACACAAGCAGGTTTAATAAATTGGTCCTGATTTTTCACGGCTGGGAGTGGGTAATTTTGATTGGTTTGCTTGCCTGGTACTCTGAATGGCCCGCCTGGTTGGTAAGTATTGCGACAGGCTTTTCCCTTCACCTGGCACTCGATACGTTTTCCAATGCCAGGACCTTTCGCAGCTATTTCTTCTTATGGCGTTTGAAAATGAATTTTGATCATGACATCGCCTTTATCAGAAAAGGTCCACATCGACCTTCCAGGCTTATTTGAATTCATCTTTCAACGCCGCCTTTTTCTGGTCGGCCACTACAACGAGGACAAAGTTTTCAGGATCGAGATATTTTGTTGCAACCCGTAAGACATCTTCTTTTGTAACGCTGTTGATATATGAAGAATATTTATCAATATAATCCGGACCCAGTCCGTAATATTCGACCGCCACAAGAAAATTTGCTATCCTCTGGCCTGTCTCGAACCTTAGAGGAAAGCTTCCGACCAGAAATGATTTTGCGTCGGACAATTCGGCATCAGATACAAAAGAGTTTCTGATCCCTTTGATCTCTCTCAGTATTTCTTCTATCGCTGTATTGGCCGATTCATTTTTTGTCTGGACGCCGACCTCAAAAAGCCCGCCGTACCTGTTTGCATCAAAAAAACTGTGAATATCATATGCAAGCCCTTTTTCTTCCCTCACATTCTGCATGAGTCTCGATTCAAAACCGCCCCCGCCGAGGATGTAATTCATGACCGAAACTGCGTAATAATCGGGGTTGTCCCTGCTCACGCCCGCATGTCCCAATATAATGTTTGCCTGGGTAAGTTCCTTGTCTATGGGGACAATTTTTCTCTCATTAACTTCTGCGGGTTTCACAGAAATTGCAGTCTTGCTGTCTTTAGAGCGCCAATCCGGAAAATACCGTCCGAGCAGATTTTTGACCTCTTCAGTAGTAATATCTCCAACGACGGCCATTATTGCATTGTTGGGTACGTAATTTGCGGCATGAAAATTAAGCAGATCGTCTCTTTTTATTGAATCAAGTGTTTCGGGCGTACCGGCTATTAACCGCCCATACGGATGTGTTCCGAATACAGCCTTCCTGAACTCCCTTGACGCCACAAAGCCCGGATCATCTTCCTGAGACTTCAGGCCGCCCTTTATGCGCTCTCTCTTTTTGTTGAGTTCATCTTCCGGGAATGAAGGATTCAAAACTATGTCCGAGAGCAGATCGAGGCCGAGATTTAAATCCTTCTTTAATACTGAAAGCGTTACCGTACTGTAGTCATCATCGGAGGAAGCGCCGACCGCTCCGCCTACAAAGTCTATTTCATCACTGATTTGCCGGCCTGTACGGCTCTTTGTACCATCCGTTAAAAGACTCGCCGTCAGATTGGCAAGGCCCGCCTTTTCTTCAGGCTCGACAATGCTGCCGGCCTTGACACCTACCGAGATTTTCACAATGGGAAGGTTATGCCTTTCGACAACCAGGAGAGTCAGTCCGTTTTCAAGGACATCCCTTTTTACGTCGAGAGCGTAAGAATCGGTGACCAGCGAACAATGAACAGCGAACAGTATGAACGCGGCAACAAATAAAGGGCAACGAGTACCGGGTGTTACAACACGCCATTCACTCCTCACTCTTCACTCCTCACTTTCAGTGGCATCAGAGTCCCTACCGTCCTTCTGTCTTCCACGAGATATTTCCGTGCGACACTCTGAACGTCATGAGGGGTCACGTTTCTTATCCCGGCGAAGTATTTATCCTTCAGTTTCCAGCCTCCCAACATCTCAAACGATGCAATTACCTCTGCCTGAAAAAAGATGGAGTCCTGACCCATGATAAATCCCGCCTCAATCTGGTTCTTTGCTTTCCGGACTTCTCTTTCATCCGGGGCCTCTTTCTTTATCTTCTCGACCTCTTCGTACAAAGCCTTTTCGACCTCATCTATGGATTTGCCGGGCAGTGCCGTAGCATCAAGATAAAAAAGGGACGGATATTTCTCAAGGCTGCTGTAAGACGCCTCTGCTGACAGCGCAATCCTCTTTTCATCTATCAGACTCCTGTACATCCTCGAACTTTTCCCTCCGGAGAGGACCGAGGCTAACACCTCAAGGGCGTAGCAGTCTTCAGATGTCAGAATATTCGGGGCCTTGTATGCGCTCAGTACGTAAGGGAGCTCTGCCTCTTTTTTCACAAATACCCTTCTTTCGCCCCGCTGCTCCGGCTCTTCTATATCCGGATTCCTTATCTCAGCTCCGGCAGGGATATCGCCGAACTCGCTCCTTATTTTTTCAACAACCGAATTTACATCAATATTACCAGCAACAATAATCATGGCGTTGTTGGGCACATAATGCCTCCTGTAATAATCGTATAGGTCATCCCTCGTTATCTTCCTCAAATCCTCCATCCATCCGATGACGGGCCATCTGTAAGGGATATTTTTAAATGCTGCGGACTGGACCTCTTCATATACAAGACGCTGCGGGTCATCGTCGTAACGCATCCGCCGTTCTTCCATGACTACGTCCCTTTCCGCAAGTGTCTCTTTAGTGTCCACAATCAGATTGCGCATCCTGTCCGCTTCAAGCTCAATAGAAAGATGGATTTTGTCCGGCGCAAGCTTCTGGTGGTAAAACACATAATCCCTGCTCGTGCCGGCGTTGTCAATGCCTCCTGCCCTGCTGATTATCTTTGAAAATACTTTGGGGCCGTATTCGGGTGTGCCTTTGAACATCATGTGCTCAAGCAGATGGCTGAGTCCTGTCTTGCCCACCTGCTCGTGGATGGAGCCGGCATTGTACCATATCTGAAAAACGGCCACCGGGGCATTGGGATCTTTCAGGACGAAGACTTTCAGGCCGTTGGGAAGAGATTCTTCGAGGAGTTGTCCTTCTTTTTCAGGGGCAATGTCCCCGACCGTATGGGCGCACCCTGAAAATACAAAGATCAGCAGAAACGCAGCAAAAACAAAATTCCTCTTCATAACGTTAAAATAGTAACAGAGATTGATATCGAGGTCAATGATACCTTGCTGAATTTACATTCTTAAAGGTGTTTTTTTAAAACGATAAAACTGATATACTTAGTCTTGCCATAAAAATTTTATGAAAATAAAAGACAGGACATGAAAACAAACAGGAAGTATCTCCATATCATTATTACTATTATTTTTCTCTTTTCCTCTGTGACCGCGTGCGCAAAAGAGAAAAGCAAAGAAACAAAAGCAGGCCCCGGCAGTGACACACCCGCGCATACCCGCATTGCCGAATTAATGGCGTCAATAAACATCCGGCATTTTACTCAGCCAACCGTGGCCCCTGATTTTCAACTGCCTTCAGTAAAAGGTGAAAGGGTAAGCCTCAATCAATATCGCGGGAAGGTTGTTCTTCTGAGTTTCTGGACCACATGGTGACCGTGGTGCAGGAAGGAGTTGCCTTCCCTGGAAAGACTGCATCAGCATTTCAGAGGTGAGCCGTTTGTCGTTTTGGGCATAGATACTGGAGAAGAAAAAGACAAAGTGCTTTCTTTTGTCCGTGATTCCGGTCTGACATTCACTACACTGCTGGATGAAGACGGTGAAGTGAGCGCCCGATACGGCGTAAGATCGACACCCGCGAAGATACTGATAGACACTGAAGGAAATGTGGTAGGCGCTGCCCTGGGTTACAAGGATTGGGACAGTGATGAAGTGCACGAGCTGATTCGATTGCTGATATCTAAAAAATCGACCTGACCCTGCCGGTAAGACGGTCAAAAATAATGACGTCCACTACCTCCCCGTAATGAATAATCCTGGCCCTGACAAATCTGCCGCGGGCATTATCAATTGAGACCTCCAACCCCTTTTTATCGTAGTAATCCTTCATGGCCTTATGGGCCTCATAGGAAGTCATCATGGATTTACAGGTGCCGTATTTGCCGCAGAGGGGACAAATATCTCCGTAAGGCGTTACCGGTGCTTCCCTATGCCCTGCATAAATCTCCTGATGCATGAAGATGAAGAAGGACATTGTTATTATCACACGCAGTGAATATTTCATATCAATAAGAGTACCAGACAACATTGAAGAAAATGTGAATAGCTCACCCCGCCACAAACACCGCAGCAAACGGTCTAAAACTTAACAGTAAATTTCGTCCCTTTCTTACTGGCGCTTTCGACCTCCACCTTCCCGTCCATCACCTCTGCGAGTTCCTTCACAATTGCGAGCCCCAATCCCTTACCGGTAGAGTCGGCGCCCCTGTAAAACCTTTCAAAAATCCTTGCGATGTTTTCCTGCTCAATGCCCCTCCCTGTGTCTTTAACTGAAATATAAAAACCTTCGGCATCATCATGTCTGTGTTTGTCCCATGTTATTGTGATCCCGCCTTTTGTTGTGTAGTTATATGCATTTGCAAGCAAGTTTTTTAAAATGATATGGAGTTTCTCCGGATATGTCCTTACAACGATGGAAGGTCCGCCAGTCTTCATAAAAAGGCCCTTCTCTTCGACAAGCTTTCTCATACTTCCTGCAACCGATTCAACAAAGTCATGAAGGTCGATCTCCTCCGTCTCCCCTTTTCTGAAGAAGCTCGCTTCGGCCCTGGTTATATCTTCAATCCCCTCTACAAGGGAGATCATTCTCAACACCTCTGAATTTATGTTCCTTAATACTTCATTTGTATCAGACATGACCCCGTCTTCAACCGCCTCGATATTGCCCCTGATGATCGTCAGGGGGGTCCTTAATTCATGAGTTATATTGGACGTCAGGTGCCGCCTTAAAAGGTCTTCTCTCTGAAGCGCCTCGGCCATATAACCAAAAGTGTCCGTCAGCCTGTCTATCTCATCTTTAAATTTCCGCCGTTTTTCAGGTCTCCGGAAAAGGAACTCTCCTTTTGCTATCTTCTCCGCAGCCGCCGTCAACCGTCTGACTGGCGTGGAAAGGAATATAGTGAACAGGACCGACAGGAATAAGGCCCCTCCACCGGCCATAAGGAAGGAAATGACAAGAAATTCTCTTCCCCTTTTTCTGAATATCTCTTCTTTGAGAAGAACAGGCCCTATCCTTTCAAGGGGTCTAACGTAAAGCTTCCCGATCTCTTTCCCTTCGACGTAGAGCGGATACCATATAAATTTACCCTTCCCTGACGGCAGCATGAGAAATGATTTCATCCTGCGCAGCATATAGGAGTCCATTGAAAAGACGACATCTGTGGACGAAAGTATCCTGTTTTCCGAGTTGTCATCAATGTACGTCTCGAATCCGAGCATCAAACCCCAGTGGAGCGTTTCATGGAGCGTATGATGGTCCCATATGCCGTTTTTATAGCTCCCTTCGACAGAGGCCAAAATCCAGTAGAGATGGTCTTCCCTGGTGCCGTTTACGAAATCGTCGAAATCCCTCATGATGAGTCTTGCAAAGACGATGTTCGAGAGGAGAGCAAAGAGGACAAGGAATATGAATGCTATAAATAATTTAGTCCTCATCGGGCTGACCGATAAATCTGTATCCTACTCCATAGACTGTTTTGATATAAGAAGGGTCCCGGGGGTCTTCTTCAATCTTGTGGCGGATGTTTTTAATGTGGGCATCGATGGTCCTGTCATATCCTTCAAAGTCATAGCCGAGGATGACATTGACGAGCTGGAGCCTCGAAAAAATCTGTCCGGGACGTTCCGCAAGGCATTGCAGCAGTCTGAACTCCGTGGGGGTCAGGACCACGGGAGAGCCGCTTTTTCTCACCTCGAAGCGAAAAGAGTCGATCACAAGACCGCCTTTATTAAAGCTGCTGCTCTCCTTTGCACCCTTTACCCTCCGCAGCATTGCCTTTACTCTCGCAACAAGCTCTCTCGGGCTGAAAGGTTTGACAACATAATCGTCGGCGCCTATGCCGAGGCCCTTTATCCTGTCTTCTTCTTCGCTCTTCGCGGTCAACATTATTATGGGCACATCGGAGTCTTTGCGCACGGCAAGGCATATGTCTTCCCCATCCATGTCAGGGAGCATGAGGTCCAGAATTATGAGGTCGTATTTATCTTTCAGTAAAGACATGGCCTTCCTGCCCGTCGGAGCGACTGTGACATGGAAGCCGTCTTTTTCAAGATATGCCTTTACGATTTCAGCTATCTTCTGCTCGTCCTCGATAACGAGTATCCTGCCCTTGTTCATCTGTAAAATGATAACACATTATTCCCCTCTTTGATAAAGAGGATTTGAGGAGATTTACGGAGGGAATATCCCTATGCCTGTTGCTCCGGTCAAGCCTTTTTATGTTGTAAATAAAAAATCAAAAATGTTAGGCTTCTATACGATGAGGATTTCGGAAAACCTCATAGCGGTCCGGGAAAAAATCCAGAACTCTGCTGTCAGGGCCAAAAGAACGCCTCAGGACATAAAACTCGTGGCGGTCACAAAGACGATTGAGCTGCCGGAAATCATCGAGGCCGTAAAAGCAGGGGTCACAATCCTGGGAGAAAACAGGGTGCAGGAGGCGCAGAAAAAAATTACGGATTATGAGTTAAGAGTCCCCCGCCCTAATGCCGAAGGTGGGACCTTAGGGGTGGTTGAGTGGCATTTGATCGGCAACCTGCAAAAGAACAAAGCAAAGGCTGCGGTCCGACTTTTCGACCTGATACATTCGGTCGATTCCGTATCTTTGGCAGAAGAAATAAACAGGCAGTCGCAAAAGGCCGGGAAAAGACAACGTGTCCTCATACAGGTAAAACTTTCGTATGAAGCGACAAAGCACGGGGTTGCGGAGAATGAATTAATGACCCTGCTTGAGAGAATAAAAGAGATGGACGGTCTCAAACCTGAAGGTCTTATGACAATACCTCCGTTCTTTGAAGACCCCGAAGCGGCCCGGCCATTTTTTATAAGATTGAGGAAGATCAGGGAAAAGGCATTGGCAAAAGGCATTACCTTGCCGGAATTGTCCATGGGCATGTCGAACGACTTTGAAGTCGCGATTGAAGAAGGGTCTACTATGGTCAGGATAGGGACCGCGATATTCGGGGAGAGAAATTAATTTTATGACCGGTTTCATAGGCGGCGGAAACATGGCGGAAGCCATTATAAAAGGAGTCAGGAGTCAGGAATCAGGAGTCAGGAGAGACATTACAGTCTCGGAACCGCATGAGGACAGAAGGAAATTCCTTGAACAGACCTACGGCGTGAAAACGACCTCATCGAATACAGAAGTCGCAGCTTCGTGCAATATAATAATACTTGCCGTGAAGCCGCAGAACATGGAGGCCGTTCTTGATGAAATCGGCGGAGCGGTCACAGAAGAAAAGACAGTGGTCTCGATTGCCGCAGGTATTACGCTGTCGTATTTGTCATCCAGGCTGAAAACCAAAAGACTGATAAGGGTCATGCCCAACACGCCCGCCCTTGTACAAAAAGGCATGACCGTCATGTCTCTGTGTGAATGTTTTTCAGATACTGATATCGCGACCGTCAAGGAAATCTTTATGTCCATAGGCGAACTTGTCGTATTGCCTGAAAAACAGATGAACGCCGTGACCGCCCTTTCGGGAAGCGGCCCTGCGTTTATCGCCCTTTTCATTGAGTCAATGATTGAAGCCGGGACTGAACTGGGACTGAGCGGAGACGATGCTTTTACCCTGACAGTGCAGACTGCTATCGGTACGGCAGGGTTACTGGAAACAGGCATGCCCCCCTCAAAGCTCAGGGAAATGGTAACATCGCCCGGCGGCACTACCGCCGCGGGATTGAGCGTGTTTCATGAAAAGGGTTTGAGAGAGATTGTGACAGCGGCCCTTGCTTCGGCTAAAAAGAGGGCGGAGGAATTAGGAAAAGGACCGGGAGGCTGACATGTTTATCTTTGGAAATTTATTTAATGCCGTAGCTTATATTCTAGACACACTTCTGACAATATATATGTGGATCATAATCATTTCGGCGCTTTTAAGCTGGGTGAATCCGGACCCCTACAATCCGATTGTGAGGTTCCTCTATGCGGTTACGGACCCCGTGCTCAGGCCGATACGGAAGCGCATCGGTATTACAATGGGCATTGACATATCACCGATGATAGTTATTCTGGTGATTATGTTCCTTAAGTATTTCGTGGTGTCGTCACTATTTGATATGGGAGCAAAGATGAGATGACGCGAAATATCACTGACGTTTTACCAGACAAAACAATGACATTATTTATAAGGAGGCGACATGAGAATAACACCGCTTGATATCCAGCAGAAACAATTCGCTACAAAGTTCAGGGGTTTCGACATGGAAGAAGTCGATTCGTTTCTCGAGCTGATCAGGGAAGAGATGGAGGAGCTTCTCAGGGACAACGCAAATTTACGTGAAGAGGCAAGAAGGTTCGAAAAGCAGTTAAAGGAATATAAGAATATAGAGACCACGCTTAAGGACACGCTCATCAGCACGCAGCAAATGGTCGATGATTACAGAAATACCGCCAAAAAGGATGCGGAGCTCATAATCAAAGAGTCCGAATTAAAGGCGGAGGAAATGCTGCGCGCGGCCCAGGAAAAAGTAGTCAAGATACATGAAGACATAACAGACCTCAAGGGCATCAGGAGGCATTTCAAGGAAGAGGTGAAAAGGCTTATAGAAAGCCACCTCGGCATGATGGAGTTCGACAAGGAGCGCGAGGCGGAAACACCGGATGAAATATAAAACCCTCAAAGGCCTGCAGGACATCCTGCCCCCGGAGATTTCCATCTGGCAGCATATTGAAAAGACCTCGCGGGAAATCTTCTGTACTTACGGCTATCAGGAGATCAGGCTGCCCGTACTTGAATCAACCGACGTCTTTATCAGAAGCATCGGCGAGACCTCCGATATCGTTGAAAAAGAAATGTATACCTTTCAGGACAAAGGCGGCCGCAGTGTGACCCTCCGGCCTGAAGGCACGGCCTCATTTGTCAGGGCCTATGTCGAGCACCACCTTTATAACGAACCCGCCCCGCAAAGATTTTATTACATGGGCCCGATGTTCCGGTATGAAAGACCGCAGGCATTCCGCTACAGGCAGTTTTATCAGATAGGCGCCGAGGCCATGGGCATTGAGGAGCCGAAGATCGACGCCGAGATAATCTCGATGCTCGCAAGGATATTGGGCGACATAGGGCTAAAAGGTCTGAATTTCGAAGTCACCTCCATGGGATGCAAAAATTGCCGTCCCGCTTTCAGGGATGCGCTGAAAAATTTCCTGCGCGACAAATTAGGCAGCTTCTGCAGCGACTGTCAGAGAAGGTTTGATCTCAATCCTCTGAGGATTCTTGACTGCAAGGTCCCGGATTGCATCAGCTCGCGTCAGGGCTCACCTCCAGTGACGGACTATCTATGTGCTGACTGTAAAGGGCATTTTGAAAGTCTGAAGCACAACCTCAATATGTTAAACGTGCCGCACACGATTAATCCCAATCTCGTCAGAGGGCTTGACTACTACATAAAGACAGCCTTTGAAGTTACCAGCGAATCATTAGGCAGTCAGAAAGCTGTTGCGGCCGGGGGCAGATACGACGGCCTGGTGGATGAATTCGGAGGCCCGCCGACCCCGGGGATCGGCTTTGCCATCGGCATGGAAAGGATTGTCCCTCTTATAAAGGATTCCATGAAGAACTCTGATGGGCCCGACCTTTTAATATGTCCAATTGGGGAAGAAGCCTCTGAAAAGGCCTTTTTGCTTGCTGAAAAATTAAGGATGGAGAGACTTTGGGTCGAGGCAAATTATGTTGGTTCATCTCTCAAAAGCCAGATGCGGAAGGCAAACCGGATAAACGCAAAACATATAGTTGTCATTGGAGATAGTGAGATAAAAAACGGCGAGGCCGTTGTCAAAAATATGGTCAACGGGACAGAGACAAAAAGCGCCCTGAATGGTGAGGAATTGGCAAAAACAATCAGGATCCAGGGCATCATTCCACTAAAGTGAATAATTTTATTGAAAATTGCACCGGAGTAATCCTTGCTGGCGGCGAGAACAAGCGAATGCCTGTATTGAAGGGCTTTATCGAAGTTGAGGGCAAAAAGATCATCGAAAGAAACCTCAAGATCATGAAACAATGCTTCAAAGAGACCTTCATCATCACGAACCAGCCGGAGCTCTATTCATACCTCGATGCCCCGATGTTCGGCGACGTTTACGACATACGCGGACCTATGACAGGGGTATTTACGGCGCTCCTGAATTCATCCGAACGATGGATTTTTGTATCGGCCTGCGACATGCCTTTTATAAATCCGGCTCTCATCAGATATATGGCGACAGAGAGAGATAACCATGACATAGTGGCCCCTGTCCGGGACAACAGGCCTGAGCCGCTTTTTTCGTTTTATTCTTCCAGAACTACGACCTCCATAGAGCGGTTTATACTTTCAGGCAAGAGAGCGCTGAAAGATTTTTTACTTTTTTATGACAAAAGGGTAAAATATGTGACAACGGAAGAAATCAGAAAAAGAGACCTTGAGTCAAGGTCTTTTATTAACCTGAATACCCCGGATGACGTCGATCAGTATCTGCGTCCCGAGGACAGGTTAAAATTTAAAGAAAGACTGAAAAGGAGGTAAAAATGTTCGGACTTGGAACTACGGAGTTGATTATAATACTGGTGATTGTAGTAATACTTTTCGGCTCAACAAGATTACCGCAGATCGGCAAAGGGATAGGGGAAGCCATAAAAAACTTTAAAAAGTCGACTTCCGCAGCCGATGAGATCAATGTGACGCCCACAAACAAAGCAGAAAAGACGGAGATCCCGGAGGCAGGCAAAGAAAGCAAGTCGTAAGTGAGATCGAATGCTGTTGCCGAAATCGACCTTAAGTCACTTTCTTACAATCTCGGAATCGTCAGAAAAAAGACCGGCAACAAGAATATACTCGCTGTCGTAAAGGCCGATGCCTATGGCCACGGCGCCACAGAAATATCCAACCACCTCATCCAGCAAGGTATTTCACGTCTCGGTGTGGCCTTCACAAACGAGGCCGTCTCCTTAAGAGAATCAGGTATAAATGTCGACTTGCTTGTCTTTTTCGACAGAGACAATTTCGATGAATGCTTCAGATACAACCTCACTCCCGTAATTTTCGACCTCGACACAGCCCGGAGATTCGATAAAGAGGCGCACCGCCGCAAATGCAAAATTGCAGTGCATGTTAAAGTGGATACGGGCATGGGCCGTCTGGGATTTGATATCGATAAGGCCCGCACGGTCATTCCCAAAATGGCCTCTTTGAAAAATATCAGCCTTGAAGGACTCATGAGCCATTTCTCCGACGCAGACCTTGAAGATAAAGAGTTTGCCGGCCGGCAAATGGGAAGATACATTTCTCTTGTCAGGGAGCTGAGACAAAAAAATATCGTCTTCAAATATCTTCACATGGCAAACAGCGCGGCCGTTCTGGATATGCCCGCCGCCCATTTTAATATGGTGAGACCCGGCATCATGCTTTACGGTTACGGCGGTCCTGAGCTCAAACCCGTGTTAAGTCTTAAGAGTTCGGTACTGTTGATCAAGAAAGTCCCCACCGGCACCCCGATAAGCTATGGCAGGACTTTCATCACAAAAAGGAAGAGTGTCATCGCAACAATCCCTGTCGGCTATGCCGATGGATACAACAGGAGACTTTCCAATTGCGGAGAGGTATTGATCAACGCCAGACGCGCCCCGGTTGTCGGCAGGGTCTGCATGGACACCGTGATGGTCGACGTTACAGATATCCCTGATGTCCGCATCGGCTCCGAAGTCGTATTGATTGGACGTCAGAAGAAAGAGAAAATCACCGCCGCAGATATCGCCGCTAAAATCGGGACCATTCCCTATGAGGTCCTTACGTCCATAGGCCGCCGAGTCAGAAGATTTTATAAGTAGACTTGAGCGCTTGCCGCACTCCTTGTGATTTTGGGGCCGATTATGATAAAGTTAAACGTTATTTTTATGGGAACTGACTTCAACCATAAAGACGCACCTACTTGTCAGGATCTAAAAAAACCGTCATGCTTCCATGAGGAAGCGCCTCAGAAAAAACAACTCGTTACAATAACAAAACATATTGCCGTTAGCATCGAACAACTTATATTTTAAGTGCTATCAGCGACTAACATAAAAGATTATTTTATTGAAAAGGCCTGTCGCCTTCCACACATCGAGAGCTGTCCTGCAAATGCGGTCTGTTTTGATCACCCCGTTTTAGACGACACATTCCCGGTAAAGGGAAAAGCCGTCTTCGCCTGCGCCACAGTTAAAGTAAACGAATCCGCTGCCGATAAGATTAATGTTTCCTATGGTTGCGCCCCCGGCGCGGATTATTTATTTAAAGCATTACCCGAAAAAACTTCAAACATTTTTTTTACGCTGAAGGAGGTGAGGGTCCGGCAAAATTGAGTTGTAACGCCTCCCGTTCCGGGAGGGAAGAAGGAATCTTAAAATTTCAGGTCCCGGACAATGGGACCTGAGATGACAGAAAACCGAAAGGAGGAAGTTAATGAAAATCAAAAGAAGGGATTTTCTGAAAGGAGCTGTTGTAACAGGCGCAGCAGTGGCAACAGCAGGTGTCCTTTCCGTTGCAGAAAATGCTGAAGCGGCAAAAGGCGAAAGATGGGCGATGGTCATCGATCTCGACAGATGCATAGGCTGCAAGGCATGTGCCATAGCCTGTAAGACAGAATTTGAAACGAGGCTCGGCGTCTTCAAGTCACAGGTTATATACAATGAGCATGGTGAATTCCCGAAGGCACAGAGGGACATTCTTCCCTGGCTCTGTAATCACTGTGACAACCCGCCGTGTGTTCCTGTCTGTCCTGTAGATCCGGTTGATGCTGAATTCAAGGGCGTCAAGTTCAAGAAGAGGGCCACCTACAAGAGACCC